>NZ_JANXTC010000357.1:0-10226 GCF_025356345.1 Tardiphaga sp.
CGTCGCAAGTGCTCCTCGCAATGACGGCCATCGGCGGCATCAATTTTCCTTGGGCAGCAGGCGAATCGCCTCTGGCGCGATCGCCAGTCCGATACGATCACCGATTCCCGCGACGATTGTGTTGGGGGCATCGATCACCAGCGGTCCGTGGGAAGCGCCGGTAACGATCATGCGCTGCTTGTCGCCAATAAAACTGACGCTGTCGATGGTCCCCTGCAGCGGCGTTTCGCCCGGTCGGACGATGCGGATTGTTTCCGGCCGGATCATGGCCACGGCCGAAGGTGTGCCAGGCGGATCCCGTAGCGCCAGCGTGCCGCCGGACAGCACCATCTGCCCCGCCACCACTGGCCCTTCGACGATATTCGCAGCGCCCACGAACTCCGCGACAAAGCGACTCCGCGGCGTGAAATAGACCTCGCGCGGCGTGCCGATCTGGGCGATGGCGCCCTTGCGCATCACCACGATGCGGTCGCCGAGCTCCATGGCTTCTGCCTGGTCGTGGGTGACGTAGATAGTGGTGATGCCGAGCGAGCGTAGCAGTCGGTTCAACTCGCCGCGCAGCCGGTCGCGCAACGAGGCATCCAGCGCGGTCAGCGGCTCGTCGAGCAGCAGCACGCGCGGCCGGATCGCGACGGCGCGCGCCAGCGCCACGCGCTGGCGCTGGCCGCCGGAGAGCTGGTCGATGCGACGGTTTTCGAGCCCGCCGATATTGGTCAACGCCACCATCTCGGCAACCCGCGCCGCGCGGGCCTTGGCATCGACGCCGCGGATCTTCAGCCCGTAGCCGATATTGTCGGCGACGCTCATATTCGGAAACAGCGCGTAGGACTGGAACACCATGCCGACATTGCGCGCCTCGATCGGCACCGATGTCATATCGTTGGCGTCAAACAGGATTCGGCCACCAGCGTCGGGCTGCTCGAGACCGGCGATGATCCGCAGCATGGTGGTCTTGCCGCATCCCGAGGGCCCGAGCAGCACCAATGTCTCGCCGCTGATGATGTCGAGGCTGGCCGGCGCCAGCGCCTGGGTACCATCCGCGAATGTCTTGGCGCAGCGCTCAACCCGCACGGCGGCGCCGTGTCCTGCCATCGCGGTCATTTCTTGTGGCCCTCATCGGCGAACATCTGCATTGCCACCAGCAGCGGGACAATCATGACAAAGAATATCAGAGTATAGGCGGAGGCCACTTCCAGCCGCATCGAGGCGTAGGCGTCGGCGAGGCCGACCGGCAAGGTCTTGGTCAGCGGCGTGTGCAGCATCCAGGTCAGGTTGAATTCGCCCAGCGACAAAGTCACCACCATCAAGGACCCCGCCAGAATGCCTGGCATCGCATTGGGCACGATGACAGTGCGGAACCGCCGCCAAGGCGACGCGCCGAGCGACGCCGCGCCTTCGTCGAGGGTCTTGATATCGATACTGCCGAACACCGCCATCACCGAGCGCACCATGAACGGCATGGTGAAGATGACGTGGCCGGTGAGAATGAAGACCCAGGAGCGGCGAAAACCGCCAAAGCCGCCATAGGTCAGCAGCAGCGCCAGCGCGATGGCAAGGCCGGGGATCGCCAGTGGCAACGTGATGATTTCCTCGATGACCCGCGACAGCCGCCCGCCGCGCACATGCAGCGCATAGGCGGCGGGGACGCCCACCACCAGCGTGACCGCCAGCGTCGCCAGCGCGATCACGAAGGACAGCCAGATTTCGCCGGCATAGAGATCCCAGACCTGGATCACCCATCGCAGGGTGACGCCGGACGAGATGCCGCGAAAATAATTGACGGTGACGCCGGCCGATAGCGACAGGATCACCGGCACCACCAGGAAGGCGGCCACCAGCAGCGTGAAGCCGAGCTGGCTGAGAAAGATCAGACGGTCGCGCATCATGCTATCCCGCCGCCGCGACGGCGCCGCCGCTGAACGAACGCGCCAGCGCGAGGATCGCCCAGGCGATCACGCCGAGCCCGATCGACAGCGCCGCCGAGATCGAGAAATTCGCAGCCAGCGTGAACTCGGTATAGATCAGCATCGGCAGCACATCGATATTGGTCGCCAGCGTGAACGCGGTGCCGAACGCGCCCATGGCGGTGGCAAACGCGATGGCGCCGGAGGCAACGAAGGCCGGCCCCAGCGCCGGCAGCACCACGTCGCGCTGCACTGCCCAGGGGCTGGCGCCGAGCGAGCGCGCGGCCTCCTCGAGCCCGACATCGAGTTTTTGAACCGCTGCCATGATGGTCAGGATCACGCGCGGGATCGAGAAATACAGATAGCCCAGGAACAGGCCGAAGATCGAATAGGCAAATACGATCTTCTCTCCGCTCACCGCGTTCGAGATCGCGCCGATCAGACCCTGCCGGCCGGCCAGCAGGATGATCAGAAAGCCGACCACCACACCGGGAAACGCCAGCGGAAAGGTCAGCATCGCAATCAGCACGGCCCGGCCCGGAAAGCGATGGCGCTGCAGGAACAGCCCGGCGATGGTGGCGATCATCAGCGTGGCGATGGTCGTCGCCGCCGCCAGCACCACGGTGTTGATCAGCGTGGCGCGGTAGCGCGGCTCGGTGACGATCGCGAGGTAGGCGCTGACCCCGCGCGGGCCCTCGGCACCGACCACCACGAGCTGTGCCATCGGCAGCAGAAAGAAGGCGGAGGTCACCACCACCAGCGGCAGCAGGCACAGCCAGACAAAGGATTTATGCGACATGGAAAACAGGCGCCCCGTTCACGGGGCGCCCTACTACGTTCACGGACATCAGAGCATCAACGGACTTCGGCGAGATAGCGGTCCGTAAAGCCCTTCTGGGCCAGCTCCATCTTGCCCCAGTCGACGCTCTTGGCGCGGGCATATTCTGAGTCGGGCAAGAACTTGGCCTTCACCGCTTCCGGCAGCTCGATCTTGCGGGCCGGTCGCAGATAGGCGTTGGTCCAGATCGCCTGGCCCTTGTCGGACAACAGATAGTCCAAGACCTTCTTGGCCTTGTCCTTGTCGGGCGCATTCTTCACGAGGCCGACGACATAGGGAAACACCACGGAGCCCTCGCAGGGAATCACGAATTCGAAATTGCCCTTCTCCGAATATTTGGCGCGGTAGGCGTTGAAATCATAGTCGAACAGGATCGGCATTTCGCCGGATACGACACGGGCGTAAGACGTCTGCTTCGGCACGATCGGATCGTTTTTCTTCAGCTCCTTGAAGAATTTCAGGCCCGGCTCGAAATTGTCGGCGGAGCCACCCAGCGCGAGATTGACGGCGACCGCGCCGACATAGCCAACCGCGGCCGAGGACGGATCGAGATAGCCGACCATGCCCTTGTAGGCCGGCTTCAGCAGATCAGCCCAGCATTTCGGCACCGGCGCGTTGCCCAGCGCATCCTTGTTGACGAAGAAGCCCAGCGTGCCGGAATGGATGGTGGTCCAGTAGCCGTCGGGATCCTTGAGCCCGGCATCGACCTGGTCCCAGCCGGCCGGCTTGTAGGGCTCCAGCGCATCCTGCGCCTTTGCCTTCATGCCGAAGGTGACGCCGAAATAGCCGATGTCGCCGACCGGATTGGCCTTCTCGGCGATGATCTGCGCCAGCGCCTGGCCGGAATTCTTGTTGTCGTGCGGCATCTCGATGTTGAGGTCGGTCTTGATCGCCTTCACCATGCTGGCCCAGTCGGCCCATTCCGGCGGACAATTGTAGCAGATCACATCGGCGGCTTTGGCCGGCGAAACCGCCGCCAGCACGACGGCCGAAAGTGCAAAAACGAAAGCGCGCAACTTCATGTAGCAGTCCCCAAAAACAAAAGGTCTTGCAGTGCAGCGAACCATGGTCGCCCACCTGCTGCGGCAGGAGCTACAGGCCAGACATGACAGATTGACGACACCCGACAACTCGTTGATCGGCGACAATTATCGCGTGTGTCTTGGCTGCGGAGCATGCCAGCCGCGGGTCCGTCGCAGCGCAACAACGCTGCAAGTTCTGCTACCACCCGCGGCCGCGACGGAGACCGGCAAGCCGCCGATCCTTCTTGACTTGGTCTGACCGAGCCATGCAGTCTGCGGGAACAAATCAAGCATCGGACAATGATCCAGATGTATCAGGGAGAAGCGTCATGAACTCTTTTTTGAGGCCGCTTTCGGCCGCGAGTATGATCGTTGCCGGCGCCCTTGCGATCACCGCGCCGGCAATCGCCCAGCAGGCCCCGATCAAGATCGGCATTCCGACCGCGATCCAGTTGCAGGTCGGTCGCGACACTCAGAACGCCGCCAAGCTCGCCGCCGAGGAGATCAACGCCAAGGGCGGCGTGCTCGGCCGCAAGCTGGAAATCGTCGTCGCCGACGAGACTGAGAACCCCGAACAGGGCATAGCTGCGATCAAAAAACTGACAGCCGATGAAAAAGTCAACGTGCTGATCGGCGGTTACACCTCGGGCGTCACGTTGGCGCAGCTGCCGCATATCTCCAGCGCCAAGACCATCTATATCGGGGTCGGCGCGGCGTCGCCGTCGATCACTGCCAAGGTGAAGACCGACTACGACAATTACAAATACATCTTTCGCGCGTTCCCGATCAACGCCGCGCATCAGGCCCGCGCGCTGGTCGACTTCATCAACGGCAAGCTGAAGGGCGAGATGAAGCTGACCAAGATCGCCATCGTCGGCGAGAACGCCAAATGGGTACAGGACCTGGTCCCGATCCTGAAGAAGGGCGCCATCGACGGCGGCACCGAGGTCAAGCTGGCCGAATTCTTCGACACCTCGACCTCTGATTTCTCGCCACTGTTCGCCAAGGTGAAGGACAGCGGCGCGCAATATCTGATCGTGGTGCTGTCGCATGCGTCGTCCGACATCTTCGTCAAGCAATGGCATGACGCGCAGGTGCCGATCCCGATCGGCGGCATCGACGTCAAGAGCCAGGACGCCGACTTCTTCACCCGCGTCAGCGGCAAGGCCAATGCGGAGACCGTCGGCATGTTCGCGATCCGGGCGGCGCTGACGCCGAAGACGATTCCGTTCTGGGACGAGTTCGTGAAGCGGTTCGGCACCGCGCCGGTCTATACCGGCATCGGCGCCTATGACGCGGTCTATGTCTATGCCGACGCGGTGAAGCGGGCCAATTCCATCGAGCCCGACGCCGTGATCAAGGAGCTGGAAAAGACCGATCACGTCGGCATCGCCGGCAAGATGATGTTCGACGAACTGCACGACGTGAAGACGGGACCGGGAATGCAGAACCTGCTGTTCGTGCAATGGCAGAAGAACGGCGAGCGCGTCGTGGTGTGGCCGAAGGAAGCCGCCACCGGCCCGATGATCGCCCCGCCCTGGATGAGCAACTAGGCGCCGTTGGTACGAAGCCAAAGACGTCCTTGCGGGGAGCAACTTGTCCGCCGTCGCGCGAAGAGCGAAGGCGGAAGCGACGCGGCAATCCAGAACGCCACGCAATCGGCAAAGGCTGGATTGCTTCGTCGCCAAGGGGCTTCTCGCAATGACGGCGCCATCGAGTTGCGCCATTCCCATATCAACAGCGGGACTTCATGCTTCAGATCCTGATCTACGGCGCGGTGTCGAGCGCCATCTATGCGATGCTCGCGGTCGGCTTCACGTTGATCTTCGGGGTGGCCCGCATCCTCAACCTCGCCCATGGCTCGTTTTATGCGCTCGGTGCCTATGCGGCCTATGTCCTGACCGCGGTCCTGCATTTCCCGCTGTTCCTGGCGGCGCCGCTGGCGGTGCTGCTGGTGGCCGGCTTCGGCGTGCTGATGGAGCGCTTCCTGGTGCGGCCGCTGCGACAATCGCAGCTCGCGGTGCTGATGATCACCCTGGCGGTGTCGTTGGCGGTCGAGCAGACGCTGTTTCTGGTGTTCGGGTCGGAATACCGCAACGTGCCCTCCTTCGTCGCCGACAAGCTGTCGATCGGCGGCGTCGATATCGGCGGGCAGCGGCTGCTGGCGCTGGTCGCCGGCGTGCTGGTGCTGCTGACGCTGTGGCTGTTCATCCAGCGCACACGGCTTGGCGCCGCCATCCTCGCGGTGTCGCAGGACCCCGAGGCGGCGCAATATATGGGCATCCCGACCAACCGCATCTATTCGATCGTGATCGCGATCTCCGCCGGCACCGCGGCGCTGGCCGGCGTGCTGGTATCGCCATTCCTCACGGTGCAGCCGACCATGGGGCTGCTGCCGATGGTCAAGGCCTTTGCCATTGTCATTGTCGGCGGGCTCGGTTCGATTCCCGGCAGCATCATCGCGTCGCTGATCCTCGGCTATTCCGAGACCATCGTCGCCTATCTGATCTCGAGTTCATGGACCGAACTGGTGTCTCTGGTGGCGGTGGTGATCACCCTGATGATCCGGCCATCCGGCATCCTCGGCCGACGGGCGGCATTCTGACATGCGCAGCATTTCCAAGATCGACCTCGCCGGCGCCGTCCTCGTGGTCGGCATCCTCGCGCTGGCGCCGGTGCTGGTGGCCAGCAACTACCTGACAGGCGTGTTGACGGTGTGCGTGATCTACGGCATCTGGGCCTCGAGCTGGGACTTCATGTCCGGCCTCACCGGCCGCGAGAATTTCGGCCATTCGCTGTTCATCGGCGCCGGCGCCTACACTGCGGGATTCCTCGCCACCATCTGGTCGGCCAGCCCGTGGCTGAGCCTGCCGCTGGCGATCGGCATCGCGGTGGTGTTCAGCGTGCTGGTGGGGTTCCCGACACTGCGGCTGCGCGGGCCGTATTTCGCGCTGGCAATGCTGTCGGCCTCGGCGATCCTGCAGCGGCTGTGCCTGATCTTCTGGGAGTATACTGGTGGCGAGGAAGGGCTGTACGGCCTCGATCCGCTGATCAAGTCGCCGCTGCATTATTACTGGTTCGTGCTCGGCGTCTTGGTCGTCACCGTGATCATTCTCACGCTGCTGGCGCAGTCGCACTGGGGACTGCTGCTGCGCGCCATCCGCGGCGACGAGGCGACCTGCCAGGCCGCCGGCATCAACGTCACCTTCTACAAGATCGCCTCGCTGATGATCTCGGCGGGCTTTGCCGGGCTCGGCGGCGCGCTCTATGCGCATTACCAGTTGCAGGTGTCACCGCCGCTGTTCTCGGTGGTGGTCTCGATCACCGTGATCATCATGGTCTATGTCGGCGGCATCGGTTCGATCTATGGCGCGGCGATCGCCGCGATCCTGCTGACGCTGCTGACCGAGATGCTGCGCGGCTTCGGCGAATACCGGCTGTGGATCTACACCCTGACCCTGATGCTGATCCTGTTCTTCCTGCCGAACGGCTTGATCGCGCCGTTGTGGCGCCGCATGACGGAGCGCCTGCGATGACCGTGCTGCTCGAAGTCGACGGCGTCACCAAGCGGTTCGGCGGCCTCACCGCCGTCAAGAGCGCGACCTTCACGCTGCGGAAGGGCGAGCTGACCGGCATCCTTGGCCCCAATGGCGCCGGCAAGACCACCTTGTTCAACATCCTCACCGGCTTCATGCCGGCGACCTCCGGCACCATCGCCTTCAACGGCGAACCGTTGCGGCAACTGGCGCCCTACAAGATCGTCAACCGCGGCATGGCCCGCACCTTCCAGCTGACCCGGCCGTTCGTCGGCATGAACCTGCTGGAGAACGTGCTGGTCGCCTGCCTGTCGCCACGGGCACATCAGGACCGGGACAAGGAGGCGCGCGCGCGGCAATTGCTCGAGCAGGTGGGCCTCGGCGGCCGCGGCGCCGAGGCGGTGGAGACGCTGCCCTATGGCGATCTGCGACGGCTGGAGATCGCACGCGCGCTGGCGACGCGGCCGGACCTGCTGCTGCTCGACGAGCCATTCGCAGGCCTCGGCAGCAGCGAGATCGAACCGCTGGCGCAACTGATCCGCCGGCTGCACCGCGAGGAGAACCTGACCATTCTGCTGATCGAGCACAAGCTGCGCGAATTCATGGCGCTGGTGTCCCGCGTCATCGCGATGAATTTCGGCGAGATCATCGCGGTCGGGCCGCCCGACGAGATCGTCCGCGATCCCAAGGTGATCGAGGCCTATATCGGCAAGACGGAAGCTGAACATGCCCCTGCTTGAAATCGCCGATCTCAAGGTCAGCTATGGCAAGGCGCTGGCGATCGAATCGGTCTCGATCAGGGTCGAGAAAGGCGAGCTGGTCGGTGTGCTCGGCCCCAATGGCGCCGGCAAGACCACGCTGCTGAAGGCGATCTCGCGTTCGATCGCCTCCACCGGCACGCTCGAATTCAAGGGCCAATCGCTGCACGCCATCGAGCCTTACAACGTCGTGGCGCGCGGCATCTGCCACTGCCCCGAGGGCCGCAAGCTGTTCGCCGAATTGTCGGTACTGAAGAATTTGCAGCTCGGCGCCTATCTGCGCAAGAACAGTGCCGAGATCGACGGCGACCTGGAGCGCGTGTTCACGCTGTTCCCGATGCTGCGCGAGCGGCAATGGCAGCAATCCAGCACGCTGTCCGGCGGCGAGCAGCAGATGGTGGCGATCGGCCGGGCGCTGATGGGCCGCCCCGAACTATTGCTGCTCGACGAGCCCTCGGTCGGCATCGCGCCAAGGCTGAAAGGGCTGATCTTCGATTCGATCCAGCAGATCCGCAAGGACGGCACCGCGATCCTGATCGTCGAGCAGGACGCCACCTCGACCCTGCGCATCGCCGACCGCGTCTATGTGCTGGAGCATGGCCGCACCATCCGCGAAGGCAAATCCGCCGATCTCGCGGGCGACGAATATATCCGGCAGGTCTATCTCGGGGTGTAGGGTCGTTCACCGCGCATGGCAGAGGCTACCCCGCCTTGCGACGTTCACCGTGAAATTCACATAAATGCAGGAGCATCAATGGGTTGATGGTCGGGGCACTAGGATTCGAACCTAGGACCTGCGGTACCCAAAACCGCCGCGCTACCAGGCTGCGCTATACCCCGACGATCAGGTGTCGATACACACTTAATGGTCGGTCAGCAAGGCGTCTGAACGCCCTGAACCATCAACGCTTGCCGAACAGTGGATGGGCGATGCGGTCGCCGGGAGCGATGCCGTATTTGCGAGCGGTGCCGGCGATCACTTCCAGCACGCCCTTGGCCGGGCCGCCGGAGGAAATGATTCGGGTCGATTGCGGCTCGGTGTTCTCGGCGATCCGCAGCACCCGGCCATCGGCGCCGATAAAGATCATGTCAAGCGAGATGAAGGTGTTCTTCATCCACATCGAGACCGGCTGTTCCGGCGTGAAGTCGAACAACATGCCGCGACCATCCGCCAGTTCCTTGCGGTACATCAGGCCGGTGGCGCGCTCTTCATCGGTCTTGGCCAGTTCGACCGAAAATACCTGGACGCCCGACTTGGTGACGATTTCTAGCGGCTGCAACTCGGCGGCGTGGCCGACCACGCTGAAGCACAGGACAGCCAGCATAGCGGCAACCGCCAGCAACGACGCCGGCTGACAAAGGCGGCGAGTGATATCAGAGACATTCATGAACGGCATTCCACGCGAAACCCGGACCGACGCGCCGGGCGCACGACCCTACCCCGACGATCATGGCCAATACCAGTGCTACCGCGCGCACAGCGGCGTGATACCAGCCCGATCGCGTTGCGCCAGGCCGTACGGGCTCAGTGCGAGGACAACCCGGGACTGCCGGCTTCCGGCTGGATCTCGGCGGCCATCATGCCCTTGGAGCCAGGCCCGAAACGCACCAGCACATATTGCCCGGGACGTAGTTCGGTCATGCCGAAGCGGCGCAGAGTTTCCATATGCACGAAGATATCGGGCGTGCCCTCGCCGCAGCTCAGGAAGCCGAAGCCGCGCAGCCGGTTGAACCATTTCACCTGCGCACGTTCCAGGCCACTGGTCGGCGTGACGCTGACATGGGTGCGCGGCGGCAGCATCTGCGCCGGATGGATCGCGGTGGACTCATCCATCGAGACAACCCGGAATGCCTGATAACCTTTCGCGCGCTGCACGCATTCGACGATCAGGCGGGCGCCTTCATAGGCGGTCTGATAGCCGTCGCGACGCAGCACCGTGACGTGCAGCAGCACGTCGGCCGCTCCATTATCGGGGATGATGAAACCATATCCCTTGGACGCATCGAACCATTTGATCACGCCGCTGATTTCAACCAGATCAGCGGCGGAGCTTTCTCCCAGACCCGCAAAAGGGTCCATCACTTCACGCTCGGCGCTGGAAAATTCAGCGGATGCCGACCGTGCCGACCCGGTATTAACCGGTATCGAACCTTCTAACCGTTTGGAC
>NZ_JANXTC010000364.1:0-2397 GCF_025356345.1 Tardiphaga sp.
GGTGGCGCGCAGCGCGGCGCTGCCGGTGCGGCGGTTGTAGACGATGACCGCGAAATACAGCATGCCGGCACCCAGGATCAGCGAGGCCACGCCGTAGACCGCGGAGAAATAGCCGAGCGGCCATGGCGCCACCGCGATCGCGACCAGAACCACGGTATAAAGCAGGATCTGCAGGCGGGTCGCATCGGGACCGGCGACGACGGGCAGCATCGGCACGCCGGCGCGCGAATAGTCGTCGTTGCGGAACAGCGCCAGCGCCCAGAAGTGCGGCGGGGTCCAGAAGAAGATGATGAGGAACAGCAGGATCGGCTCCATCGACAGCGAGCCCGAGGCCGCCGCCCACGCCACCACCGGCGGCAAGGCGCCCGCGGCGCCGCCGATCACGATGTTCTGGGCGGTCCAGCGCTTCAGCGCGATGGTGTAGATCACGACGTAGAAGAAGATGGTGAAAGCGAGCAGCGCGCCGGCCAGCCAGTTGACCAGGATACCGAGCGTCATCACCGAGAAGACCGCCAGCACCAGGCCGAAGGTCAGCGCTTCCGGCCGGGTGACGCGGCCGCGCGGGATCGGGCGGTTGGCGGTGCGGGTCATCAGCGCGTCGATATCGCCTTCGTACCACATGTTCAGCGCGCCGGAGGCGCCGCCGCCGACCGCGATGCACAGGATCGAGGTGAAGGCCATCACCGGATGCGGATGGCCGGGCGCCAGGAAATAACCGACCAGTGCCGTGAACACGACCAGCGACATCACACGCGGTTTGAGCAGTGCGATGTAATCGGCAACGCCCGCTTCGGAGATGCGGGGCAGCGTCAGGTCGATGGCGTTCTGGTCGAGTACCGACAAAATCGTTCTCACTTCTGGTTCGACCCCGCCGCCCCTCAGGGCAGCGGGGGCGTTACGCAAGCGCGGCGCCAGATGGCGCCACGCGAAAGATTACTGGACGCGCGGCAGCACTTCGAACTGGTGGAAGGGCGGCGGCGAGGTCAGGGTCCATTCCAGCGTGGTGGCGCCGACGCCCCACGGGCTGTTGGCGGCCTTTTCCTTGCGGACGAAGGCATCGACCACGCCGTAGATGAAGATCAGCACGGCGAAGCCGGAGATGTAGGAGCCGATCGACGACACGAAGTTCCAGCCGGCAAAGGCATCGGGATAGTCGACATAACGACGCGGCATGCCGGACAGGCCGAGGAAGTGCTGTGGGAAGAACACCAGGTTGACGCCGACGAAGGTAACCCAGAAATGCGTCTTGGCGATGGCTTCCGAATACATGTAGCCGAACATCTTCGGGAACCAGTAGTACCAGCCCGCGAAGATCGCGAACACGGCGCCGAGCGACAGCACGTAATGGAAGTGAGCCACGACGTAATAGGTATCCTGCAGCACGCGATCGACGCCGGCATTGGCCAGCACGACGCCGGTGACACCACCGAGCGTGAACAGGAAGATGAAGCCGATCGCCCACAGCATCGGCGCCTTGAACTCGATCGAGCCGCCCCACATCGTCGCAATCCAGGAGAAGATCTTGACGCCGGTGGGCACCGCAATGACCATCGTCGCGGCGACGAAATAGGCCTGCGTCGCCGAGGACATGCCCACGGTGTACATATGGTGCGCCCACACCACGAAGCCAATGCCGCCGATTGCGACCATCGCATAGGCCATGCCGAGATAGCCGAACACCGGCTTCTTCGAGAAGGTCGAGATGATCTGCGAGATCATGCCGAAGCCTGGCAGGATCAGAATGTAAACTTCAGGGTGGCCGAAGAACCAGAACAGATGCTGGAACAGCACCGGATCGCCGCCGCCTTCGGCCGCGAAGAAGGTGGTGCCGAAATTGCGGTCGGTCAGCAGCATGGTGATGGCACCGGCGAGAACCGGCAGCGACAGCAGCAGAAGGAACACGGTGACCAGGATCGACCACACGAACAACGGCATCTTGTGCAGGGTCATGCCCGGCGCGCGCATGTTGAAGATGGTGGTGATGAAGTTGATGGCGCCGAGGATCGACGACGCACCGGCCAGATGCAGCGCCAGGATCGCGAAGTCGACGGCCGGACCCGGATGGCCCGAGGTCGACAGCGGCGCGTACATGGTCCAGCCGGCACCGACGCCGTTGGCACCGGGCTCGCCTTCCACGAAGGTGGAGATCACGAGCAGCGCCAGCGCGGCGGGCAGCAGCCAGAACGACACGTTGTTCATGCGCGGAAACGCCATGTCCGGCGCGCCGATCATCAGCGGCACCATCCAGTTGCCGAAGCCGCCGATCATCGCAGGCATCACCATGAAGAAGATCATGATCAGACCGTGCGAGGTCACGAACACATTGTAGGTGTGGGATTCGTGGAAAATCTGAATGCCCGGATACATCAATTCGATGCGGATCAGGATCGACATGAT
>NZ_JANXTC010000013.1:0-21338 GCF_025356345.1 Tardiphaga sp.
GCTGCGGCGCGGCGAGGCCGTGGCGGGGTCGAGCATGCGGTCGAAATTCGCTTTCACGGCGGCGGCATCGATCGGCGTGCCGTCATGAAAGGTCAGGTTCGGCTTCAGCGTGAAGCGATAGGTCAGCGGATCGGGGGTCTCGACGCTGGCGAGGCCCGGCTCGATCTGGAGATCCGGCGTCACATGCACCAGCGGCTCATGCAGATTGTACTGCACCGACACCTCGAAGAACGACGCCATCAGCGCCGGATCCAGCGTCACGGGATCGGAGACGATGCCGACCGTCAGCGTTTTGGCGTCCTGCGCCATCGCCGGCAATCCAGACAATGCCAGCGGCATAGTGGCGAGCAGCGCGAGAAGCGCACGCCGGGAAGTTCGAGCAATCATCGGTGTTCTCCTGCTTGAAATTATGATTCAGAACTCGTCAGTCACGTGGGTCGAAGCCGTCGCGAAGCCCGTCGCCCAGCAAATTGCAGCCGAGCACGGTGAGAAAGATGGCGGCGCCGGGAAACACCGCCAGCCAGGGCGCCATCTCCATGAAACCGATCGCGTTGCGCAGCATATTGCCCCAGGTCGCGGTCGGCGGCTGCGCACCGAGGCCGAGAAAGGACAGATAGGATTCGGTGATGATGGCGGATGCGAACAGCAGCGAGCCCTGCACGATCACCGGCGCGAGGATGTTGGGCAGAATGGTGCGCAGCAGGATATTGGCGGTGTCGAAGCCGAGCGCGCGCTTGGCCTCGACGAAATCGAGTTCACGCACCACCAGCGTCTGCGCGCGCGCGACCCGGGCGAACACCGGCAGGTTGACCACCGCGATGGCGAGTACCGCATTGTTGAGGCTGGGGCCGAGCACCGCGGTGATCGCCAGCGCCAGCAGGATGCTCGGAAAGGCGAAGATGATATCCATCAGCCGCATGATCAGCGCATCCACCACGCGGCCGAAATAGCCCGCGATCAGGCCCAGCGCCGTCCCGGCGATGCCCGCCACCGCGACACTCAGGATGCCGACAAACAGCGACGTCCGGGCCCCGTAGATGATGCGCGACAGCACGTCCCGTCCCAGTTCGTCCGTTCCCAGCCAATGACCGGGCGCCGGCGGCGCCAGCGGATTGACGAAGTCCGGCAGGTCCGGCGCATAGGGCGCAAGCAACGGGGCGCCAAGCGCCGCGGCGATGGCGAGGGTAACCACCGCGACACCGAGCGCGGTTCGGGGATCGCGCATCATCGCGCGCCGCGATGCGGCCGCGGCTTGCGGAGCAAGCGTCGCCTCAACGCTCATGACAGCCGCACCCTTGGATCGAGCACAGTATAGATCAGGTCGGTCGCCAGATTGATCAGCACGAACAGCGTCGCCGTCAGCAGCACGGCGCCCTGCACCACCGGATAGTCGCGGGCGAAGATGGCATCGACCGTCAGCTTGCCGATGCCCGGCCATGAAAACACCGTCTCGGTGACGACAACGCCACCGAGCAGCTGGCCGAGCTGGATGCCGAGTAGCGTCACGATCGGCATCCGCGCATTGCGCAGCGCATGAACCCAGATCACCTTGCGGCGGGACAGCCCCTTGGCACGCGCGGTCCGCACATAGTCGGCGCGCATCACCTCCAGCATGGTGGCGCGGGTCATCCGCATGGTGGCGGCGGCGAGCGCGGCGCCGAGCGTCACCGCGGGCAGCACCAGATGGCGCAGATGGCCAATGGGATCGACCAGCGGCGAGACGTAGCCGGACGCCGGCAACAGTGGGAGATAGATGGAAAACGCCAGGATCAGCAGAATGCCGAGCCAGAAGCTCGGCAGCGACAATCCGCACAGCGCCAGAAACGAGGCCGTGTAATCGGCGCCGCTGTTGCGCCGCGTGGCGGCGACGATCCCGGCCGGGATGGCGATAAGGAGCGAGATCACCAGCGCGGCGGCCGAGAGCAGCGCGGTCGGCGCCAGCGCACCGATCAGCAGCGGAAACACCGGCCGCCCACCCTGGATCGAGCGCCCGAAATCGCCGGTCAGGACATGGCTGATCCAGGTCACATATTGCACGATGACGGGCTGGTCGAGCGCCATCTGCTGGCGCAACGCGGCCAGCGAGCGCGCATCCGCCTCCATGCCGAGCAGGGCAATGGCCGGATCGCCCGGCACCAGCCGAACCAGCAGAAACGCCACGACCGACGTCCCGAACAAGATCGGGATCAGGGAGAGCAGTCGGGTCGCGAGATAACGGGCCATGCCCAAACTCTGCTTGATTGAACCGGTTCAAAATGTATATTTTCGGCTGAAGGACGTTCTGTCAATGCCGAACCGACTAAACTAGATGCAAAATCAGCCACAGCCCGTTTTGACGCCACCCGACGATTCGTCCGATCACGCGCGGACGGCGCTCGAGGTCAGGGATCTGCGCGTCGGGTTCGGCGCGGGCACTGCGATCGTCGACGGCGTGGACATCACGCTGCGGCGCGGACGCATTCTGTGCCTCGTCGGCGAATCCGGATCCGGCAAGAGTCTGACGGCGCTGTCGCTGATGCGCTTGCTGCCGCCATCGGCGCGGCTGTCCTGCAGCAGTTTCCTGCTCGATGGCGACGACATCGCCGACGCCAGCGAGGACGTCCTCAATGCCATCCGCGGCAACCGCATGGCGATGGTGTTCCAGGAGCCGATGACGGCGCTGAACCCGGTGATGACGGTGGGTGACCAGGTCACCGAATCCCTGATCGTGCATCAGGGCCTGTCGCGGCAGGCGGCCCTCGCGGTCGCGCTGGAAATGTTTCGCCGTGTCCAGATCCCTGCCCCCGAAGCCCGGCTGCAGGCCTATCCGCATCAATTGTCCGGCGGCCTGCGGCAGCGCGTGATGATCGCGATGGCGCTGATGTGCCGTCCCGACATCCTGATCGCGGACGAGCCGACCACGGCGCTCGACGTCACGATCCAGAGCCAGATCCTGCGCCTGATCGACCAGTTGCGCAGCGAACTCGGCACCGCCGTGCTGTTCATTACCCACAACCTCGCGGTGGTGGCCGAAATCGCTGACGAGATCGCCGTGATGTATGCCGGCCGCATTGTCGAGCGGGCATCGCGGACCGACCTGTTCGGCGATCCGCAGCATCCCTATACGCTGGCGCTGTTCGCCGCGATGCCGCGCGCGGATGAGCGCGGCCGGCCGCTGGCCGCGATCGAGGGCCAGGTTCCCTCGTCCGGTGCCATGCCCGCCGGGTGCCGCTTCGCGCCGCGTTGCCCGTTTGCCATCGCGCCATGCGAGGCGGCCTATCCGCCGCTGCGCGAGATCAAATCCGGGCACTGGATCGCGTGCTGGCGGGCGCCGCTTGAGGAGCACGTCACATGAGCGCGCTGCTCGAAGTCGCGAACCTCTCGAAGACCTTCGTCTCCGGCGGCGGATTGTTCAGCCGCGCGAAATCAGCGCGCGTGGTGACCGACGTCAGCTTCTCGCTGCGGCGCGGCGACGTGTTCGCGCTGGTCGGCGAGAGTGGCTCGGGCAAGACCACCATCGGGCGCATGCTGCTGCGCCTGATCGAACCGGATTCCGGCGACATCACCTTCGACGGCATCGACCTGCGTTCGCTCGCGCCGGCCGAGCTACGGCGGCTGCGCCGACGGATCCAGATCATCTTCCAGGATCCGTTCGGCTCGCTCGATCCCCGGGTCCGCGTCGGCGCCGCGATTGCCGAGCCGATCCGGCTGCACCAGTTGCGGCCACCGAACCAGGTCGCCGACCGGGTCGCGGAACTGCTGAACCTGGTCGGACTCGACGCCAGTCACGGCAACCGCTTTCCGCATGAATTTTCCGGCGGCCAGCGCCAGCGCGTGGCGATCGCGCGCGCGCTGGCGGTCGAGCCCGAACTGATCGTCTGCGACGAGCCGGTGTCGGCGCTCGATCTGTCGATCCAGGCCCAGGTCGTGAACCTGCTCAGCGAACTGCGCGCGAGACTCGGCGTGTCCTATGTCTTCATCTCCCACGACATGGCGGTGGTGCGCCATCTCGCTACCCATGTCGGCGTGCTCTATGCCGGCCGGCTGGTCGAAACCGGGCCATCGGAAACGATCTTCGCCGATCCGCGGCATCCCTATACGCGCATGCTGCTGGCTGCGACGCCGAGTCCAGTGCCGGGCGCCGCGCGTAGCCACGAGGCGATTACCGGCGAGCCACCGAGTCCCTATGCCGAATGGGCGCAGTGCCGGTTCGCGTCGCGCTGCGAGCATCGCATCGCCGCCTGTCTGGCCGCCGATCCGCCGCTCGCCCTGGTCGCGCCCGCCCCGCGGCTGTCGGCCTGCCTGCGCGCCGATGTGCTGCCTGATTTTTCCGCGTTCGACGATGGCGAAAGCCGCATGACGGCCGCGTATCGCCTGCGCCTCGATTTGCTGCGTCGCGCCCGCGCCCCGAAGGTGCCCCATGTCTGACGACCCGCACGGTCTCGGCCATCGCACCCAGCCGACCATCGACGATGTCGCCCGCGCCGCGGGCGTGTCGAAGGGTACGGTATCCAATGTGATCGGTGGCCGGGTCACGGTGACCGGCGCGACCCGGGCGCGGGTCGATGCGGCGATCGCCGCGCTGAACTACCGGCCGGCGGAGACCGCCCGCGCACTGACAGCCCGAAGGCGGCAGCCCGAGCCCAATCCGCGGTTCGACGCTTCGGTGCCACGCCTGACCACCGTGGGCTATGTCAGCGTCGACTATACCGCGTGCCTCGATCGTCTGCCGGAACGCGAGGAGCGGCGGCTGGCTGATCAGATCATCAAATCGATCGGCGGGCCCGCGGCCAATGTCGCCACCATCGCCGCCGGCCTTGGCGCGCCGTTTGCCGTAGCGGCCTCGATCATCACCTCGATCGGCGTCGACCAGGACAGCGACTGGGCGGCGGCCGAATTATCGCGCCGCCGCGTCGACCTGATCATCCCCCGCGAACGGCGCAGCGGCCGCCTGAACCGCGCGCTGGTGCTGGTCGAGGCGGATGGCCGCCGCACCATCATCAACGAGCCGTCGCTGCTCAACGACGTCGATGTCGAACGTTTCGTCGAGGCCACCGATCCCGGCACGGCGCGGTGGTGGCTGCATCTGGAAGGCTACCAGGTGCCCGCCCAGATCACGGCCGCCGCGAAAGCACGGCGCAAGGGTTTTCGCACCAGCATGCAGGCGACCGGTCTGCCGGCCGGATGGCTGCGCGATCATACCGATGATGTATTGCGGTCGTTCGACCTGATCGTGCTTCATCGCGAGACCCTGGCATCACTGCAACCGACGGCGGGCGATGTCCGCGGCGGCCTGGCCGATCTCGCGGCGAAGGCAAGCGGCGTCGGGCCAGGCGGCCCCGAATTGATCATCGTGACGCTGGGCGCCGAGGGCGCCGCCGCGGTGACGCGCGACGGCGCGATTATCGAGGCCCGCGCGCTTCCGGTCGACGTCGTTGACACCACCGGTGCTGGCGACAGTTTTGTCGGCAGTTTCCTCGCGGCGTGGCTCAATGACTGCCCGCTGCCGCGGGCACTTGCCATCGCCTGCGCCGCGGGCAGCCTGCAGGTGACCCGGTTCGGCGCGCAGGAATTGCGACCGTCCGGCCCCGATCTGATCCGTCTCGCCGACGGCGCAGACGTCTCGACCCTCGCCCTCATTTAAATCCGGAGACAGAAATTGTCCGAGAACACTTCGATCTATCGCGCCAAGGATAACGCGATCCAGCGTATTTTCGGGCGGCGCAAGGCCGTGATCGGCGTCATCCATTCGCTGCCGCTGCCGGGCTCCCCGAACTATGATGGCGAGCCGGTCGCGGACATCTACGACTTTGCCTGCGCCGAGGCCGCGCGCTATCGCGCAGGCGGCGTCGACGGCCTGATCGTCGAGAACCATGGCGACATTCCGTTTGCCAAGCCGGACGAACTCGGCCCGGAAACCGCGTCCTGCATGGCGGTAATGGCCGACCGCGTGCGCCGCGAATCCGGGCTGCCGATCGGGATCAACGTGCTGGCCAATGGCGCGGTACAGGGCGTGGCTGTTGCGAAGGCGTCGGGCGCGGCGTTCGTGCGGGTCAATCAATGGGCCAACGCCTACGTCGCCAATGAAGGCTTCATGGAAGGCAAGGCCGGTGCTGCGAGCCGCTATCGCTCCTGGCTGCGTGCCAAAGATGTGGCGATCTTCGCCGACGTCCATGTCAAGCACGGCGCCCATGCCATCGTCGCCGATCGCACCTTGCAGGAATTGACGCGCGACGTGGAGTTCTTCGATGCCGACGCGGTGATCGTCACCGGGCAGCGCACCGGCGACAGCGCCTCACTCGATGATCTCGAAACCATCACCGCGGCGACCAAGCTGCCGAGCATGGTCGGCAGCGGCGTGACGCCGGACAATGTGGCCTCGATCTTCCAGTTCGCCGACGCCGTGATTGTCGCCAGCGCGCTCAAGCATGATGGCGGCTGGTGGAACGAGGTCGACCCCGTGCGGCTCGCGACGTTCATGGCGGTCGTTCATCGGGCCCGCGCATGAGCCAGGTACTTGTGCTCGGCAACGCGACGCTCGACGTGATCCAGCGCGTCGCGCGCCTGCCCTTGCCCGGCGAGACCGTGCTGGCGCAAGGCCTGACGCGCTGCGCCGGCGGCAAGGGGCTTAACCAGGCGGTGGCCGCGTCGCGCACCGGCGCGGCCACCCGGCTTGCCGCGCCGGCCGGACGCGACGCGGACGCGGCGTTCGTCGCCGCCGCGCTGCGCGGGGAGACCGGGCTCGACGCGCACTGGCTGCTGTGCGACGCGCCGACCGACATGTCGGCGATCTGGGTCGCGACGGGTGGCGAAAACGTCATCGTCAGCAGCGCCGAATGCGCGCGGTCAGTCTCGACGGATCAAGCCCAGGATCTCTGCGACACTTTGACGGCGGGTGACGTGCTGCTGATGCAGGGCAACCTCTCGTTTACGGCCACACGATCCGCCGCGCTCGCCGCGCAGGCACGTGGTGCCACGCGAATCCTGAACACGGCCCCGATCGCATGGGACATGCGCCCGATCCTCGGCCTGTTCGACATCGTGATTGCCAATGAGGGCGAGGCCGAGTTGCTGGCGCGGGGATCGCCCTCCCCCGCGGCCGCGTTTCGGGACAGCGGCGTGCCCATCGCGATCATCACGCGCGGCGCGCGCGGGGCGCTGATCATCCGCGACGGCGGCGAAACGATGGTCGATGCGCCCGAGGTCGCCGCCATCGACAGCTCGGGCGCTGGCGACGTGTTCGCGGGAACGCTGGCGGGACTGCTAGCAAATGGCGCGATGCTGTCGACGGCGGTGAGGCTCGCGGTCAACGCGGCCTCGCTCTCGGTGACCCGACCGAACACCACGCCGTCATTTCCGAGCCGCGCCGAAATCACAGCCCTGATGGAGGCCATCAGCTAAATGTAGGTCCGGACAGCAGTGGCTTTATCGATGGCGCGGTAATCCCCCGTCAGCCAGTTCGCAGGTTTATCGGTTACGCCAGGTTACTTGCTGCCATGCCGTCTCATCAATCGCACAAGTGAAACCTGATCGCACGGGCCATCATCGCCGCGAATTCGGTTTCCTGTTCGGCCAACGCATTGGTCAGTCCGGCCACGCAGATCGCCAGTGGCTCCGCGGACTCGGCGAGGCGCGGCAGCGTCATCACGACCACGCCGGCGCCCGCCGTGACCAAGCCAAGCGACAGCGCGTGACCCCGCTGACGAACCTTGTCGAGATCCAGCAGCAGCGCCTTGATGTCAACCTGCTTTTCGGGCGAAATTTCATAGGAGTTGAGCAGCTTGACGAGACGACGAACCTCCTTGTTCGAATAATCTGCCAATAGCGCATGGCCCAGTCCGGACTTCGCCAGCGGACGCTGGGTGCCGGCACGCACATGCAGGCGCATCGGCAGCTTGGCCTGAATCACATGAATGTATTGCACGGCAAGCCCATTGCGCAGACCGAGCATGATCGTCTCGCCGGTTTTAGCCGAGAGATCCTCCATCAGATTGATCAGGCGGCCGCGCTGAAATAGCGCCGGGCTGATCCATTGGCCGAGCATCGACACCCGCGCGGTCGGCATATAGGTCCGGCGGCCGGCGTCGTAGTGCAGGTAGCCCAGCATTGTCATCGTCCGCATCAGCGCGGAAGTGCTGGACTGCGGAAACCGCAGCGCAACAGCGACTTCCGCGGCGGATGCCATGCCCTGACGTTCCTCGAAGAATTCCAGGACGTCGAACACCCGCTTGGCCGATTTCACCGCGCTGTCGCTCTTCTGGTCCGGCGGCAGCAGGCTTTGCGCATCCTGTCGCGGTTCGCGACGCGGCTCAGGCTTCAAAACGGGGGCCACCGATGGCGGCGCCTTGCCCTTTGCGCGCCCCATGACCGTCACCGGCCCTGCTGCGACACCCGCCGCTTCAACCACCAGCCATACTGGTCGGGCCACCCGGCCCAATCGGGGTCGCAGCCCAGTTGCAGCGCGGCCTGCGCCGGCCAGTTCGGATTCCACAACAATTCGCGGCCAAGCGCGATCAGCGTCGCCTGGCCATCGCGCAAGATGGCCTCGGCATATTCGGGCTCACGGATCAGACCGACCGCGACGGTGGGAATCCCGGCCTCGCGCTGGATCTGCTCGGCGAACGGCACCTGGAAGCCCGGGGTCCGCGATACCAGCGCGTTGCCGCGCGGCAGCTTCATACCGCCCGAGGAGCAATCAATCATGTCGATGCCGATCGCTTTCAATTCGACCGCGAAGGCAATGGAGTCCTCGATCGACCAGCCGATGTCGACACCATCGACGGAGGAGATCCGCACCCATGCCGGCAGATGCTCTGGCCACTCCTCGCGCATGACCGCCGCGATACGCAGCGGCAGCCGCATCCGGTTGTCGCGCGAGCCGCCAAACTCGTCGTTCCGGTTGTTGGCCAGCGGCGACAGGAACGAATGCATCAGGTAGCCGTGCGCGCAATGCAACTCGACCACATCGTAGCCGGCGTCGCGGGCCCGACGGAACGCCAGGCGGTAGTCATCAACGACCTGATCGATATCGCTACCGGTGAGCATCCGCGGCGCGGGCCAGTGCTGGTCGAACGGCAGGCTGCTGGCAGCCGCGATCGACCACGGCCCCTCGCCCCGCGCGGCGACATCAGCATCACCGAGCGGCTCGCCGCCTTCCCACGGGCGCTGCGAAGATGACTTGCGGCCGCCATGCGCGATCTGGATCGCCGCCTTCGCACCGAGATCGTGGATCAGCGTCGCCAACCTGGCGAGGCCGGCGGTATGGGCATCGTCCCAGATGCCCAGGCAGCCATGGGTGATGCGCCCCTGGACGCTGACCGAACTCTGCTCCACGAACACCAGCCCGGCTCCGCCGGCCGCGAGCTTGCCAACATGGGACACATGCCAATCGGTGGACAAGCCATCCTTCGCCGAATAGGTCGCCATCGGCGAGACGACAACGCGGTTCTTCAATTCGAGATCGCGGATCGCGATCGGTGTAAACAGAAGGGGGTGGTCGGTCATGCGTGCGTGTCCTGTCCGGAATGAGTCTGTCGATCGCCGCCGCCGATCACTTCTTGAGCAGCGGACATGCGCTGTCCTCCGCCGCGATGAACGCCTCCTTGCCGGGAATGACCTGAATCAGTTTTTCGTAATCCCATGCGCCCTTGGATTCCGCCGGCGTCTTGACCTGCACCAGATACATGTCGTGGATGAGCTGGCCATCCTCGCGCAAGGTAGCGTTGCGCGCGAAGAAATCGTCGATCGGCATGGTCTTCATCTGCGCGATGACCTTTGGGCCGTCGTCGGTACCGGACTTGTCGATCGCCTTGAGGTAGTTGGTGACGGCCGAATACAGGCCGGCCTGTACCATCGTCGGACGTTTCTTGGTGCGGGCAAAATAGCGCGCGGTGAAGTCACGGGTCTTGTCGTCGAGATCCCAGTAGAATGCGGTGGTCAGTTGCAGGCCCTGCGCGGCTTGCAGGCCAATCGCGTGAATATCGCTGGTCTGCATCAGGAACGCGGCGAGTTTCTGCTTGCCCTTGCCGATGCCGAATTCCTGCGCCTGCCGGATCGAATTGGCGAGATCGCCGCCGGTATTCGCCAGCGCGATCACATCCGCTTTCGAGGTTTGCGCCTGCAGGATATAGGACGAGAAATCCATGCTGTTGAGCGGATGCCGGACTTCGCCGACCACCCTGCCGCCGAGCTTCTCCACGGTCCTGACCGCGTCGTTGCGCAAGGCGTGCCCGAACGCGTAGTCCACGGTGATGAAGTACCAATCCTTGGCGCCCTCCTTGACCAGCGCCCGCGCGGTACTGTTAGCCAGCGCGTAAGTATTGTAGGTCCACTGCACCGAGTTCAGCGAACAGCCCTTGCCGGTCAGGTCCGACGACCCGGCCGACGAAATCAGCATCGCCTTGTTCTTCTGCTTGGTCAGCTCCATCACGGCGAATGCCACGGCGGAATTGGCGAAATCGACGATGACGTCGACATTTTCCTGCTCGTACCAGCGGCGGGCGATCGCCGCGCCGACGTCGGCCTTGTTCTGGTGATCCGCGTCCACCATCACGATCGGCTTGCCGCCGACCTTGCCACCGAAATCCGAGATCGCCATCCGCACCGCTTCGACGGCGCCGGGCCCGGCCGCGTCGGCGTAAAGTCCCGTCTGATCGGTCAGGACGCCGATCTTGACGGAATCATCCGAGATCTGCGCCCGCGCCGGGGCGCTAAGGAACAGGCCGACAAAAGCGGCGCAAGCCGCCGACCGCATCAAACTGGTTTTCACGATGTTCTCCCGTTAAATTGATTAGTTGGAGCGCTTGATCGCGCTCGCTTTTTGCTGACGAAGATCGATCATTCCCGAATGCGACAACGGATCGCTGTTGCCGCCCATCAATTGATGTTTCTGGATCTTGTTGGTCGAGGTCATCGGCAATTCCTCGACGAATTTCACAAAGGCCGGCAGTTTATAGGATGCGACGCGCTCGACGCAGAACTGGAAGATCTCGGCTGCCGAATCAAGCGACGCGGTCGCGCCGTCATCAATGACGATGAAGGCAACGACTTCCTCCTCGCGGATGGGATCATGCGCCGCGACCACGGCGGCCTGCCTGACCAGCGGTGACGCGACCAGAACGCCCTCGACTTCCGCCGCGGAAATGTTCTCACCCGCCCGACGGATCATGTGCTTCAGGCGATCGACAAAAATGAAAGCACCGTCCGCATGCTGCCACGCGCTGTCGCCGGTGTGAAACCAGCCATCGCGCCAGGCCTGCTCGGTGGCCGCGGGATCCTTGAGATAGCCGGAGAAAAATCCCTTCCGGGGATCGGCTTCCGAATGGCGAACGCAGAGTTCGCCCACCGTGCCGTTCGGGACCTCGTGATCGTTTCCATCGAGCACCCGCATTTCAAAATCGGCTTCACTTCGGCCGATGGTGTTGAGTTCGAGATGGCGCGGCTCGCTGGTATTGAACGGGCTGCGTCCGGTCTCCGTCATGCCCCAGCCTTCCACGAAGGCGATGCCGAACCGCGCCTGCGCGCGTTCGCGCAGTCCAGGATTGGCGCCGACCCCCATGGAAAACCGCAACGTATGGCGACGCTCCTCCGCGGCCTCCGGCTGGGCCAGCAGGGCCGCGACGATGACGCCGAGGTAGTGCAGCACAGTGGCCCGGCATTCGACCATGTCCTGCCAGGCATAGCGCGCGTTGAATCGTTCGGGCAGGATCAGGCATCCGCCCGTCAGCATCATTGCCGTGAGCGTCAGCGCCAGCCCTGCCATATGAAACAGCGGCAGCGGGCTGTAGAGCCGATCCGTGCCGAAGTGAAATGTCGCCTCGCCGCCACGGCTCAAATACCAACGACCGGTGGTGATCACATATTCATTGGTGAGGACGCAACCTTTCGGCCGCGCCGTGGTGCCCGAGGTGTAGAGCAGCGCCGCCTCGGTGTCGCTGCCCGGCGTGTCGTCGCGCGGCGGCGGACGCCGCGCCGGCGGGATCGCGACAATGCTTTCGCCGAGATCGTCGCCACGGACCGACAGGGCCGGCATGTCCCGCGCGCCAGTCGCGATCGCTCTTTCCAATTGCACCTGGTCCGGTAGCGACACGACCAGATCCGGCTCGGCATGCGACAACAGATAGTCGAGCTCAGCCGCGCGGTAGGCGGGATTGATCGGCACCACGGACGCGCCAATGGAATTCAGCGCCAGCCAGTGGATGACGAAATCGGGTCGGTTCTCCAGCAACAGGCAGATCCGGTGACCGTGCCCGTATCCCGCCTCGTGATAGAGCGCGCGCAACCTGGCGGCCCGCGCGGCGACGTCACCGTAGGACAATTCAATCCCGGCCGCGAAATACGACCGGCCCTCGCGTGCGGGTATGCAGAGAAATGACCTGGCGGCCGCGGCATCGGCAGCGGCCGCAAACATGCCGAACACGGTATACATGAACGTCGCGTCTCCCCATTTCGGGCGCCGCTTGTCGCAACGATCGCGCGATCATATCGATCGAACGTCGTTGCGAGTGCATCGCTCCGCAGCTTCGCAATCGTGCCCAGAGGCATGAGGCGACGGCTCCGCGAAGGCTAGCCGTGCAGGTCATGCTCTGTCAAATTGACTATGCATTTCTTAAAACTTCATATGTGTTTTGAATCGCATTTACTCGCGTTTCATTCGATCAACCGCGCGTTCAACGTTGACGGCACCGACAATTTTCCGCATCCCTTGGTCACAATCGATCACCGCAAGCATCGAGAGCCATAAAATGAAAATGAATATTCTGTCCGGCGGACGGCTGAAGATGCAGAAGCGGACCTACCTTCGCGACGCGCCGCGCGGCGAGATGATCGAATTGCCGGTTTCCTGCGTTCTGCTCCGCCACCCCCAGGGCAATGTTCTATTCGACACCGGCTGCCATCCCGCGGTGGCCGAAGATCCGGAGGCGCGGTTGGGGGTACTTGCCAAATACATGATTCCGGACATGGCGGTTGGCGATCACGTCATCACGAGCCTCAAAGCGGTCGGTCTCGGTCCAGACGATATTGACGTCGTCGTCTGTTCACATCTTCACACTGACCATTGCGGCTGCAATGCGTTTTTCAAGAAGGCGACGGTGTTTGTGCATGCGCTGGAGCTAGCGGCGGCCAAGCAGCCCGACGCCGTCAATAGCGGCTATCTCACCGCCGACTGGGATGTCGGGACGGCCATGAATATCATCAGCGCACCGACCGACATCTTCGGCGATGGTCGGATCACGCTATTACCGCTGCCGGGCCATTCGCCGGGCACCACCGCCGCGCTGGTGAAGCTGGACGACACTGGCGAGTACCTGCTGACCTCAGACGCGCTCAGCGTCCGCGCCAACCTCGACGACAACTCGGTCCCGCGCAACACCTGGAATGCCGATGCCTTCCTGAAGTCGTTTGAGGAAATCCGAAGGTTGGAAGCGCAGGGCGTCACGATCATTTGCAGCCATGATCTAGAGCAGTGGAAGACGCTAAGAAAAGGCGCCGAAGCCTATTCCTAGCCACCTGATCAAGGGACCCGCCATGACGTCATGAGCGATCCGCTTACCCGCCCTCACTCGTCCGCGCGCAAATCCGCGGCGTCCTGTTGCTGGACATGCCTGGCCAGCGCCATCAGGCGGCGGTCGCGCCACGCGCCGCGTGACGGCAGGTCCGCGGCGGCCAGATGTTCGCGGCGCTGCGCCTCGACCTTTGCGATCAGCTCCGCATCCCACACCCGGTGTTCGCTGGTGGAGGCTGCGATGCGCTGGTACAGGCCGCCCAGCCGGGTCGCATAGTCGGCGATGCCGCCCGGCGCATTGAGGTCAATGGTCTCGAACGGACCCATGAAGGCCCAGCGCAGGCCCAGTCCTTGCGAGACGGTCTTGTCGATATCCTCGGCGGTGGCGAGGCCCTGCTCCACAAGGCGCCAGGCTTCCATCAGCAGCACGCCCTGCAGGCGATTGAGGATAAAGCCTTCCGCCTCGCGCGTCATCTCGACCGGGCTTTGGCCAACGTCTTCCATCAGCCGTCGCACGGCCTGGACCGTCTCCGGGGCCGTCCACGGCGCCGGGACCAGTTCGACGATCGGCGCGAGATAGGGCGGATTGACCGGATGGGCGACCAGACAGCGCGCCCGGCAGGCCACATGTTCGGTGAAGTGGGAAGCGCCGATGCCTGACGAGGAAGAGCCGATCAGGGTGTCTTTGCCGACCACGGCGTCGATCTCGCGCATCAATTCTGTCTTGACGTCGACGCGCTCGAACACGCTCTCCTGCACATAGATCGCGTTGGCGAGCGCCTCTGTCAGGCTGCTTGCCACCATGATCCGCGCCTGGATCGGAGCCGGGTCGCCGGTCAGGCCGGCTTTCTGCAGGTCGATCAGGCGTTCGCCGATCAGCGCCAGCGCCCGCCCGGCCGCGCCAGGCACGGCATCGTACAGCGCGACCGGGTAGCCCGCCCGGGCAAAGACGATCGCCCAGCCGCTGCCAACCAGTCCGGTCCCCACGATGGCGACGCGGCCCTTATGTTGTACTTCAGTCATGACACGCTTGCTCCGCAGCCAGCCTTGTTCGGCCGCCGATCAGTGAAAATGGGTCGCGCCGTTGATATCGAAAATCGCGCCTGAGGCGTAACCGCTGCCCGCCCCGCACAGAAATACTGCAGTGGCGGCGATCTCTTCCGGTTTGGCCATCCGCTTCAGCGGGTAAAGCGATGTATCATAGCCTTTCCCCTCGGTCATCGCCGTCTCGACCGGTCCCGGGGCAATGCCGTTGACCAGTACATTATGCGGCGCGCCCTGGCGCGACAGCCAGCGCACGAAAGCGTGGATGCCGCCCTTGGAGAAGGCATAATGCGGACCGGTGCGCAGACCGCCCATCCAGCCGGCCACCGAGCCGCACAACACGACACGGCCTTCTCCCGCTTGCATCATGCCAGGGAGAAAGGCCCGCGACAGATTGATCGGCCCTTTGATGTTGGCGCGGATCACGCGGTCCAGCGCCTCCTCCCAATCCTCGGCCATCCAGTCATCATGCGGCGCGATCGCCGCGGTATCGATCAGCGCATAGACTGCGCCAATATGTTGGGCGAGCGCCGTCACATCGGGCCGCGATCCGGTATCGAGACTGTGGATTTCGGCGCGGTCCGCGATATCGGCGCCGACATGTTCGCGGATCTGTTGCTTGCTGACAATATCGATCAGCACGAGTTGCGCGCCCTGCTTTGCGCACAGCCGCGCCGTGGCGCGGCCTATGCCGCCGGCCGCGCCCGAAATCAGGATCCGACGCCCAGTAAGATCGAAAGGTGAAGTGTCCGCAGATGTCATGATGCTATTCCTGGTTAGGAGGCCACGCGCGCGCAGCAGGCGTTGCCACGCCTCTTGTCAGACTGCCCATTCGGTATCGGCGAAGACGGACGGTCAGCGCGCCGCGGGCACGCCGCCATAGGTCGTCAGATGCGCGCCGGCGAGCCAGCCGGCATCGATCGGCAGATTGATCCCGGTCACCGCCGACGCATCGTCCGACAGCAGGAACGCCACGCCGCGGCCGATCTCGGCGGGATCGACCATGCGGCCGAGCGCCGAGCTCTCGATCAGCAGCCGCGGATCGCGCGTGCCGCGTTCGATATTGGCCAGCACCGGTGGCGTGGCGACGTAGCCCGGCGACACCGCGTTGACCCGCACGCCAGAGCGGCCCCAATCCGCCGCGAGGCAGGCGGCCATGTGAACAACCGCGGCCTTCGACGGGGCATAGGCATGCAGCGGCGCGGTGCGCCAGGCGGTCACCGATCCGGTGATGACAATGCCGCCGCGCCCGCGTTTGACCATCCGCGACCCCGCCGCCAAGCATGACACATAGACGCCGCGCAAATTGACGGCGATCACCCGGTCAAATTCGGCGAGCGGCAGGTTTTCCGCGCGCCCGCCCGACTGAATGACGCCGGCATTGGCAAACAGCGCCTCGATAGGACCCAGCCGCGCCTCGATGTCCGAGAAGGCGGCGTCCGTCGCCGCTTCATCGGTCACGTCGAACGGCACCGACTCGGCGCCGATCGTCGCCGCTGAATTCTGGTTCGCCTGCGCATTGATATCGGAGATCACCACGCGCCAGCCGCGCTCGATCAAGACGCCCGCCGTGGCCAGACCAATCCCGCTCGCGCCGCCCGTCACGACCGCAATGCGGCCGCGCCCATCGTTTCGTTCCATGATCGTGCTCCCGTTAAGAGTTCTTGTTTTTGCGCGCAGTTTCGCTGCGCGTCGCCCTACACCGCGAGGTAGCGGTGCTTGATTTCCTCATTGTGTCGCAGCTCATCGATGGTGGCGCGATAGACGATCTGGCCCTTGTCGATCACCGTGGCATGGGTCGCGATGCCAAGGCAGAAATGCATGTTCTGTTCAGCCAGCAGGATGGTGACGCCCATGCCGCGCAGTTTCTTGATGAGCTCGCCAATGGCCTGAACGATGAGGGGGGCGAGGCCCTCGCTAGGCTCGTCGAGCAGCAGCAGATCCGGATTGCCCATCAGCGTGCGCGCAATGGTCAGCATCTGCTGCTCGCCGCCGGACAGCCGCCCGGCCATCCGCGCCTTCATTGAGGCCAGGATCGGAAATACCTCGTAGATCTGTTCCCGGCACCAGGGGCTGTCGCCGCGTGGGCCCTTCTTGGCGCCGACAATAAGATTGTCATCGACCGAATGCTCGGGAAACACCTGCCGATTTTCCGGCACGTAACCGATCCCGGAGCGGGCGATCCGGTAGGACGGACGACCGGACACCGTCTGGCCGGCCAAGACTACCGTGCCGCGCCGCGGTGGCGCCAGGCCCGCGATCATCTTGAAGGTAGTCGACTTGCCGGCGCCGTTACGGCCGAGCAGCGCCATGGTCTGGCCGCGCTCGACGAAGAGATCGACACCGAACAGGATCTGGCTGGCGCCGTAATAGACGTCGGCGCCTGCGACATTGAGAAAGGGTTCAGCCATCATTGCTCTCCCACCGCGTCGGCAAGGTGGTGGTCCGAACCCAGATAGGCGTCGATGACGTCCTGGTTACGCCGGATCTCGTCGGCCGTTCCCTGCGCCAGCACGGCGCCATATTTCAGAACATGGATCCGCTGCGCGATCTTGAACACGATATCCATGTCGTGTTCGATGAACAGCACTGTCATCTTCTTCACCTGCCACAGATGCTGCACCTTGCCGATCATGCGCCAGCGCTCGTCAGGTCCCATGCCCGCCGTGGGCTCATCCAGCAGCAGCACCTTCGGCTCCATCGCCAGCGCCAGCCCGATATCGAGCAGCTTCTGGTCGCCATGCGAGAGATTGCGCGACAGCGTCGTCGCCTTGTCCTCCAGCCCGAGCAACTCGATGATCTCTTCTGTCCTCGCTTTGGTCTCCGGAAGCGGGAAGCGCCGCAAGAATGTCCATGAGCCACGAAGATGCGACGTCACCGCCGCCGTGATCGCCTCGCTCACCGTCAGGCTGGGAAAGATTTCGGCGACCTGAAAGGCTCGCACAATGCCAAGGCGCACGATCTCGAGACTCGACCTGCCGACAATGTCCTGACCGGCGAACATCACCTTGCCGGTATTGGGCCGGAAGGTTCCCGAGATCAGGTTGAAGAACGTGGTCTTGCCGGCGCCGTTCGGCCCGATGATCGCCGTCAGCGAACCGTCGGGGAATTCGATCGACACATTGCGCGTCGCATGGACGCCGCCGAAATGCTTATCTAGATTCTGGATCGAGAGCATCAGGCGACCCTCTTTTTGACGAAGGTCGTCTCTTCCGGCGCAGGCGCCTTCGGCGCCCTGCTCTCCTTGCGGCGCGCCAGCCAGTCGACGATGTAATCGGCGACGCCCTGCTTGAGACCGAGCACGATGGCCAGGATGACAATGCCGAGCACAAGACCATTATGTTCGGTGTAGATCGACACGAAGTGTTCGAGCAGACGCAGCAGTACCGCGCCGATGATCGGGCCGATGAACAATTGCGTACCGCCGAGCATGATCATGAAAATGGCTTCGCCGGACGTGGTCCAGAAGCCAAATTCGGGATAGGCGCCGGACACGAACAGCGAGAGCATCATGCCGCCCACGCTGGCCATGGCGCCCGCCAGCACGAACACGCCGAGCTTCATGCGCAGGATGTCGACGCCGATAGAATTGGCGCGCTGCGGATTGTCGCGGATCAGCCGCAGCGTGTAGCCGAACGGCGACTGCCAGATCTGCCGCATGAACAGCATGCAGACCATAAAAATGCAGGCGCAGAAGATATACAGCGACGAGCCACTGGTGAGGTCGATGCCGAAGAACGGCGGGCGCGGAATGCCGCCCTGCAGACCCTGATCGCCTCCGGTCAGGCTGACCCAGGTCAGAATGATCGAGTGGACGAACATCTGGAAAGCCAGCGTGATGAAGGAAAAATAGATCTCCTTCAGCCGCACGCAGATGGCGCCGATCACCAAGGCCAGCCCCGCAGTGCCGAGCAACGTCGCGAGCATGGCGACCGGAATGGAAACGCGGCCGGATTGCATCAGCAGGCCGAACATATAGGCGCCAGACGCAAAGAACGCCGCGTGACCGAATGAGACCAGTCCCGTCAGCCCGACCAGCAGGTTCAGCGACATCGCCAGCAAGCCGTAGGCCATGACGTAGATCATAAAGTCGCGCAGCGACGGCTTGGTGAAGATGAACGGCAGGGCGACCAGAAAGATCAGCATAGCCACGGCGGCAACAACGTCGCGGAGAAACCCCGGCCTGGTCATGACCGCACCTCCCGGCCGAGCAGGCCACTCGGCTTCAAGACCAGAATGACGGCCATCATGCCGAACATGATGCCGTCCACGAACAGCGGAAATCCGATCGCACCGAAGGCGCGGGTAAATCCGATCAACAGCGCCGCGATGAACGCGCCCACGATCGATCCCATGCCGCCGATCACCGTGACAATGAAGCTCTCGATCAGGATCGAAACGCCCATGCCCGGCGTCAGCGTCCGCGTTGGCGCGGCCAGCGCCCCGGCGATTCCCGCCAGCGCGCTGCCGAGGCCGAACACGGCGGCATAGAGAAACGTGGTGTTGATGCCCAGCGCACCGACCATCTGCGGGTTAATTGCCAAAGCGCGGACGATTTTGCCCATCCGGGTCTTTTCGATCGCCAGCCACAGGAACACGCCGATCGCCAGACTCGCGACGATCATGAAGACGTAATAGGCAGGAATGAAACCGCCGGCGAATTCCAGCGGTGGCAGCGCGAACACCTCGGGCATGCCCATCATCTTGTATTCCGGGCCGGCAATGATCTTGACGAGATCGTCGAAGATCAGGATGACGGCATAGCACACCAGCAACTGCATCAGGATGTCCTTGCCATACACCTTGCTGATGATGAATCGCTCGAACAATATCCCGATGATGCCGGTGCCGACCGCGCCTGCCAGGAAGGCCAGCAGGAAGCTCGATGTCGCCTGGTAGGTGAAAAAGGCGATATAGGCGCCGGCCATGTAGAAGGCGCCGTGGGCGAAATTGATGACGCCGAGCACGCCGAAAATCAGCGACAGACCGGACGCCACCATGAACAGCAGCATCCCGATGATCAGCGCCGTCGAAACCTGCGTGACCGCGCAGGCCGACGACGTCAGGCAGGAGGTAAGGGCTTCAAGGTTCACTACACTGGTCCTTCGATGGTCAGAGCCGAGCCTGCTCCGGCCTTCGCAAGGAAGGCCGGAGCATCGACAGAGCGGGTGGGATCACCGGAACAGACCGGCCGCTTTATCTTGATATCGTCTCGCCGGGAGATCAGGCGTAGCCCTTCTCCTTCTTCCACTGTTTCTCGAGCTCGAGAATTTTCGACCATTCGGTATCGACATAGTCGAGCACCCATGGCGACTTGCCGACGGTCTTGCCCCATGCCACCGGGTAGTTGATGATGGTGTGATCGCTCTCACGCATGGTGATGCCGGCCCCGCCGAACGGCTGTTTGACGGTCATGCCGCCGATTTCCTTGGCCAGCGCCGAACTGTCCGTGTTGCCGCCCGTACGACGCACCGCCTCGATGATGAACTGCGCCGCGGCGTAGTTCTGCCAGGCCCAGTTGGTGGGCTCATGCGGCGCAACCTTGAGATAGGCATCGCAGAAGGCGGCGTTCTCGGCTGTCGCCGGAAAACTCTTGTTATAGCGATAGGCCGTATTCAGCCCCGGCGGCAGATTCTTGATCGCCGTGAGGATTGGCGGATCGCCCAGTCCTCCCGAGAAGTAGGCGGTATTCTGGAACAGCCGGTAGAGATTGGACTGCTCGATGAACGCCACCAGATCGCCGCCCCACAGCGCCGAGTAGACGGCTTGCGGTTTGACCTGCATGAGCTTGGTGATGCTCTCGGTGTAATCGGGTGCGAACAGTTTCGGCCACAGCTGATCGACGACTTCGATCGATGGATCGAAGATCTTGGCGTACTGCACGAACTCGGCCGTATTGTCGCGTCCGTAGGCATAGTCGGGCGAGCAAGTCGCCCACTTCTTGAGGCCCTTCTCCTTGGCGATCTGCGCCGCGTAGCTGCCGCCAGCCACGGCATCGTGGATGCCTTGCCGGGCACATCTGAAGACATTCTTCGAGAACTGCTTCGGATCGGCCGTCAACGACGAAGTCTCGCTGCAGGTATGAAGGCACAGGATGCCGAGATCGCGCACGACTTCGTGCACGGCGAAGCTGCCCGATGACGCCTCGCCATCAATGATGATGTCGCAGCCGTCATTGTTGATAAGGTCGCGCGTCACCTTGGCGGCTTCGTCGGGGCGGCCCTTGGAATCGCGATCGACGACCTCGAACTTGCGGCCGTTGATGCCGCCGGCCTCGTTGATCTGATTGAACGCAAGCTGAACGGCAAACCGGCTGGATGTGCCGAGGATGGCCACCCGCCCGGACAGAATCGTCGGCAGGCCGATCTTGATGACCTTGGCCTGCGCGCCGGCGATGTGCGGCATGCCCAACACTGCCGCTCCGGCCAGAGCGCCTCCGATGAAATCCCGTCGCGGGATGCCCTTCTTGATCTTGGTCATTGCGTCCTCCCTGGTTATGGCTTTGCCATTTGGTTTTGTATTCGGGTGCGCCGGTTTTCCGGTCGCTTCCCGTCCTCCGCCGCAGGCCTGTTATCGATCAGCCCGTTGCACGGATCGTGCAGTATCCATCGCGTTCTGTCCAACAGCCTTTTCAAAGCTGCTACCAGCTTCGCTGCGACGATCGGACACTCCTGTCCGGCCGGCCTTGTTCAGCTACACGCCGTAATGCATGGATGTGGGAATTTATGAATCCTTTTAGGACACGCAACTAGCTCGCTTGGTCCGATTATAAATTCTCTTAGACGGACAATCAATGGTGAATAACTCACAC
>NZ_JANXTC010000297.1:0-4737 GCF_025356345.1 Tardiphaga sp.
AGAAGAAGGTGGTGCCGAAATTGCGGTCCGTCAGCAGCATGGTGATGGCGCCGGCCAGCACCGGCAGCGCCAGCAGCAGCAGGAACACCGTCACCAGGATCGACCACACGAACAGCGGCATCTTGTGCAGGGTCATGCCCGGCGCGCGCATGTTGAAGATGGTGGTGATGAAGTTGATGGCGCCGAGGATCGAGGAGGCGCCGGCCAGATGCAGCGACAGAATCGCGAAGTCGACGGCAGGACCGGGGTGGCCCGAGGTCGAGAGCGGCGCGTACAGCGTCCAGCCGGTGCCGACGCCGTTGGCGCCCGGTTCACCCTCGACGAAGGTGGAGATCAGCAGCAGCGCGAACGACGCCGGCAGCAGCCAGAACGAGATGTTGTTCATGCGCGGAAACGCCATGTCGGGCGCCCCGATCATCAGCGGCACGAACCAGTTGCCGAAGCCGCCGATCATCGCCGGCATCACCATGAAGAAGATCATGATCAGGCCGTGCGAGGTCACGAACACGTTGTAGGTATGGCTCTCGTGAAAGATCTGGACGCCGGGATACATCAGCTCGATGCGGATCAGGATCGACATGATGCCGCCGACGATGCCGGCGCAGATCGCGAAGATAAGGTACATCGTGCCGATGTCCTTATGGTTCGTCGAATAGACGTAGCGCCGCCATCCTGTCGGATGGGCGTGCGCATGATCATCATGGGCGTGATCGTCGTGAACCGGTGTTGCCGCGGTCGTTGCCATTTTCAAATCCTGCTTTGTCGTCTCTTGGCAGTCTTTGGACCTCGCGGTCCCGTCGCCCTAAATCTTGCTCGTGCGCAAGCCGACCGGAGCCTCGCGGCTCCGACGGGCTCACTGCGCCGCGGGTGTCGCCGCGGCGTAGGAATTCGCCGGGTTGGTCGCATATTTCTTCTTGGCGGTCTCGATCCAGGCCGCGAATTCCTGGTCGCTGACGACCCGGATGGCGATCGGCATGAAGGCGTGATCCTTGCCGCACAGTTCGGAGCACTGGCCGTAATACATGCCTTCCTTGGTCGCCTTGAACCAGGTCTCGTTAAGGCGACCGGGGATGGCGTCGATCTTGATGCCGAATGACGGCATCGCGAAGGAGTGGATCACGTCGGCCGCAGTGGTCTGAACACGGACAACCTTGTTGACGGGCACCACGACCTCATTATCGACGGCGAGCAGGCGCGGCATCTTGTCGGCAGCCAGCAGCGAGTCGAACTCGAACGGGCCGTTGTCAGGGTAGGAATAGGTCCAGTACCACTGTTTGCCGGTGGCCTTGATGGTCAGGTCAGCCTTCGGAATATCGAGCTCGAGAAACAGCAGGCGGAACGACGGCACCGCGACCGCCACCAGAATCAGCACCGGGATCAGGGTCCACGCGACCTCGATCAGGGTGTTGTGGGTGGTCTTGGATGGCACCGGATTGCTCTTGTGGTTGAACTTGACCACCACGAGGATCAGCAGCACCAGCACGAACAAGGTGATGCCGGTGATCAGCCAGAGCAGGAAATTGTGGAACCATGTGATGTTCTCCATCACCGGCGTGGCGGCGGCCTGCAGCTTGTATTCCCAGGGCGCGGGCTGACCCATGACCTCGGCGAACGCGGTACCGCCCAGAGCGAGCCCGGTCCCAATAACCGCCAAACCTAGCAACCGGTGGCCAATCTGGCCATTCGACATCTTCATGTCGCGCGCGCTCCCATGTAAATACTCAGCATTCCGGCAGGTCGCCACGACATGCTGTTCGGTTCGCGTCCTGACAACAGCCACCGACCGATGGTTAGAACGCGTCGAATTCAAGCCTCTCAAACCATAATTCGGGCGCTGTCGCAATGCAGTAATGGATGATCGCGAAATGCATTCCAGGGCCTTGCATCGGCAGCGCAATTCCCGCATTAAATCAGTGACAACCACCACTTCAGCGGGCGACGACGCTTGACAGCGGCATTGCCCGTTGTACGCACAGGCGAACGGCCATTCGGCCCGCTGATTCGCCGCCAGGGCGCCGCCGTGGCGGCGTGGCGGACGCCTTCAAGGCGCCGTCATTGCCGTATCAGTCCTGTTTGCCGGCAGGCTCTGCCAAACCACTGCCAAGGGATCGACCCCGATGGGCCATTCGAAATTCCAGCACAAGCCGACCGTGGGCCGCAACGCCCGCATTGTCGCAGCGTGGCGCCGGATCGCGCTCGGATGCCTGGCCCTGGTGGCGGTGTCCGCCAGTTTGACCGGCGCCCACGCCCAGGGCGCGGTACGCTCGGTGCATGGCGACTGGCAGATCCGCTGCGACACCCCGCCCGGCGCCCAGGCTGAGCAATGCGCCCTGATTCAGAGCGTGGTAGCCGAGGACCGTTCCAATGCCGGTCTGACCGTGATCGTGTTGAAGACCGCCGATCAGAAGAGCAAGCTGATGCGGGTGGTGGCGCCGCTCGGCGTGCTGCTGCCGTCCGGCCTTGGGCTGAAACTCGACAACGTCGACGTCGGCCGCGCCGGCTTCGTGCGCTGCCTGCCCAATGGCTGCGTCGCCGAAGTGGTGATGGACGACAAGCTGCTCGGCCAGCTGCGCACCGCCAAAACCGCCACCTTCATCATCTTCGAGACCCCCGAAGAAGGCATCGGCTTCCCGCTCAGCCTGAACGGGATCGGCGAAGGCTACGACAAGCTGCCATAGGGGCTCGCCCCGACAGCTAAAGCAGCAGCGCCATGAACAGGACGTTCTCGTAGCTGCCATCGACACACACCGCATCCATGCGCATGCCCTCGGTCAGGAATCCGACTTTCCGGTAGAGCGCGATAGCGCTGGCATTGGCTTCACGGACCGTCAGTTCGATCCGGTACAGTCCTTTGACGCGGGCCGCGTCAAGTGTCGACCGGATAAGCCGGGTTCCGATGCCCCGCCCTCGAAACTCCGGCAACAGTCCCATACCGAGGGTCGCGCTATGGGCATAGATCGGCTTGCTGTTCGGCCTTGCGTCGCACCAGCCAACAAGTTTCTCATCCCCTGCCATGGCGACGAATTGAGGGTGGCCATGCTCGATGTTGTCGAGCACGAACGCGCGAACGGCTTCAGGTGGCGGGCCTTCCAGAAACGACCGGTAGCGCTTTTCTCGGGCAACAACGTCCAATGCCCGGCCGAAACCGGGGATGTGGGATGCGGCGATCGGCAAAATCTGAACAGTCATGGAATTTGGCGTTCGAATGCATTTCTATTCTGGCGTCGCCGCAACGAGCCATCCGAGACGCGAGAGCACAGTCAAAGCCGCAACGGCGACAGTCAGCCCGCCAGAAATCCACCAGCCGATATAACTCTTCGTGGGCAGGTGGCTGATGCGCTCCGTCAAGGTGGCCTGACTGACCTTTAAATCGGTCAGGTCTTTTCCCGCCTCCCTGAGGGCGATCTTCATGTCACCGACGTTTTCACGAATGTTCTTTACGTCGGCTTCGAGACTGGCGACCCGAGCTTCGATCATGCCGTCGAATGTGCCTGCGCCGCCATGCGCCTGCAAGGGCGACCCAGGGGGTTTGGGAGCAAGGATCTGATCGGATTCATCGACCATGCCCAATTTAGCCGCACTTTCTTGGGGTTGATAGGTTATTTTAAACAACCTGTCAGGCGCGAGCCGCACAACAGTTTTCGGCGATATCGGCCGAACGCAACGCGGTCCCCTCCCCTTCTTCCGCCGCAATGCCTATCTTCAGTTTCACCGCGCCATTGCCCCGGAGCTTCCATGACCAGTCCCGCCACCACTTCCCTGATCGACCGCGCCAATCTCGACCGCGACCAGGTGCGCCAGCAGCTCATCCGGGGCCTCGAAGGCGCCGACGACGGCGAGCTGTTCCTCGAATACAGCCAGTCGGAAGCGCTGGGCTTCGACAATGGCCGGCTGAAGCAGGCGACCTATGACACGGCCCAGGGTTTCGGGCTGCGCGCGGTCAAGGATGACGCGGTCGGCTATGCGCATTCCTCGGACGTCTCGATCCCGGCGCTGATCCGCGCCGCCGATGCGGTCAATGCCGTGCGCGGCGGCTATGCCGGCACCTTTGCCGCGGCGCCGTCGCATACCAATGTCCGGCTCTACAGTGACGACAACCCGCTCGATGCGCCCGGCTTCGAGGCCAAGGTAAAACTGCTGGCCGAGATCGACGCCTATGTGCGCGACAAGGACCCCAGGGTACGACAGGTCTCGGTGTCGCTCGGCGCCACCTGGCAGGTGGTCGAGATCCTGCGCCCGGACGGCGAGAGCTACCGCGACATCCGCCCGTTGACCCGCGTCAACATCTCGGTGGTGGCCGGCTCCGGCGACCGCCAGGAATGCGGCAGCAAGGGCTATGGCGGCCGCGAGGGTTACCAACGCTTCATCGAGAGCGGCGCCTGGCGCGCCGCCGCCGATGGCGCCATCCGCGAGGCGCTGGTCAACCTTGAATCGATCCCCGCTCCCGCCGGCGAGATGGACGTGGTGCTCGGGCCGGGCTGGCCCGGCGTGATGCTGCACGAGGCGGTCGGCCACGGGCTTGAAGGCGATTTCAATCGCAAGCAGACGTCTGCCTTTGCCGGCCTGATGGGCCAGCAGGTCGCCGCCAAGGGCGTCACCGTGGTCGATGACGGCACCCTCTCGTCACGGCGCGGCTCGCTGTCGATCGACGACGAGGGCACGCCGACCAACCGCACCACCCTGATCGAGGACGGCATCCTGGTCGGCTACATGCAGGACCGCCAGAACGCCCGGCTG
>NZ_JANXTC010000218.1:0-10379 GCF_025356345.1 Tardiphaga sp.
GTTATGGTCCACGCCCGGTCCGCGATGCCTATGGCCTTCGCAGGCGTCGTCTTGAAGAATTCGTGGGTGCGGCAGAGGTTGTAGTGGGCCACGTATAGCGCGATGGCGGCGCAGTGGTTGTCCAGCTTCTTTGAAAAGCCGTTGGTAAGGCGGGTGAGGCGGCGGGAGTCCCCCCTCACCCGGCGCCCTTCGCCTTGCTCAGGACTCCGACCTCTCCCCGCAAGCGGGGCGAGGTGAAGTAAAAGGGTTACGGAAGCTGGTTCTACGCCGCGAGATCCGCGACCACCGCGTCGAGCACCGGAAAGCCCTCTTGCGTGACGCGCAGCCGGCCGTTGTCCTCGATGACGATGGCGCCTTCGTCGCGCAGGATCGCGATGCGTTTGGGATCCAGCGCGCGGCCGGACAGCGCCCGGTAGCGCTCGGGATCGATACCCTCGCCCAGCCGCAGCCCCATCAGCAGAAATTCGTCGGCGCGCTCCTCGCTGTTGAGCAGGTCGTCGACGGTGACGCCGTGGCCGGACTCCTCGACGCGCATCAGCCAGGCTTCCGGGCGCTTCTCGGTGGCGATGGCGTGGCGGATACCGTCGATATCCAGCCGGCCATGCGCGCCGGGGCCGATGCCGGCATATTCCTGGCCGCGCCAGTAGACCAAATTGTGCTTGCACTGCGCGCCCGCGCGGGCGTGGTTGGAAATCTCGTAGGATGGCAGGCCGTGCTGCGCGCACACCTCCTGCGTCACGTCGTAGAGAATCCGCGACATGCTCTCATCCGGCGTCTTCAGCTTGCCGGCGGCGTGCAGCCCGAAGAACGGCGTGCCTTCCTCGATCGTCAATTGATACAACGACAGATGTTCGGCGGCCTCCGAGATCGCCAGCTTGAGTTCGTCGGTCCACATCCGCGGCGTCTGGTCGGGACGGGCATAGATCAGGTCGAACGAATAGCGGTCGAACACGCCGCGCGCGATCGCCACGGCGTCGAGCGCCTCGCGCGCCGAGTGCAGCCGGCCCAGCGATTTCAGCGAGGCGTCGTTGAGCGCCTGCACGCCGAGCGAGACGCGGTTGACGCCGGCGGCACGGTAGCCGCGAAACCGGGTGGCCTCGACCGAGGTCGGATTGGCCTCCAATGATACTTCGACATCGGGGGCGACGCGCCAGTGCTTGCCGATCGCGTCGAGAATGGCGCCGACCGTTTTCGGCTGCATCAGCGACGGGGTGCCGCCGCCGAGAAAGATCGAGGTGACCTCGCGGCCCGGCGTGCGCGCCGCGGTGGTCTCGATCTCGCGCGCGAAGGCGCGCGCAAAGCGCTCCTCGTCGATCGGCTGGTGACGGACATGGCTGTTGAAGTCGCAATACGGGCACTTCGACAGGCAGAACGGCCAGTGCACATAGACGCCGAAGGCGGGCCGCAGATTGTCAGCGCGGATCAAGGCAAAACTCCGCGAGTTTGACGAACGCCTGGGCGCGATGCGACAGGCCCATGCCGAGCGGCGGCAGGCCGTGTTTCTCGATCGCGGTCATCTCGCCATAGGTGCGGCTGTGGCCGTCGGGCTGGAAGGTGGGATCGTAGCCGAAGCCGGCGTCGCCGCGCGGCGGCCACACCAGCGTGCCGTGGGCATGCGCTTCGACTTCCTCAAGATGGCCGTCGGGCCACGCTACGCATAATGCCGAGACGAAATGCGCCTTGCGCTGGTCCGGCGTCGCGGCGCCGCGCTCCAGCAGCAGCCGTTCGATCCGGGTCATGGCGCTTGTAAAATCCTTGCTGTCGCCGGCCCAGCGCGCCGAGTAGATGCCGGGCGCGCCGTCGAGCGCGGCGACGCAGAGACCGGAATCATCGGCGAAGGCGGGAAGCTGCGCGACATTGGCCGCGGCGATCGCCTTGATCGCGGCGTTGGCTTTAAAAGTGTCGCCGGTCTCGTCGGGTTCGGCGAGGCCGAGCTCGCCGGCCGACACCGCCTCGATGCCGTACGGCGCCAGCAGCTCACGCATCTCGGCGAGCTTTCCGGGATTGTGGGTCGCGATCACGAGTTTGCCGGTGATTCGGCGGTGCTGGGTCATGGGTATGTATAGCCTATTCTCGGTTGTTCCGGGGCGCGGACGGCGACAGCCGAAAGCGAACCCGGAACCTCGACATGTTCATCGCCTCATACCGAGGTTCCGGGTTCGCTCGCGCCCCGGAACGACAGAGTTTTAGATGATGGCCATCTTCTGCAGATCGACCAGCCGGCCGATGCCCTGCTGCGCCAGCGCCATGAGCTTCAGAAATTCGTCCTGGCTGAACGGCGTCTTCTCGGCGGTGCCCTGGATCTCGATGATGCGGCCGTCGCCGGTCATGACGAAATTGGCGTCGGTATCGGCCTCGGAATCCTCGGCGTAATCGAGGTCGAGCACCGGGGTGCCCTGGTAGATGCCGCAGGAGATCGCCGCGATGTTGTCGCGCAGCACCTTGTCGCCATTGCCGTTCTTGAACATGTTGCGGCCCTTCATCCAGCCGATGCACTCGGCCAGTGCGACCCAGGCGCCGGTGATCGAGGCGGTGCGGGTGCCGCCATCGGCCTGGATCACGTCGCAATCGATGGTGATCTGGCGTTCGCCGAGCGCTTCCAGATCGACCGCGGCGCGCAGCGCGCGGCCGATCAGGCGCTGGATCTCGACGGTGCGGCCGCCCTGCTTGCCGGAGGCGGCCTCGCGGCGGGTGCGTTCCAGCGTGGCGCGCGGCAGCATGCCATATTCGGCGGTGACCCAGCCACGGCCCTGGCCCTTGAGCCAGGGCGGCAGGCGCTCTTCCAATGTCGCCGTCACCAGCACATGGGTGTCGCCGAATTTCACCATGCAGGAGCCTTCGGCATATTTGACCACGCCGCGTTCCAGCGACACGGCGCGCAACTCATCGGGCGCACGACGGCTTGGCCGCATGGGAAAATCCTTCTCGATCATAAAATGAGCTCGGTTGGCGTGCTTTTAGGAGGGTGGGGCGGCAGCGGCAAGGGCCGACAGGGCCGGATGCGGGCCTTATGCCGCAATGGGCGCTTGTATTGCTGACGCCGGAGCGACAAATTGAAGTCTGTCACAGGAGTTGCCCGTTGGCCCATCACGATCCGATCGGCCTGATTACGCCGCATGCCGGCCTGGCTCAGCTCAATGAGCGGTCGCGCGAAATCTTTCGCCAGATCGTCGAAAGCTATCTGGCTACCGGCGAGCCGGTCGGCTCGCGCAACATTTCCCGGCTGATCACGGTACCGCTGTCGCCGGCCTCGGTCCGCAACGTGATGTCGGACCTCGAGCAACTCGGCCTGATCTACGCCCCGCATACCTCGGCCGGACGGTTGCCGACCGAACTGGGGCTGCGGTTCTTCGTCGACGCGCTGATGCAGGTCGGCGACCTTACCGAGCCGGAACGGCAGTCGATCCAGGCGCAGCTCAGCTCGGTCGGCAAGGTGCAGTCGGTGGAGGCGGCGCTCGGCGAGGCGCTGACCCGATTGTCCGGCCTGACCCGGGCCGCGGCGGTGGTGCTCACCGCCAAATCGAATTCGCGGCTGAAACACATCGAATTCGTCCGCCTGGAGCCGGAAAAGGCGCTGGTGGTGCTGGTGGCGGAGGACGGCCAGGTCGAAAACCGCGTGCTGGTACTGCCCCCCGGCGTGCCGTCCTCGGCGCTGACCGAGGCCTCGAACTTCCTCAATTCGCGGATTCGCGGCCGTACGCTGGCGGAAGCCCGGCTGGAGCTGGAAACCGCGCTGGCGCAGAGCCGTGCCGAACTGGACCAGTTGACCCAGAAGGTGATTTCGGCCGGCATCGCCTCCTGGTCCGGCGGGAGCAATGACGAGCGCCAGCTGATCGTGCGCGGCCAGGCCAATCTGCTCGACGATCTGCACGCGCTGGACGACCTGGAGCGGGTCCGGCTGCTGTTCGACGACCTCGAGAGCAAGCGCGAGGTGATCGACCTGCTCGGCCGGGCGGAAACCGCCGAGGGTGTACGGATCTTCATCGGTTCGGAAAATAAGCTGTTCTCGCTGTCCGGCTCCTCCACCATCATCGCGCCCTACCGCGACGGCGCCGGCCATATCGTCGGCGTGCTCGGCGTGATCGGGCCGACGCGGCTGAATTATGCCAGGGTGATCCCGATGGTCGATTATGCCGCGCGCATCGTCAGCCGCATGCTGGGCGGCTGAAGCTGGCTCCGACATGCGGTTGTGCTTGATTTTTGGCCTGCAAACCACGATATCCGGCTCAGCAATCCCCCCATTCGACGTGTTTTTGAGAAGGCAGCGTGATGACTGATTCAAACGGGTCCAACGAGAATCCCGAAAAGCAGGCTCAGCCCGCCGAACCGGTGGTCTCCAAGCCCTACATCATGCCGGACGATCCGGAGCCGAACTCGGTCGAGGCGCTGACCGCCGAAGCCGCGGAATCGCGCGACAAGATGCTGCGCACGCTGGCGGAGATGGAAAACCTGCGCAAGCGGACGCACAAGGAAATCGCCGACGGCCGCACCTACGCGATCACCAATTTCGCCCGTGAGGTGCTCGATATCGCCGACAGCCTGCAACGCGCCCTCGATGCCGTGCCGGCCGACACCAAGGCGGCGGCCGATCCCGGCCTCAAGGCGCTGCTCGAGGGCGTCGAACTGACCGAGCGCTCGCTGCTCAACACGCTGGAAAAGAACGGCGTCAAGAAGTTCGATCCGGCCGGCGAGAAGTTCGATCCGAATTTCCAGCAGGCGATGTACGAAGTGCCGGATTCGTCGGTCCCCGCCGGCACCGTGGTGCAGGTCGTGCAGGCCGGCTACACCATCGGCGAACGCGTGCTGCGTCCCGCTCTGGTCGCGGTATCGAAGGGCGGCGCCAAGACGCAAGCGGCGTCGGAGTAGGTTTTCTTTCCCTCCCCCTTGTGGGGAGGGATTTCATGGCCGCCGTCCCATGAAAACTTACTACGCCAGATCCCCCGACTGGATCCGCTTCACGCCGGCTTTCGTCATGTCCGCCCAGGCCTTGGCCAGCGAGCCCTCGGTGTCGATGCCGCGGCAGGCGTCCTCGATCACATAGGTGTCGAAGCCGGCCCTGCGGGCGTCCAGCGCCGACCACGCGACGCAGAAATCGGTGGCCAGGCCGACCAGGAAGACGCGCTGCAATTTGCGTGTTTTCAGGTAGGCGGCGAGACCCGTGCTCTTGCCGTCGGCCTCGTTGAACGCCGAATAGCTGTCGACGTCCTTGTTGTTGCCCTTGCGCAAGATCAGTTCGGCCTGCGGGATCAATAGCTCCTTCGACAGCCCGGCGCCGTCGGTGCCCTGCACGCAATGGTCCGGCCACAGCACCTGCTTGCCATATTTCAGCTCGATGGTTTCGAACGGCTTCCTGCCGGCATGGCTGGAGGCGAACGAGACGTGGCCCGGCGTATGCCAGTCCTGCGTCACCACCACGTCGGCAAATTTCTTCGCCAGCGTATTGATCACCGGCACGACCTTGTCGCCATCCTTCACCGCCAGGCTGCCGCCGGGCAAAAAGCAGTTCTGCACGTCGATCACGACAAGCGCCGAGGTGCGGTCGAGGCTGATCTTGCCGGCGGCCCGCAGCGTCTTCGGCACCAGCGCGGCCGCGGCCAGCAGGCTTAGCCCTGCCAGAATCTGTTGTCTGTCGAACATCGATGATCTCCCCTTGAACCGGCGCACGCAGCAAACCAGAGCCGCCGCCGCGGGACAAGCGTGACGGCAACCGCTTGTTAACGCCGCTCTCCTAGCCTTTGCCGCAGCTTTCCGGACCAGATCTGCGCATGACCCTCGATGCCGGCCCGCGCCTTGCCCCGGGCGAGGTCGCCCCCTCCCGAACCCGGCCGCTGGCGCTCTGGCTGGCCGCCGCGCTGCTGCTTGCCGTGGCTTTGGCGTTGCGCGCGCTGCTGCCGTTCAACGTCGATGTCAGCTGGTGGCTGATCGTCGGCGAGCGCGTGCTCGATGGCCAGCGGCTCTATGTCGACATTCTCGAAACCAATCCGCCGATGGCCGGCAGCGTTTATTTTCTCGGTGTCGCGCTGGCGCGGGCGCTCGATCTCCGGCCGGAAACGGTGACCGACGCGCTGGTGTTCGGGCTGATGGCGGTGTCGCTCGGCGTCACCTGGCGGCTGTTGCGCGGCCGCGCCGCGGCCGGGGCGCTGGCGCTGTGGGCCCTGGCGCTGCTCGGCATCCTGCCGATGTATGATTTCGGCCAGCGCGAGCATCTCGCGCTGATCGCGATGCTGCCGTCGCTGGCGGTGTATATCCGCCGCGCCGACCGCGTGCCGGTGTCGGCCGCGGCGGTGCTGATCGCCGGCCTCAGCGCCGCGATCACCATGAGCTTCAAGCCCTATTTCGCCCTTGCCGCCGGCGCCTGCGTGGTCGCGGCGGCCGTCCACGCGCGGCGCTGGCGGGTGCTGTTCGCGCCCGAGAACGCGGTCGCGGCGGCGCTGGTGGCGATCTATGGCGGCTGGGTCTATCTCGCCTTCCCCGCTTATTTCACCAAGATCTATCCGCTGGTGCGCGATGTCTATCTGTTGCTGACCGCGCCGTTGCTGGCGCTGTTCGTCAGCGCCGCCAGCGCGTTGTGCATCGCCGCGGTGCTGGCGGTTCTGGCGTTGCGGCGCGGCCGCGGGCTCGACGCGGTGCTGGTGGTTTCGCTGGCGGCGGCGCTCGGCTTCGCGGTGGCGTTCTTTGCGCAGGGCAAGGGCTGGGGCTATCACGCCTATCCGATGGTGGCGCTGTCGCTGATGGCGCTGGGCTATGCCATTGCGATGATCGACCGCGCCGCGCCGCGATGGCGGCGCTGGCGAGGCGTCGCCGCCGGCGTGGCGGCCGTGATGTTCATCAATGCCGCCGTCTGGTTCAACGCCAGCGTCGATGTCAGCGCCATCGAGAAGGTCGTGGCCGGGCTGGCGCCGCATCCGAAAATCCTGATGCTGGGCGGCGCCGCCACCCTCGGCCATCCGATGGTGCGGAATCTGCGGGGCCACTGGGTATCGCGTCAGGAGGCGCTGCTGATCCGTGAGATCGTGCGGCGCGCGCGCGAAACCACCCGCTTCGACGCCGCGACCTCGGCCCGGCTCGACAGCTATGCGCAGCGCGAACGTGACGATCTGGTGGAAGATTTTCGCAAGCAGCCGCCAGACGTGGTGCTGGTCGACAATGATCACACCGATTGGGGTGCCTGGGCCGCCGCCGACCCCGAGCTGAGCGCGCTACTGAAGCCCTATGAGCGGGTGCGGACCATCCACGCCATCGACATCCTGCGCCGGACCACGCCATGAGTCAGACCGAGGCGATCCCGCAGACTTTGCCGCGCGACCGGGCCTTTGGCATCGCCGGGCCGTGGCGCGGCTGGTTGGGGTTGGCGGCGCTGGTCGCTGTGGCGATCGCGCTGCGCCATTGGCTGGCCGCCAACACCGATGTGAGCTGGCTTTTGACCTGCGCCGAGCGCGTCATCGATGGCGGCCGGCTCTATGCCGACATCATCGAGACCAATCCGCCGATGGCGATGCTGGTCTATATTCCCGGCGTGTTGCTGGCGCGGGCGCTGGGATGCCCCGCCGAGACCGTGACCGATGCGCTGGTGTTCGCCGCCATCCTGGTTTCGCTGGCGGCGACGGCGTCGATCCTGCGGCGATCGGCGGCGCGGCGCGGCGTGCCGGGCTGGCCGCTCGGGCTGCTCGGCTTCTTCGTGCTGGCGATTCTGCCGACGCAGACCTTTGGCCAGCGCGAGCACATCGCGCTGATCGGGCTGCTGCCGATGCTGGCGGTGATCGCGCTGCGGGCGCAGGGCGAAGCGCCGCCGCGCTGGGCGGTCGTCACCGCGGGGCTCGGCGCCGGCGTGGCGCTGGCCTTCAAACCGTATTTTGCGATCGGTCTGGGCTGCGGCCTCGGCGCGCTGGCGGTTCAGGCGCGGGCCTGGCGCGGGCTGGTCGCGCCGGAGAATGTCATCGCCGCGGCCTTCGCGGCGCTCTATCTGGTCGGCGTGACCCTGCTGTTTCCGGAATTTTTCAGCGTCATCGGGCCGATGGTGCGCGATGTCTATCTGCCGGTCGGCCTGCCGTTCGAAGCGTTGCTCGCCAAGCCGGCGGTGCCGCTATGGGCGATCCTGACCCTGGCGATCCTGGCGCTGCGGCGCCGTGGCGGCATCGATGCCACGCTGCTGCTGCTGCTGGCCAGTTCGACCGGATTCGCCGTGGCGTTTCTGGCGCAGCGCAAGGGCTGGCCATACCATTCCTATCCCATGCTGGCGCTGGCGCTGCTCGGTCTCGGCCAGGCCCTGCTGTCGCCGGCGCGGCCGGCGCCCGGCCGCGCGCTGCGCATCGGTGCCGTCCTGGTGCTGGCGGTCGTCGCCGTCCGCGCCATGCTGTGGTTCGACGTCGCCTTCGATGCGCGACCGCTGCGGCAGGCGGTGTCCCGGCTCGGGCCGCGTCCTGCGATCCTGGCGATCACCGGCGAGCCCGGCATCGGCCATCCTCTGGTGCGTGCGCTCGGCGGCACCTGGGTATCGCGCCAGCAGGGACTATGGATCGCGACCTATCTGGAATTCATGCGCCGCGACGGACCGCTCGGCCCGGCGCGGGACGCCATGCTGGACGCCTATGCGGCGCGCGAACGCGCGATGTTGATCGAGGATATTCGCATCCGGCCGCCGACCGTGGTGCTGGTCGACGATCTCACCGGTGCCGGCGGCGCCTGGCTGCGGGCGCATCCCGACATCGCCGCTCTGCTGGCGGATTTTGTAGCCGTCGAAACCGTCAACAACGTCGCAATTCTGGCGCGGCGCTGATCCCCATCAACGCGGCTCGATTCCGTCACGGATGGCGCGAAAGCGCGGGAAAGCCTTCGTCCATTCCTCGCGCGGCGCGCTGCCGATGATGCGCATCGCCATGTTGCCGCTGCCGAAACGCAGCCATTGCACCACGCTGACCGGGGTATTGTCCTTGCCGCTGGTGGCTTCGAGCCGGGTCTCGTAGCCGGGCAGACCTTCGATCCGCACCGGCTCCGACATGGTGATGCGGCCCTCGCGCAGACCCGGGATCTGGGTCGCAGCCTGCTGGGCGAAACGGCCGCGATCGCTGGCCTTGTCGGGCGCCGAGCCGATCGTGCCGACCACCACGAACGGGTTGGCCTCGATCCTGGCTTCGTCCGTGGCATCCGCCAGCAGCAGGGCGCCGCCCGGTGACAGCGTCCGCACGGTCTTGAAGCCGCTCATTTCCGTGACCTTGAACGGCAGCAGGCCGAGCTGCTCGTCGAGCGGTACTTCCTTGCGCACCACGGTCGAGGCAAACATCTGTCGCACGGCGTCGTCGGTATAAATGCGCATCGCGTTTTCGGGGACCTGCACCGCGATATAGCCGGTAAAGCTGCCACCAGCCACGATCATCGAATAGCGCCGGAGAATGCCGGAGGCATCGCGGGCATTCTCGACGGTGTAATAGGCGGTGCCGGCGGCGGTCTCGAGGCCTTCCGGCTTCAGCGTCATGCCGGCCGGGTTGGATTTGAAGGCGGTCTCGACCTCGCCGAAGGCGGCGGGCGCCAGCTCGGTGATCAGCACCTTGACGCCATGGTCCGATGTTTCGAAGCCGGTGAAGGTCTTGGCCGGAACGAGGCCGACCAGCGGCGCGAGTCCCACCCGGACGCCCGGCGGATAGGCCGGATCGGCCGCTAGCGCCGGGGTGACCCCGACGGTGAACAACACAACGGCGAACAGGGAAGCAATGTGTTTCATGAAAAATCTACTGGGTTGGCAGAATGGCTGACCGGGGGTCGGGTGCGGTGCGCGGGTGCCGGGAGCCGACAGCCAAACGTCGCCCTGATCATGCAACAGATCAAGTGCCAAATCCGTTCCGGAACACAGCCGCGCCGAAACGACGCGTGGCAAGTGCCGCGAGGGGTTTCGGCCAATATTAATTTGCAGCTTCGTCCGTGTTTTCATGGGCCTGGGACGCATGCGATGCCTTGCGGCACCCACCCCCCCTCCTATATGAGGCCTACCGGTCGCAATATCGCGAGCAATTGATTTATTGGGGGTTTGGATTGGTGCGCCGTCAGGGCCCAGCCAACCTGCCGCAAAAAGAAGGGTATGAGGACCATGGGAAAGGTCATTGGAATCGATCTCGGGACCACGAATTCGTGCGTCGCCGTCATGGATGGCAAATCGCCTAAAGTCATCGAGAACGCCGAAGGCATGCGGACGACGCCATCCATCGTCGCCTTCAGCGACGACGGCGAACGTCTCGTCGGCCAGCCGGCCAAGCGCCAGGCGGTCACCAATCCGGAACGGACCTTCTTCGCGATCAAGCGCCTCATCGGCCGCACCTTCGACGATCCGATGACCCAGAAGGATACGGAGCTCGTTCCCTACAAGATCATCAAGGGCGGCAACGGCG
>NZ_JANXTC010000236.1:0-6108 GCF_025356345.1 Tardiphaga sp.
GACGCCGGTAATCAGCGCAAAGGCAATGCCGTTGATCAGGCCGACCAGTCCCTCGCGAATCACCACGCGCGACGCATTATTGGGATTGAGCTGGCGCGTCGCCAAAGCGCGGACCGCGACGGTCATGGTCTGCGTCGCCGCGTTGCCGCCCTGGCTGGCCACGATCGGCGCCAGCACGGCGAGCGCCACCATCTGTTCGAGCTGGCCCTCGAACAGGCCCAGCACCGAGGAGGCCAGAAACGCCGTGGCAAGGTTGACGATCAGCCAGTTGAAGCGGCCCTTGGCGATAGTCCAGAAACTGTCGGAAAGTTCTTCGTCCGACGTCACGCCGCCCAGCGCCTTGAGATCCTCGTCGGCCTCCTCCTCGATGACGTCGACGACGTCGTCGATGGTGATGACGCCGACCAGACGGTTGTCGGTGTCCACCACGGGCGCGGCGACAAGGTTGTACTTGCCGAACATCCGCGCCACTTCCTCCTGGTCGTCGACCACGGAGACGCGGCGGCGATCCTCGTCGATCAGGTCCGCCAGCTGCACCGGACGGCGCGAGCGCAGCAGAGCATCCAGCGACACCGCGCCCTGCCAGCGTTTGTCGCTGTCGACCGCGTAGATTTCATAGAACCGCTCCGGCAGGTCCGGCGTATCGCGCATGTAGTCGATCGCCTGTCCGACATTCCAATCCGGCGGCACCGCGATGAAATCGGTCTGCATGCGGCGGCCGGCGGAGTTTTCCGGATAATCCAGGCTGCGCTCCAGCGCGACGCGCTCCGAGGGCGGCAGCTTGTCGAGAATTTCGTCCTGATCCTCCTCGTCCATGCCTTCGAGCAGCTCGACGGCATCGTCCGCGTCCAGATCGCGCATCCCCTCGGCGACGGTGGCCGGCTCGAGTTCTTCGAGCAATTCCTCGCGAACGGAATCATCGACCTCATTGAGCGCGGAAAAGTCGAAATCAGCGCCGGTAAGCTCGATCAGACTGACGCGCTCAACGGCGTCGAGCGCCTCGATCAGGTCACCGAGATCGGCCTCATGCAATTCACCGACAATTTCCTTCAGGAAGGCGGCATCGGCCACCTGAATCGCCTTGGAAATGGCCTCGACGAAGGCGGGGCGGATATCGCCCTCCTTGTTTCGCATCGGAAAGCGCTCAAGCGCCGGGAGCTCAGCCATCACGGGGGCGACAACATCCAGATCATCGGTCATGCCGCACCTCGCCGGTTGGATTGGGTTGCGGAGCTGGCGCACTTGCGAATGAAATGCGCTATCCATCGATGAGAACGAACCTGTGCTCGGATCAGGCATTACCCAATGGTCGATGCCCCATGCAATCGGAAATATGCGGCGCGTGAAATCAACGGCCGGGAAAGTGTTGTGATCGTGTTGAAGGCCGCCATCATCGCCCTGATCATGTTCGCCGCGAGCGGCGCGCGAGCCGAAACTTGCCTCCGCGCGGACGCGCTTGGCACGTCCCGCGTCCTCAGCGTCGATCCCGCCGCCACTCCGCGCGTGGGCCTACAGAGCTTCCCCGATAGCCTGCCGCTTGATGATCACGAGGTGGTGCTGACGTTCGATGATGGCCCCCATGGCCCGACGACCACGAAAATCCTCGAGGCGCTGTCACGGGAATGCGTGCGCGCCACATTCTTCCTGATCGGACAGAGCGCGGCCGCCAATGCCCCGCTGGTGAAACGGATGGCCGCCGAAGGTCACACGATTGGGCATCACACCTGGGCCCATGCCGACCTGAAAAAAATCACCCTTGCCGCCGCGATCGAGCAGATCGACCGCGGCATCGCGGCGGACGAGTTGGCGCTGAACGGCAAGGCCAGCGCGGTTCCAAGCACGCCGTTTTTCCGTTTCCCCTATTTCGAGTCGACGCCGGCTTTGCTCGCCCTGCTGCAATCGCGCGGCATCGCCGTGTTCGGCGCGGATTTCTGGGCCAGCGACTGGAACAAGATGACGCCGGAACAGCAGCTGACGCTGATCACCGGCCGACTGCAGCAAGCTGGCCGGGGCATCATCCTGTTTCACGACACCAAGGCGCAGACCGCCGCGATGATGCCTGATTTCCTGCGCTATCTGCGAGCGAACCACTACCGGGTGGTGCACATCATGTCCGCGACCAAGAGCCGGTGAGCCGTGTTCAAGACCTGTTGATGACCGGATTAACATGGCGTTCATCGCCGACCCGGTAGTTTTTCCGAGTATTTGCAATGCATTGTGGTGTTTGGTGATGGCGCACGTTTCGATCGGACGACAGGCTCTGCTCAGCCTCGGCCTGCTGGCGGGCCTCGCCCAATCGGCGCTCGCCGCCAATTGCCCCGGTAACCCCGGTGCGCTCGGCACCTCACGCACTTTGGTGGTGGATCCGCGCGAGCACCCGCGGATCGGCACCATGCAATATCCGGAAACATTGCCACTGCGGGACCACGAGGTGGTGCTGACCTTCGACGACGGCCCGATCCCGAAATACAGCAACCAGATCGTGGCGATGCTGGCGGCGGAATGCATCCAGGCCACCTTCTTCATCGTCGGACGAATGGCTACGGAATATCCGGAAGGGGTTCGCAAGCTGATCGCGGCCGGTCATACGGTCGGGACCCATACCCAGAACCATCCCCTCGGCATGCGGCATCTGCCGATCGAGCGCGCCCGGCAGGAAATCGACGACGGCATCGCCAGCGTCACCGCCGCGCTCGGCAATCCCGCGCATCTGGCCCCGTTCTTCCGCATCCCCGGACTGTCGCGTGCCGAAAGCGCGGAGGACTATCTGGCGCAAAAGGGAATCCAGACCTGGAGCGCGGATTTCCCGGCCGACGACTGGCGCCATGTCAGCTCGCAGACGGTGCATGACCTCGCCCTCTCGCGGATCGAGGCCAAGGGCAAGGGCATCCTGCTGCTGCATGACATCCAGGCCCGCACGGTAGCTGCGCTACCCGGCATCCTCAGAGACCTCAAGGCACGCGGCTACCGCATCGTGCATGTGGTGCCGGCGACGCCCGAATTGCCGAGGACCCCGACCGAGCCACAGCAATGGCAGATGCATCCGACCTCGGAGACGGTGGCCATCTCCCGCTGGCAAAAAGTCCCGACCTTCGCCTATGGCCACGACGGCATGCTCGCCGCGCCCGCCGTGTCCGCTTCCCAACAAATGCTGACTTTGACGGAAGCGTTCGATCGTCCGAAGCGGGGACGCGGCATGGTCCCGCTGCCGCAGCAGGCGCCCTGGCCTCGCGGTTCGGCACCGCGGGATTTGAGCCCGGCCAGCCTGTTGCCGGTCCCCGCCTCGACGCTGTTTGACATCGCCGAGCGGCACACCGCGCCGATCACCGCGCTGGTCCGCCTGCCGCATCATGCGCAACGGATCGAGCGGCCGCGCGACGTCCCGGCGAGCAGCGGCCCGATAATCGCCGTCGACGCCAGCGCCGCGAGGCGAACGATTCCCGGCAGCGTTCCGGTCACCAAGCCGGGACTGCTGGCCACGCCCGCGGTGCCCCGCTAGAGCGTGATGACTTGAACAAGATCAATCGGTGTCCCATCCCCCCGTCATTGCAAGGTCAGGGAAAGCCAATTGGCTTTCCCCTTAGCGAAGCGACGCGGCAATCCAGAAGGCCGCGCGGGAAGTAAGACTGGATTGCTTCGTCGCAAGGGCTCCTCGCAATGACGGGGCCAGTGATTCGAATCATTATAAAGTCATCCGCTCTAGCGACGTCGCACGCTCGCGGCCAACCTAGTCGGAGACGATCTTGGTGACGCACAGCACCACAATGATCGCGAGAAACATCAGGTCGATGTATGACTTCATTTCGCCGGCCTGGCGTTGATCGACGACATCCCGGACCAGCAGCTTGCGCGCCGCCGCCGCCGCCGGCGAATCATGGGCCAGGCCGCCAAGGCGGCGTGTTTCCAGCTCGAGCCGCTCGATCGACTGGAAGAAATAGAAGGTGCGCAGCGCCGACACCGCCCGCATCGCCGCATAGGTGAGCACGATCGCCGCGATGATGGTGCGCTTCTGATATTGGCCGATAAAGTTCAGGCTGAAATAGACCAACGCCAGGAACACGAAATTGGAAACGAATCGATAGGCGTAACTGAGGTGTTTCATGTCTTCGCTCCGTCGCAGCAAGCCATCGAGCGGCGCACCTCGGCACCCGTCCGGACTGGAAATGCGTGAATAAAAATCGATAGGTTCGAAAATAACTGCGCCAAAAAACAGCGGCACTCGAAAAGGGGGCAGCCGCGGACCGATACCACCGGACCTCAGTACTATGGTACGCTACGCATGTTAAAAAGCCGTCAAGGTTTCTTGAGCAGCGCCGTTTCCAGATAGGCCAGTTCCCGCGAGATTTCAGTCATCAGCGGTTGCAATTCCGATTCGGCCGGCATTTTTTCGTAAGTGCCATCCTGGAGCGTGCTTAGCATGGTGGCGCGGGCGGCATGGAACGTCGTCAGGCGGTCGAAATCCTGCCGCTCGGCATATTTGTCGATCAGCTTTTCGAACGCCTTACTCATGGTTTCCGCCTGCTGTGACACGCCGTCAGATCCTTGATCCGACCGGCGCAATGGATTCGGGCTGCTAAACGGCGCCGCGATTGCGGCCTGATCACGGCCGCCCGCCGCGGGCTGATCACTCGACTCTATGAATGAGGTTGTGGTGCGCTCGGAGGGACTCGAACCCCCACCCTGTTACGGACTGCCACCTCAAGGCAGCGCGTCTACCAATTCCGCCACGAGCGCTAAAGAGACCGGCGGGCTTGCGCCATCCGGATCAACCGGCGCCGATGTAACAAATCAATGATGGGGGGACAAGGCCTGCTGAACGCTTCCCGTCACCTATCTGTGGTCGGCGGTCCGCGGCAACATTTGCTTGACTTCAACCGCGATGCGGTTGCGGTTCACAATCACCACGCCGGAGGCGATTGGCAGGTTGTTGGCGAGGATCCTGACCTCGTCCTGCTCGGTGGCATCCAGCTCGATGATGGCGCCGCGGCTCAGTCGCATGACCTGATGGACGGGCATCGAGGTGGTGCCGAGAACGACCATGATATCAACGGAAATCTTATCGAGGGTTGGCACAGGGTACCCACAGTCACAGCTGCAAGATCGCAGTGCCGCCGACAACATCATGTTATGGTTAGCCAATGGTTAATGACCGCCACAGCCTTGATCTGCAGCCCTTTTTGCGCGCGCGCGAGGCCTCGGCCGTGGAGTGGCGGATCGCCGACGCCCCGATTCCCTATCTCGATGCGGTCGCGGCGATGGAAGCGCGGGTGGCGGCGATCGCCGATGGCAGGGCCGCCGAACTGGTGTGGCTGCTGGAACACCCGCCGCTCTACACCTCCGGCACCTCCGGCAAGCCCGGAGACCTGCTGGAGGCCCGCTTTCCGCTGTTCGAGACCGGCCGCGGCGGCCAGCTCACCTATCACGGCCCGGGCCAGCGCATCGCCTATGTGATGCTCGATCTCAAGGCGCGCCGCCCCGACGTCCGCGCCTATGTCGCCGGGCTGGAGGAATGGCTGATCCGCACGCTGGCCGCCTTCAACGTTCGCGGCGAACGCCGCGAGGACCGCGTCGGCGTCTGGGTCGCCCGCCCCGACAAGGGGGCCGGCTTCGAGGATAAGATCGCCGCCATCGGCGTGCGGCTGCGACGCTGGGTGTCCTTCCACGGCATTTCGCTGAATGTGGAGCCCGACCTCAGCCATTTCGGCGCCATCGTGCCCTGCGGCGTGGTCGATCCGCGCTACGGCGTCACCAGCCTGGTCGATCTCGGCCTGCCGGTGACCATGACGGATGTGGACGTGGCGCTGCGGCAGGCGTTTGGCGAGGTGTTTGGCGACGGCGTGCGGGCGCCGCAAGCCACCGCCTGAGCGTTCCGATGAGAATGTCAAACAGCCAGCCTGTCGCGTTCTCGCGGCGCCAGGGGCGTCCGAGCTATCGGCAGATCTCGCCTCCGGACATGAGGGGAGCGGCGCGCCGGGAGGCGCGGTTGTGGTGGTTGGGAGGCGACCCATCTCGCGATGGATCGCGGCGCCTGCGGACGCGCCACCGCGGCGATTTTGGGCCGGGGGACCGTGCTTCCGGTCCAGGCTAAAGCCCCAGGGCCGCTGATCC
>NZ_JANXTC010000242.1:0-14509 GCF_025356345.1 Tardiphaga sp.
CCGAAAGCGCCCAACGGGCGCTTTCGCTCACCCCATCTTGCGACTTCTGCCTGCACCGGTCGCGGGCCTGTATAAGTTGAATTGAACAAACCCACAGCCGTCATTGCGAGGAGCGAAGCGACGCGGTAATCCAGAAGCCATCAGCTCGACCAGGACTGGATTGCTTCGTCGCAAGTGCTCCTCGCAATGACGGCCGGGGCTGGGCAAAGGCGTCCTTGCGCGTGATCGTAGCGGCGTGGCACTTGTCCCGGACGCGAAGCACCACGCCCAGGAGGGCCTCGCTGGCCTCTCTTTCTGTAAATATAGGTCACTGATTGAACCATTGAGCCTGACTTGGTTGGAGGCGGACAAGGGGAAAAGATAGAGCCATGCTACTTCGCGATCAGCCCGATCTGTTCGGTCCCGATCCGCAAACCGAACTTTTCGACGAGGATTCGCCGACGCCGGTGTATCGCGCCGATCCCGATGAGGTGCGCGCCGAGTTGCTTGCAATTCTTGCAGAGGCCCGTGCCTCAGCGACGTTGCCGTGGCAGCCGTCCAAGGTCGAGTTCTACCGCACCGTGTTTCCGCAGATGGCGAACTGGCTGCCCGATGACGAGGCCAATCAGTTGCGGTTCGATTTTGCCACCGAGCTGGCCCGGCTCGGCATCGCCTGAGGCGACGGCGCGATTGTGCAGCGCGGTCATGGAACGCGTGTGGAACGGCCGTTCATCGATTCCACGATTTTGCAAAAACGGTGACGGAAGTTGGGCGGGTCTGCCCGATAGTTGCCGGCATTGCCCGATGTAAGGCGGAGGCGGCGGGGCGCGTGTCGGGGGCAGGGGTGGTGCGAAATAATGTCGCAGGCGCGGTCGGCGTCATCGCCGCTGCCATGAGGGGGCCGCAAGAATTTTCGCGGCTCCGCAGTGCGTTTGCGGTCTTGCGGCGACAATGCGGAAAACTGTGGCGGCGGCGGCGCAGGCGCGGCTAACTCTTTGCGCGGCGGGCGAAAATTTCAGCAAGCCCGCCACAATCGGCCGCTCGGGCCATTGCCCGGTTGTTGCCTCAATAGTTGAACTGCTCGCTCAGGATCCGCTCTTCGAGGCTGTGGCCGGGGTCGAACATCATCCGCATCGCAATCGTCTTGTCGGAGATGATCTCGACGCGGCGGACATCGCGGGCTTCCTCATTGTCGGCGACGGCGGCGACCGGGCGCTTGTCGCCCTCCAGCACCTCGATCACCACGAAGGCGGTGTTGGGCAGCAGCGCGCCGCGCCAGCGCCGCGGCCGGAACGCGCTGATCGGGGTCAGCGCCAGCAGCGCGGCGTTGATCGGCAGGATCGGGCCCTGCGCCGACAGATTATAGGCGGTGGAGCCGGCCGGCGTCGCCACCAGGATGCCGTCGGCGGCGAGCTCGGCCATCCGCTCGCGCTCGTCGATCAGGATGCGCAGCCGCGCCAATTGGTGGGTCTGGCGAAACAGCGAGACCTCGTTGATGGCGTGGTGGATATGCACCGCGCCATGCACATCGGTGGCGCGCATCAGCAGCGGATGGATCACGGTGTCGCGCGCGGCGCCGAGCCGTTCGTGCAGATCGATGGTCTTGAACTCGTTCATCAGGAAGCCGACGGTGCCGCGGTGCATGCCGTAGATCGGCTTGTCGGAGCGCATGTAGTCATGCAGCGTCTTCAGCATCAGCCCGTCGCCGCCGAGTGCCACGATGACATCGGCCGCGGCCGGGTCGGCATTGCCATATTGCGTGGTGAGCTGGGCCAGCGCGGCTTGCGCTTCCTCGCTGGTGCTGGCGACAAAGGCGATCCGCTCAAATTTTCGGGACGGGCTCATCGGGGAATCGCGCCTTTGCGGCAACTTCGGCAGCACGGGATGGTGGTGCGGGCGTCGTCTAGCTTCGTTGCCGGCGCTTGTCGAGCGTGCGCTGCGATACCGGCGCCGCGGCGCGGCGCAAGAGCGCCGCACCGCGTCCGGGACCCCCATCCGAACGGCTCGATCCTGACGATCCGTCTCTAGTACACCAGCCCGGTGCCGGGTGGCTTTTCCAGCGCCGCCGCCAGCGACTTGTATTCGGCGGAATCGGGGCCGGTCAGCGACGCCAGCCTGTTGAGGTGATATTGCGCCTGGTCGCGGTTGCCCTGTTCGACCTGCCACAACCCGTAATATTGCCAGGTGCGGGCGTGGTTCGGATCGGCCTTCAACGCGCGCTCGTAATAGGCCTGCGAGACCTGGTAGTCGCCGAGCTTGCGGTAAGAATAGCCGATCAGATTGGCGACGTCGGCGCGGTCGTCCGCGTCCAGCGCCTTGAGCTGCGCGATCGCGGCGGCGTAGTCGCCACGGTCGTAGATCGTGCTGTAGGCCGCGCGATACCCCTTCAGGAAAGCGGGATCCTCGACGCTCGTGCTCTTCTCGGACTTCTTCTTTTCCTTGGTCGACTTGCCGTCGGAGGCCGGCGGCGCGGAGGGCGTGTCGCTGCCGGCGGCGAAGGCCGGCGCCAGCGAGGGCGTGGCAATGGCCATGGAGAGAATGGCCAGCGTGGTCAGTCGGATCACAAGATGAGTCATGCAGCGCTCCTGTTTCCAAACAAATAATCTGACACGATTGATCCGTGATGGAAACACCGCGCCGCGGGGAGCATTCCCGCGCGTTCAGGGAAGATGACAAAGATGTCACCGACATGAACGAAGTCCGGCATTTTCCGTCAGGATGGGTTCAGCGCGGCATCGCTAGGGTCTGATCACTGATCGACGAGCCCGGCCACCCGACCGGTCCCCTTCGTGATCGACACCGTCCAGGAGACGACCATGTTGAAGAAAATTTCCGCCGTAGTGATCCTGGCTTCGCTGCTCGCCGCGCCCGCGATGGCCGCCGGCATCGACAAGAATGCGCCCGCGCCGCTCGCCAGCCCGGCCGCCAAGGACAGCACCAAGAGCGTGATCAAGCCGGTCGACAAGCAGGCCGTCAAGGAGACCACCAAGCCGGCGGCTGCCAAGGTGAGCAAAATCGAGGTCAAGCCGGCCGTCCGCGAAGCCCATGCCAAGATGTCCCGCCATCACGCGCGGCATCGCCACGTTCGCCATCACCACCGCTTCCATCACAAGGCGAGCCTGCATCACGGGTTGAAGCATACCGCCGTCAAGAGCCACGTCGCGGCTACCCGCCGCGGCTGAGCATGCGCCGCGGTCGCGGGCTCCATCGCCCAACCGCGACCGCGACCATCCATCCGGCCTGCCACCCTTGCTTCCCCAAGGAGGGCGGGCCGGAACGGGGGTGACCACGGAGTTGCGAATTCCATTCCGCCGCGTAACCGTCTAGGGATGGCGCGGGCCGGACATCTTGAATGGATTTGCGATTGCGGATTTCAGCGAAGCGGGTGGCGATCTTGGTGCTGCCGATCTGGCTGGCCGCGTGCGGCGGCGGCGGCGAGCGCGGCATCAGCTTCACCGACGACCAGGGCGTCGGCAACCAGCCCTTCCCGACCAATTACCGCGGCGAATTGCTGGCGTTCTTCCGCACCTATCTCAACAATCCGGTCGGCGTCCGCGACGCGGTGATGGCCGAGCCGGTGCAGCGCATGGTCGGCGGCCGGCTGCGCTATGTCAGTTGCCTGCGCTTCACACCGAAGGATTTCGAAGGCCGCTACGGCGCGCCGCAGGAACGCGCGGTGTCCTATGTCGATGCCCGACTCGACCGGGTGATCGAGAACCCCGCCGAAGCCTGCGCCGGCGCAAATTTCGTCGCCTTTCCCGAACTGGAAAAAATGCCCCGCTGATGCCGTGCTCCCGTCATCAAATTTAAGTGAGGCGTGAACCAATCCGGCCCGCGCGGCGGCTGAAATTGAACGAAATCAAAACTGTGCTGACTTTGTCACACTCGGTTTTGTTCGTGTCCTGGGGCGGGTGCAACTGAGCAACCAAATTGCTGCCACGTTGTTTTTTGATGGTCATGACCAACACAGGGGAACCAACATGAAGAAGCTTCTTCTCAGTGCCTCCGCCATCATCGCAGTGGCCGCGTTATCGAATTCCGCCTTCGCCGCCGATCTGCCGGCGCGGACCTACACCAAGGCGCCGGCCTATACCGCGCCGGCCGTCGTCTATAACTGGACCGGTTTCTACATCGGCGGCCATCTCGGCGGCGCGTTCGGCGACAGCAGCAGCATCCAGGGCGATGGTGGTCGCTTCATGGGCGGCGTGCAGGGCGGTTACGACTATCAGTTCGCCACCAACTGGGTGCTCGGCATCGAGGCGCAGTATAGCTGGATGGACACCAACAATACCGGTCGCCTGTTCCCCGGCGGCACGCTGGTCACCTCGAACAATGACCAACTCGGTTCGGTTACCGGTCGACTTGGCTACACTTGGGGTCCGGCGCTGCTGTACGCCAAGGGCGGTTACGCCTGGAAGGACGGCAACAGCATTGGCGTGACGACGAACGGGACCGCCCAGCCGTACACGACTTCGGGCAATGCCAAGGATGGTTACACCGTTGGCGCCGGCCTGGAATACATGTTCACACCAAGCTGGTCGGCCAAGCTGGAATACCAGTACTACAATTTCGGCAACACGACCTTTACCTCGGGTCCGGCGCCGATCGTCGGCGCCAGCTACAACAACGACGAACACACCGTCAAAGCCGGCCTCAATTATCGCTTCGGCTGGGGTGGTCCGGTGGTCGCCAAATACTAACGCGAATTATCTTCATGTGACGCAAAGGCCGGCGCTTGCGCCGGCTTTTTCGCGGCCGGCAGGGGCGATGAGCGCGGCGCGAATCGAAAGTAAACGAGTCCTGAATCAAGCGAAAAATATCGCCCGAGACTCGTTCCCCAGAATCGCATGATGCTCCCCGCGCCATGAGAATCATCAACAATATCCGTTGCGAGGGGGTGCATGTGGCCCTGACGCTCGCTCTGCTGGCTGCCTCGGCGGTCAATCTGACGCTGGTCTACGCTTGGCTGTGACCGTCCGGCGCGGGCGACACCGTCGCCGATTCGTCTTCCGGTGAAAGTAGCGCCGGTTCCTGAGTCCGGTAGCGATCGGACAAATGTCGATTTCTGGCGTAGACATAAATACCACCGAATCGATCCCGGCATTCATCGGCGATCGTGATTAGCGGGACGCGTGATCCAGACTCACGTGACCAACAAGAACCGATGACATCCAAATCAGGGGTGCTCGGGATACCCGTGATCCAACTCGAAGTTTGATCCGTCGTCACTTGCCTATCCCGCGGCGTTGGTGGTCACAGCCAGCGCGTCCACCGTTGCTACGCGAGAACCAGACATGGGCCCCGGCGTGGGCTGCGACAGGGAGCGCATCATGCAAGAAAGCGTACTCTATCTGGAGCTGAAACAGCGACTGGATCAGGCGAGAGATTCAATCCGGTATGCCGACGGCAGGGACGATAAGGAAGCCCTGGCGGAGATGATCCGGGAACTGGAGCGGCTGGTCGAACTGGCGGCGGTCCCCGATGAGGTGAGACCGCTGCTGCGACGCGAGCGCTGAACTGGCGAATATCCTCCGCTGTTTCGGCGCGATTTGACAAGGCTTTCGCGCAACTGTCGGCGGGTATCGCAGCGGGAGCGCGCGACGATTTCACCGGCGACCTTACGCCAGCCTTACTGGCGGTCTGATTGGCCCCGGACGCCGCGATTCAGTTGCGCCATTCATCCGTGGCCCTGCTGCGCGCGCGGATTGTGACAGCTCTGCTGTGCATGTGATGCGGCTTGCTATCAATCATCGAGGTGCCGTCTGATCGCCGAAGACGACGTAGAACTACTGATGCCAATCTTGTTGTTTCGTTGATCTTTGACGGACTACGATGGAGTACCGATCACAAGGGAAAATCGACATGGGTCATCCAGCAGCACGCGTCGAAAAAGATTCTCATCTGTTCAGTGACGACGAGTGCATTCAGAAGCTGACCTTGCTGATGCGCCACCGGAATAATCGCAATCTCAACGAGATTGTCGCGCTGATCGGCCGGCTGGCAGCCCCGATCCAGCTCTGACGGCCGATGCTCGTCAAGCGGCAACCGCGATCGCCATGATGGTGTCGTTGCTGCCCACGACGGAGCCACGGCGTCGTTCCGGCGCGATCCGGCGGCAGTCCCCGGAAATCCCCTCGCCATACGTGGAACTACGGCTTGTCATGCGCCGTTTCCAAATGTCCGGTCAGGGAGCGGGATATGCGTCGGTATTTATCGATGGTCGTCACCGCGGTTGGTCTGATCCCGGCTTTGCCTGCCGCGGCGCAACATCATCCGAGCCAATATTCCGGCTCCGACAACCCGGCTGGTGGGTACAGCATCACCTGCACAGCCGTCCCAGCCATCCATGTTTGAAAAAAATGCGGGCGGCCCCTGGCGACGCGCGCGATGCTTATTGGCTGTCGTCCGCCTATGCCGAGCACCGTTCCCTGCAACTGGCGCAAGCGGCGGCATCCACGTCGCTGAATCCCTTGCTGTCTTCACAAAGGATCGCGGCCTCTCCCGCCAACCAGTGCCATCTGGCGGCCAGGTCGATCATGTCAGCGATGTTCGCCGGCGAGATATCGGGGTGTCTGGCCCGGAGGTTGTACGCGTCAGCCGTTTTTCTGAGCCGTGCAATCGCATCGATCATTTTCTGTCCCCTGACATATCGTTCAACGAAGCTGGGCGCATCGGGCATGCAACACAACTCCGGCGTTTTGCGGGGCCGGCGGATGTAGTGAACACATGGTTTACGCGGCGGTGTGCTGTCGGCCGGGAAGATAACGCAAAATTGGTGCCGGCAGAGAGGATTGAACTCCCGACCTTCGGTTTACAAAACCGCTGCTCTACCGCTGAGCTATGCCGGCAACTGTGGGCAACGGGCTGAACGACATCCCGGGTTCTATACAGGCGCGGCCGGAATCGTCGGCCGCGCTGAGCCGGTGAAATAACAGAGTTGCCCGGCAAGGGCTACTGCCGCCGCCGCAAAAGCGAAAGTCCTGCCGGGGGAGGACAGGGCTTGGCTTCGGGAGGACCGGCGTTGCGACTGTTCGCGGCGATAGGTCCCGGTTTCGCGGCTAATTCCAGGCAGCAAAAAACCCCGCTGAGGGGGCAGCGGGGCCTTTCGCGACAGGAGCCCTGGAAGGCTCGACCGTCGGCTTTAGAGATAGGCGGCGGCGGCCGGCCTGCAAGTGCGGCAGATTGTCTATCCCCTACAGGAACCAGAGCACCACGGAAATCGCACCCAGCGCGGCGACGGTACCGCGTACCACCCAGATGATCTGCGCTTCGCTGACCTTCTTGTCACGGGATTTGCCGGTCATGAATTCGTGCAGCAGGTGGCGGTCAGACATCAGCGGGCTCCGTGTTGCCCGCATAGAATCGATGTGGTGGAATCACGTCAATCGGAACTTGCTGTGAACAACGGGGACAGTCGATCTTTGTGTCATAGGGCCGTCGAACGTCGGATGACGGCGTCGCTCAATTGCACGGATGCGCGCGACCATCCTGGCCGCGATAGGCGGCGGCGGATTGGTCGCAGCGCAGCCGCAGCGGGCCATCATAATAGGCGAAGTGGCCGGCGCTCCGGCCGGGACCGTAATTATGCGCGAAATCGATGCGGTAGGGCTGGCCCGGCGCCGCATAGGCGAAGGCGGTGGGCGTGGCGTACCCTCGGTGCCGCGCCAATGCCGGCGTGGCGAGCAACGTCGAGAGGATGATGGCGGCGCTGACGAACTTCATCTCGGAATCTCCGGCAAACGGCTGGGTGGGCAACATTCGGCACGGGCATCAGTTCCGGGGATCAAATCATACCGGCGGCGGCGCCGGCAAGTGGTGTGCCGCGGCCGATCCCCGCATTGCGTAACCCGGCGTTAACGCTGCCATTGCGCGGGGGCATCGCTTTGAACTTCCATGAAAGCTTGCGCGTTAGGCTTACCCGCGGATTGCCGCGCCGCTTTAACCCATGCCGTGTCGGCTTTGATTATTCTACCAGAGCATTAGGGATTTGTTCATGCGCGTGATGTCGGCACTTGCCATTCTGATCGGGACCACGCTGCCGGCACTGGCGGGGGACGGTTTTCATATCGTCATTCCCGGCCGCGCCGGGGTGCCGATCATCATCAACGGTGTGGACGCGTCCTATGCCGTGATCGAGGGCGACCGGGGCCTCGCCAAAGGTCTTCATGTGCAGCCGACAGTCTATGGCGGGCGCTATATCGATCCGCTGCCGAATGTCGGACATTATTACCCAAGCGCCGGGCACCAGCCTGGCTACGGGCGGCTCGAGATCGAGCCGCCGAAGAACCGCAAGCTGCCCAAGGCGGCGGAGAGCTTCCACGAGGAGTGGGGCGCGCAGTCGCCACCACCGGCGCTGCAGAACGCGGTGCCGTTCGATCCCCCGGCCGTCATCGTGGCGCCGCCGGGAGCCCGTCGTTACTGATCTGCCTATCAACCAAGAAACCAAGCCAACAGGAGAGTGCAATGCGTAAGACGATCTTGAAACTGGTGGCGGCGGTCGCGCTGGTCACCGCGGCCGGCGCTGCCCCGGCGATGGCCTGCGGCGGCCTGTTCACGGGCGCCCATGCCAGCCCGTGCGGCCACGGCGAAAGCTACGGGCCAGATCACGGCTACGGCTATGCCGGTTCCGCCGCCTATGAGCGGCTGCCGGATCCCGGCCGCTATTATTACGTCAACCGCGGACCGAGCTTCAGTGGCCCCGGCAATTTCGCGCCCTATCCGACCTATCAGGAAACCGCGATCAGCGGCCCGCGCGGCTACGACCGGCCGAATTACGGCTTTTATGATGGCGGTCCCTATGGCGGCGCTACCAATCATTACTCCTACGCGCAGCCCAGCTACCGCGCGCCGGTGGTCTACAGCTACCCGCCACGTCACCGCGCCTACCGCCACGGTTATTCGATGCAGTCGGGTGGTCGCTACGGCTATTCGCAGCAAGGCTTCGCGCCGCGCTACGGCCGCCACCATGGCCGCTTCGCTGGCCCCCGAGTGATGTACGCGCCGCGCTATGCCGGTCCGCACCGCGGCCACCATCAGCACCCGATGCACCACGCCTACTGAGCCCTGCTGATCGCCAAAAAACGCCCGCTTGCAGCGATGCAGGTGGGCGTTTTCGTGGTCTTGGCCTCAGCGCATCAGGCCAAGCTTGCTGGCGCCGATATACAGCGCCAGCACTGCGGCGTTGGAGACGTTGAGGCTCTTAATGGCGCCGGGCATATCGAGCCGCGCCACCACGCCGCAACTGTCGCGCGTCAGCCGGCGCAGCCCGCTGCCCTCGGCGCCGAGCACCAATGCCAGCGGTTGCCGCAGCGGCACCGCGTCGAGCGTCTCGCTGCCCTCGCTGTCAAGCCCGACGGTGAGAAAGCCGAGGTCGTTCAATTCACTCATCGCCCGGGCCAGGTTCGGCACCGTGACGATCGGCACCAGTTCCAGCGCGCCGGAGGCGGCCTTGGCCAGCACGCCGGTGGCCTCCGGGCTATGCCGCGCCGTGGTGATGATCGCCTTGACGGCAAAGGCGGCGGCGGAGCGCAGGATGGCGCCGACATTGTGCGGGTCGGTAATCTGGTCGAGCACCAGCACGATGCCGTCCTGGGTCAATTCGTCGAGGGCAGGGCCCTCCAGCGGATCAGCCTCGGCCAGCAGGCCCTGATGCACGGCGTCGGGGCCAAGCATCTGATCGATCTCCCGCGGCGCCACGATCAGCGGCGCGATTCGGGTGTCGATCTTGTCGTCGGCGAGCCGACGGGCGGCATTCTCGGTCAGATACAGCTTGCGGATAGTGCGCGCCGGATTGGCCAGCGCCGCCGCCACCGTATGCCAGCCATAGAGAATGGCGGCGCCGTCGCCGGTGGTGCGCCTTGGCTGATGGCCGCGGTCGCGGCCGGTTTCACGGCTGTTTGCGGGGCCGTTGCCGGGTCCGCGCGGGAATCGCGGCTTTCGATCTCGATCATTCATAACCAGCTTGTCTCACGGAGCCCGAATAATGGCAATTTGCGGCTCGCAATGGTTTGGCAGAACGGCGGATAATCGTGCCTGGCTCGGTTGACTTTACCCCGTCGCTTCCCCCATAAACGCGGCAATCGGGAGCCTGTCATCGGGCGTTCGTTTTAGCGTCATTAATGGCCGTCCAGCCACTTCTTGGTGGGCTGAGGTCGAATGGCGTGGAGCGGGGGAGTGTCCCGAGTGGCAAAGGGAGCTGACTGTAAATCAGCCGTCTTATGACTTCGAAGGTTCGAGTCCTTCTTCCCCCACCATCCAATGTTTTGAAAGACTTACAGCCCTTCGGGGCCTCCGAATCCTGTGCCTTATTTTCGAGTGCAGACCTCTGGGTCACACTTGGGTCACAGACAGCGTCGGCGTGCGGAATTATCCCCATCCGTCAGTGTTGTCGGACCGGCCAAACATCACGACGGCGGCAGCCCCGGCCGCGATCGGCATAGCGACAAACAAGGGTACACCCGCATCGAACTTGGTGGCGGTACCAACGGCGCCAAGACGCTGGTGCCCACCGGCAATCTCGACCTGCTGCACAACACCATCAAGACCAAGAAGGGCGGCGACATCTCCATCCTGGGGTCGGGCGGCTCGAGGCTGGTCGGCTCGGAGCCGGACACCAGCCTCAAGCTCAGCGATCTCGGCCCTCTCACGCTGGCCGGAGGTTCGATCTAAACGTTCACGGACCAGGACGCGTTGGTCAATGCCAGCCACATCATGACCTGCTATGGCGGGATATCGTGTTGCGGTCGTCGAACGGCGATGTCGACGCCGGCCGCGGCGCGCGGACGACGCTGTCGTTTCCGCCGCTGAAGGTCAATTTCAACCAGGACGACATTCAGACCGTCGATCTCGGCGGCCTGGTCAGCGGCACCGGCATCCGGGTGTCCGACGACCTCGGCATTCTCGCGCTGTGCGTCGCCAATGCCGCCAACATCCAGGTAGGCGGCAAGTCCAGCGGCGTGCCGACCGTGGAAGCGCCGAATATCGGCGGCCTCACCGCCGCCAACAACACAGCCAGCGCCGCCGCAAAACCTCGCTGTCTACAGGCGAGTGCCGGCCTGCCAGCCCTCGGTGATCATCGTCGAAGTGCTCGGCTATGGCAGCGGCGACGGCACGCCGACGCCGCCCACGCCGAGAAATGACGACGGCAACGACGACAGCCAACGGAGACGTCAAGGGCCAGGCAATGATCGCCAGAGCTATAATCCGGACAGCGGCGTCCGCGTACTCGGTTATTCCGGCTCTGCAAAAAAAAGCCAATCAAGCGTCACGAAATCCGTGCCGTTTAGTGCCGCCAATGCAGGACCTGCTGATAGCGATCTTGGTAAGCAGACGGGCCAATTCGACTGCGGGCTGCTGCTTTAAGATAGGCGGCGGACATTGCGACGAATGTCCGACCCGATACAAAACTGACACAAAACCAATAGGAAAAACTGATTGGTTTATTTCAGGTTAATGCCCGTGCGGAATCCGGGTCGGGGGGCGGCGTCATGTTTGGGGTCGGTACAGGGGAGCTGACGGTGGAAACCGGGCAGCCAGCAAAACGCGCCCAGAGCCGGATGTCGCGGTTCAAATCGTCCATATCGCGCCTCATTCCACCGCCAGGCGCCGCTTCGAAGCTGCTCTTCGACCAACTCGAGCCGCGGCTGCTGATGAGCGCCGATCCGTTGCTGATCGACCTGTCGACGCTGCAGCCCGGCCACCACGACCACGACGTCATCGTCCGCGTGCTCGACGAAGTCGTCACCATCGATAACCAGACCCAGCACCTCCAGCGCATCGAAGCCATTGACCGCAACAATCCCGCGAAGATTTTTGAGTTCGCAGTCCGTCGCAGAGGGCACAGCCCTGAATATCGTTGGCGGCGCCGGCAATGACCGCGTCACCCTTGATTTGTCGCAATTGCCTACCTCCGCGACCCAGCCGCAGATCAAGGTCGATGGCGGCGGCGGTACCGACACCCTGGCCGTCATCGCGCAGGCCGGGCAATCGGTAGGCTGGCATCTGGACGGGCAGGGCGGCGGCGGCGTTGATGGCGCCGCGCAGATCGCTTTCACCGACATTCACCATCTGGAAGGCGGAGCTGAGGACGACACTATCTTCGGTTCGACCATCGACGCCAACTGGTTGGTCAACGGCGCCGACGCCGGATCGGTCGGCGTGTACTTTTTCGACGGCGTCGAAAACCTGGTCGGCGCGACGGACAACAACGACGTCTTCACGGTGGCCTCCACCGGCAGCCTGAGCGGCTTTCTCGATGGCGGCAGCGGCGGCTTCGACACGCTGGTACTGGACACTGGTGCCGTCCAGAACCTGACCTCGACCGCTAAGTCGTCGCATGACGGTTCGATCGCCTATGACGTGCGTTACGTGAACTACCGCGGGCTCGAGCCGATCACGATCGCCGGCATCCAGGCCAACATCACCTTTGATCTCTCCGCGCTGGATACGGCTGCGGGCAATTTGTCCGGCGGCAACCAGGCGCGGCTGCTCTACGACATCTCGCGCGACATGATGGAGTTGGAGAGCCTCGACGGGCAGTTCGAGAGCCAGTGGTTCAATGCGCCGACCGGATCTGCCAGCAGCGCGCTGACTATCAACGCCCGTACCGGCACCGACGTCATCGAAATTGCATCGCTGTCGCCGAACTTCAATGCGTCGCTGACTGTCAACACGCTGAGCAGCGGCTACGATCCGTTCGACGATGGTGGCCTATTGCCGGGCAATAATACCTACACCCACAACAGCGTCATCAACGTCACGGGCGACATTGCGCTACATGGGCATTCGCTGACCCTGATCGGCGATACAGTGACCGTCGGCACCGGCACGACGTCGGCTAAAATCTCGACCGAACTCGCGGGCGGCAATGCCGGCGACATCACCTTCGGCAGGGTGACGACCAATTCCGACGGCACCACCGCCTATGCCGGCGGCCAGTCGATCGTGCTTGGCGCCCAAGCCTCGCTGTTGGCGTCGGCGGACACCACCAACAATCACAAGGCCGGCAAAATCATTCTCGCGACCTCGGATGTCGCCAAGCGGCTGGTGAGTTGGCCGTTCGATTTTACCTCGAAGAACGCCGGCATCTCCATCGACGGCGCCACCATTCGCGGCGGCGCCATCAAGATCAATGCTGTTGCCAAGGATACCAATCTCGCCAGCGACGTTCCGGCTTCCGCGGCGGGTTTTTCGAACTCGCTGGCTGGTCTGCTCGGGACGATCCCCGGCGTCGCCCTGAGCGCGGCAACGGGCATCGATCTTTCCGTGATACTGCGCGGCGCCAATGCTACGATCAACATCAACAACTCCACCATTGAGGCGGTGGGGAATGTCGACGTCAAGGCCGAGACCAAGGTCGAGACCCAGGTCACGGCGGTCGCTGCTGCCATCGGCGGCGGCGGTCTCGCCGCCGCGACGGGCCTCGAAATCGCAGCGGGCTACGGCCGTGCCAGCAGCGACGTCGAAGTCCACATCACCGGCACCACGACCATCGATGCGACCGGCAGCGTCACGATTTCCGCCAAGGGCGCGGCGACGTCAAAGACCGTGGCGCGCGCGTCATCCAACCTTCTGACCGACAGCGTCGATCCCACCAGTTCCTCGGTCGCGCTGGCGATCTCGCACACCGATCTCACCGTGATCGCATCGGTGGGCAACGACGTCACCATCACGGCGGGCGGCAATGTCAACGTGCTGGCGACCGGCACGTCGAAGACGACGCCGGACGCCAGCACCATCAGTCCGATCGACGGCCGTGCCGGGGTCGGCGTCGCGCTGGCGTTTGAATTCGGCACCGTCAAGGCCACGCTCAACGGTCACATCACTGCCGCCGGCAACGCCACTGCCGGCAGCGACGATACCAAAACGTTCAACCCGACGGGCGATGTCGACATCGCCAATAATATCCTGACCGTCCCCTTCCACGGCTTCACCAATGGCGAAGCGGTGGTCTACACACCGTATCTTGCCAATTCCGGTGTTATACCCGGCGTGAGCGCCGGTCTGCTGATCCCAGGCCAGCAAAGCGATTCCATCGGCGGCCTGGAAAAGGGCAAGACCTATTACGTGATCGTGGTGGATGCCGATCACATCCAGCTGTCCAAGGAACCGCCGATCAATCTGGACAACGCCGGCACCGACAGCACAGCGACCCAGACCCTCAATGTGGTGAAGTCGAAGACGTTCGACATCGATGCCATCGACGCCGATGCGGACACGATAAGCATCGCCGCGTACGGCTTTTCGACCGGCGACGTGGTGAAATATGCCGCGGGCGCCGGCAATACCGCCATCACCGGCTTGACGGATGCCGCGACCTACACTGTGCAGGTGGTCGACGACAGCACGTTCAAGCTGCTGGACGGAAATGGCAATGTGGTCCAGATCGCGCAGGGCGTCGCGCTGGGCACGCAGACCTTCACCCGCGTCTCTGACAATGCCAAGGCCACCTTGAATCTGGCCTATGTCGATGCCGCCACGGACCGTATCTACATCAAGGGGCACGGCTTCACCGTCGGACAACCGGTCGAGG
>NZ_JANXTC010000243.1:0-10312 GCF_025356345.1 Tardiphaga sp.
GGTCGCCAATGATTCCCGCGACCTGATCTACCGCGACGAGGCGATGGCCAAGGTGGTGCGGCTGGCGCAGCAGATCGCCGGCTCCGACGCCTCGGTGATGATCACCGGCGAGTCCGGCACCGGCAAGGAAGTGCTGGCGCGCTACGTTCACACCCGCTCGCACCGCGCCAAGAAGCCGTTCATCAGCATCAACTGCGCCGCGATCCCCGAGCACCTCCTGGAATCCGAATTGTTCGGCCACGAGAAAGGCGCCTTCACCGGGGCCATCGCGCGCCGGATCGGCAAGTTCGAGGAAGCCACCGGTGGCACGCTGCTGCTCGACGAAATCAGCGAGATGGACGTGCGGCTGCAGTCAAAACTGCTGCGCGCGATCCAGGAGCGCGTCATCGATCGCGTCGGCGGCACCCGTCCGGTACCGATCGACATCCGCATCATCGCCACCTCGAACCGCAACCTGACCGACGCCGTGCGTGAAGGAACCTTCCGCGAGGATCTGCTGTTCCGGCTCAACGTCGTCAACCTCAAGATCCCGCCGCTGCGCGAACGCCCGGCTGACATTCTTGAACTGGCGCAGCATTTCGCCAAGAAATATGCCGACGCCAATGGCGTGCCGGTGCGACCGATTTCGGCGGAAGCGCGCCGCGTGCTGACCGTCAATCGCTGGCAGGGCAACGTCCGCGAATTGGAAAACACCATCCACCGCTCGGTGCTGATGGCCCATGGTGACGAGATCGGCGCCGACGCCATCCTGACCCCGGATGGCGACCGGCTCGACCTCGCCAAGACCGTTCCGGCCGTGGCGCATGCCACCTTCGCCGCCGAACAGGTGACGCGCGCGCTGGTCGGCCGCACCGTCGCCGATGTCGAGCGCGATCTGATTCTGGAAACGCTGAAGCATTGCCTCGGCAACCGGACCCACGCCGCGAATATTCTCGGCATCTCGATCCGCACCCTGCGCAACAAGCTGAACGAATACGCCGATGGCGGCCTGCCGATTACGCCTGCCGGCTCCGGCGATTATCGCGCGGTAATGGGGGCGATGGGCTAGGCGAAGGCAAAAGCCTCTCAGCCGTCATTGCGAGGAGCCCTTGCGACGAAGCAATCCAGTCTTTTTTGCTTGTGGCCTCTGGATTGCCGCGTCGCTTCGCTAAGGGGAAAGCCAATTGGCTTTCCCTGACCTCGCAATGACGTGGAGAAGCCAATGCACTCCCGATAAAGACTCGCTTTTTCACGAATATTTCGGCGCGTCCGGCTTGCGGAAAATCTGGATCGGCTCGCCCGGCACCAGTCGCGGCCGGTTGAACATCGCATAGGCGTACAGCGCGAGGTAGCTGATCGACAGCGCGCCGATCACGGCCAGGGCCCAGGTCGCCAGCCGTTTCATGCAGCAAGCCCGCGCCGCGCCAGGCGGCGCTGCCACAGCCAGATCAGCGGCACGATCACCAACTCACCGACGAGACTGAGCAGAATTCCGATGGTGGGAAAGCCGTGCGCGATCACCGCCAGCAATCGCGGAACGGCGCCAAGCACCAGGATAAATGTCACCCCGGCGATACGCTCGCCATGCTGCTCGATGGCCGGAATGGCCGACCAGTAGATCAGCCCGATCGCCAGCAGCATGCCCTTGAGAAAGCGGACATAGCTGTCCATGGTCACGTCGGTGATGCCGCCGCTGAAGCTGGTGCCGATCAGCACGCCGGCCAGACCGAAGCCCACCGCGGCGAGGCCGGTCAGCGCAATCGCCGCCTGAAGCAGTCTTCGTTCCACGCATCACCTCCTTCGGGGCAAGGCAGGCCTGACGGCCGGTTCACCGCACCGACCCTCTACCTGCGGCATCTCGCCGGATTGGGCAACCAGGCAAGGTGGCGCGGCGGTGCTTGCACCGACCGCCCGAATGGTTAGCTTGCCCGGTGAGTCGCGGCAGCCCCTGCCCGTCCTGCCTCCCGAGACGCCATGCCGAGTTTTACCCCGCATCAGGACGCCGCGCTGAAAGCCGTCGATGACTGGCTGAAAGCCAAGCCCGGGAAGAACGGCACGCCGCCGATCTTCCGGCTGTTTGGCTATGCCGGCACCGGCAAGACCACGCTGGCCCGCCATATCGCCGACAATGTCGACGGCGAGGTGAAATTCGCGGCTTTCACCGGCAAGGCGGCGCTGGTGATGCGCAACAAGGGCTGCGACGGCGCCTCCACCATCCATTCGCTGATCTACCGCGCCCGCGAATCCGGCGAGGAACAGCCGAATTTCGAGCTGTGGGACGACGCCCCCGCCTCCAAAGCCAAGTTGATCGTGATCGACGAATGTTCGATGGTCGATGCCGATCTCGGCCGCGACCTGATGTCGTTCGATTGCCCGCTGCTGGTGCTGGGCGATCCCGCACAGCTGCCGCCGATCCAGGGCGGCGGTTTCTTCACCGAGGCCGAGCCCGATGTGATGCTGACCGAGGTGCATCGCCAGGCCGAGAACGACCCCATCGTGCGGATGTCGATGGATGTGCGCGAGGGCCGCGAGCTCGATATCGGCCGCTATGGCGAGAGCGAGGTGATCTCGCGCTCCGAACTCGATCCCAGGCGCGTGATGGACGCCGACCAGGTGCTGTGCGGACGTAACAATACCAGGCGCGCCTATAATACGCGATTTCGCCTGCGCCTCGGCATCGAGGATCCCTTGCCGGTGGCGGATGACAAGCTGGTCTGCCTGCGCAACAACCGCAAGAAGGCGCTGTTCAACGGCGGCCTGTGGCGGGTCAAGGCGCGCTTGGTGTCAAAGTCGCAGATCATAGGCATGCGGCTGTCGCCCGACGAGGACTTTGGCGGCAAGGTTACGAAGGTGTCGGTGCGCGCGGACTGCTTCACCGGCGGCGTCGACAAATTGCCCTACGATCAGCGCAAGCCCTATGACGAGTTCGATTACGGCTATGTCCTGACCGTACACAAGAGCCAGGGCTCGCAATGGGACGATGTGGTGCTGTTCGACGAAAGCTTCGCGTTCCAGGAAAGTCGCGCGCGCTGGCTCTATACCGGCATCACCCGGGCAGCAAAGCGACTCAGCATCGTGATCTGACGCGCCGCGCGGTGTTCTGACGCAGGACGATCACCGTATCGCCTGGAACGTTGCCGTCCGGTTCCCGTTGGCCCTGTATCCAGAACATGCAGGAGTTACGATGCAATATCTCAAGACCTTGACGTCGGTCGCCCTGATCGGCGCGACCGCGCTGTCATTTTCGGTCCCGGCGATTTCGGCGCCGTTGATGGCGCAGCCAAAGCTGGCCCAGACCACCACCACCTCGCTGCCGACCGAGAATGTGCAGTATTATCGCGGCGGCGGCTATGGTCGCGGCCACGGCTATGGCGGCGGCTATCGCGGCGGTCGCGGCTACGGCCACCGTGGCGGCGGCGGCAATGGCGCGCTGATCGGTGGCCTTGCCGTCGGCGCGCTGATTGGCGGCGCCATCGCGGCGGGCGCGGCGCAATCCAATGCGCAGGCCCAGCAGGGTGCGAGTTACTGTTCGCAGCGCTACCGGTCCTATGATCCGAGGTCGGGCACCTATCTGAACAATGACGGCAATCGCTATTCCTGCCCATAGCAGCGCGCGCCATCAGCCAGCCGCGGGACACCGGTCCCGCGGCTTTTTGCTGGGCAATTGGCAAGGCCCGGCTACGATGGCCGTGCCGGCCTTTCCATTTCACGAACTCGTGTGCAAATTCCCGTAACGAGCGGGCCGCCGCTACGTATCTCTAAAACAGGACCCCACATCGCAATTGCGAAGCCGGCGTCACGGTCTAGACTGCCCCTATCCGGCCTTGCATTCCAGAGGACATCCCATGCGCCGATCCACTTTCAGCCGCTTGTCGCTTTGCGCCGCCGCCGTCGGCGCGCTGGCCATTTCATCCGTTTTCGTCGCACCGAGCTTCGCGGCGGAGGAGGCGGTGATCCTTCCCGCTCCCGCGATGGACGCCAAACCCGCCGACGGCCTGCAGACCGTGGTGGTCGCCGGCGGCTGTTTCTGGGGCGTTCAGGGCGTGTTCCAGCACACCAATGGCGTCGTCAACGCGGTTTCAGGCTATGCGGGCGGCGACAAGTCGACCGCCAATTACACCGCCATCAGCAGCGGCACCACCGGTCACGCCGAATCCGTGCAGATAAAATATGACCCGCAGAAGATCAGCTACGGCAAGATCCTGCAGATCTATTTCTCCGTGGTGCACGACCCAACGCAGCTCAATCGCCAGGGGCCCGACAGCGGCACCCAATATCGCTCGGAAATTTTTGCCACCACCGCCGAACAGAAGCAGGTTGCTGACGCCTATATTGCGCAACTCAACGCTGCCAAGGTCTACAAGAAGCCGATCGTGACCAAGGTGGGCTCGCTTGCCGGCTTCTTCCCGGCCGAGGCCTATCATCAGGACTACCTGACGCTGCACCCCAACCAGCCTTATATCGCCTATAATGACATCCCGAAGGTCGAGAATCTGAAGAAGATCTTTGCCGAAAATTACATCGAAAAGCCGACGCTGGTGAGCAATGCCAAGGTCACGAATTGACCGCGGGCGCCGTCAGCGACTTTGGAAGGAGACCCAATGAGCGATATTAAAACAACGTCCGGCAAGGTCGAGAAGAGCGACGCCGACTGGCGCCGCGAACTGAGCCCGATCCAATACGCCGTGCTGCGCGAAAAGGCGACCGAGCGGCCCGGTTCGGGCGAGTACGAACATGACCACACGCCAGGGACGTTCGTCTGCGCCGGCTGCGGCCAGACGCTGTTCGAATCCGACGCCAAATTTGATTCCGGTTGCGGCTGGCCCAGCTTCACGCAACCAGCGCTGGAGAGCCATGTCGACGAGGAGCGCGACGTGACCCACGGCATGGTGCGCACCGAAGTGCTGTGCTCGAAGTGCAACGGCCATCTCGGACACGTCTTCCCGGACGGTCCGGGACCGACCGGATTGCGCTATTGCATCAACTCGGCGGCCTTGAAACTACAGCCGAAGTAAATACATCCAGTCTTATGGAATTTGTTAACCGCCCCGTGTGACCACCTGCTGGTCGCCGGGGCGTTTCTGTCTCTGCCAGCAACACTGCCTCAAATTACGACATGCCCTATCGGCGTGCACTTTTGAAAAACAATAAGAGAGCTTCGTTATGTCGACCCGTTCCAACCGTTGGCTGCTCGGCCTTGCACTGGCAGGCCTGATCCTCGAAACCGTGATCGCGCATCCGGCGCTGGCCACCGACAAGGTCATGCTGTTCAAGGTCATTACCGCGCGCGACGAAATCATCATTGGCATCAATGACGAAGAACTGTCGCAGTTCGAAAGCAAGAATGCCGGCGGCGTGGCGCGGCATCTGGCGACCAAGGGCACGCTGACAGCCTGGCAATATGCCGTGCGCAAGGCCGAGGCCGGCGCGCTCGAACAGGCGCCGCTGCGCCAGATCGGGCTGTTGTCGGGCGATGCGCTGCGCGTCGAGCCCTATACCACGCCGCTGAAGATCGTTCCGCTTCCGGATATGACCGGGCAATAACAACAATTCGGCGCGACGGAGCCCGCTGCCGCACCGCTTTTGTCCGGTAAACCACTCCAATCACTTGTATTACGACGATCTTACCAGCGGGAATCAGCGATTCATCATGCTGCGTTCCGGCTGTCGCATTCCGCTGAAACGTGCTTATATCAGGGTCTGTCCAGAAATGATGTTCCGCGCGCTGCCAATCGGCTGCCGTCGCGAAGTAGGCGTCGTTTCGTTGCGTACATTCATTTGAGGTCACTGACCATGGCAGCTTTCAGCTACAACACCGCCGCAGAATTGTTTCCCGCCGCCATCCGCAAGAAGAAGCGCGCCGGCTTTGCCTATCGCCGCTTCGACACCGCGGCCGCCGCGGTGCAATTCGCGATCGAACAGCTTCCGGCGGATTCGCTGAACGGCGCCTATCTGCAGGTCGACGAGGCCCGCTTCGACCAGAGCGGCATCCGCACGCTGTATGAGAGCGAGGATTTTCCGCTGGAACGCCGCGCTCCCGAGCCCGTGGCCGAACCGGCCACCGACGACGCCGACGCGGCGTAAGCCGGCCCCTCCTCTACATCCTTGGTTGCTTATCCAGCCACTTCCGCAACATCCGCATATTGCGGATGTTGGCCCGGAACATGACGTCGAAGGCATCGCCGACAAAGGGCACGATGCCGACGGCGCCATCCAGGGCGACATTGCCGAGCATCCGCGCCGTGACATGCCAGGGCGCCCCCAGCGCCCTCGCCTCCTTCACCAGCCACAGCGAGATCGCGGTGGTGATGATGTCGCCGATCACCGGCACCAGCCCGATCAGCCCGTCGATGCCGTAGCGGATATTGGTACCGGGCACCACGAAGGCAACATCCAGCAGTTTCGCCAGTGCTTCCAGCCGCGCCACGCGCTGCTCGCGCGTCAGATTGTCGAACGGGTTCGACGAACCGTTGAAATCAAAGCGAAAGCCGCCGGCGCCAGGACCGACCTGCTCGGGACGAAGCTCAACCCCGTCCTGATCGATAATCGGACCACGCGTCGCCGAGCCGGTCGGCCGGTGCCGTTGGGCGGTGCGTGGAAAAACCTGTTCATTCAACATTCCGGTCACATGGGTAGCGCCATGCGGTTGCGCAAGCGGCATCACGCCGCGCGAGTTCGCGGAACATTTCGCATTGGCGACGCCACAGGATCGCCAGCCAATTTAGACGCTCTCGAATTGAATTATGTCTGAACATATGTATTCTCAGCCACTGGGAACTGGCCTGGGGTGACACATGCGACGACCATTAGCGGATGTGTGCCTCGACATTGCGAGTTTCGCCCAGGAGCGAAAGCACGAATTCCTGTCCTATATCCTGCGGCTGGCCGCGGCGGAGGCCTATAAGAGCACTGCCGAGGAAGACGCCTTCGAGCTGCCGCGATCGAAACGGCTGGCGTCGCAGGAGTTGATCGCCGGGATCTGGGACTGGGACATCATCAACGACCGCAGCTATCTCGATCCGGTGTCCGCCGGCTTCTTCGACGTCGATCCTGACAGCGCCGCGCGCGGCCTGCCCAACATGGCCTATCTGAGCGCCATTCATCCCGACGATGTCGCGGCGGTGGAAGCCGCGATCACGCAGGCGATGCGCCACGGCGGCTTGTACGAGGCGGAATACCGCCTGATCAAGAACGACCGCCTGACCTGGGTCTATGCCCGCGGCAGTTGCACGCTGGACCGCTCTGGCCAGCCGGTGCGGATGGTCGGCGCGGTGATCGACATCACCCATGACAAGTCGATGCACTGAGCCGCGCGCCAACCGCCTCATTCCTTCGGCAACTCGCCGGGCTGTTTCACCGTCATCGCGGTCGGCTCCACCTCGTGGCCACCGACCGCGATCGGCGCCTCGAGCAGTCTCGGCGCGAGATCGGGGTCGACGATGAAATACGGCGCCAGCGGATCGCCGGTTGAAGCCGGATTGTCCTTCCATTCCGTCCGCCGCGGCACGCGGTCGAGGCCGATCGGATAGACCGTGACCTGATTGCCGAGAATGCGGATGCGCAGGAAATTGCGAAACGCGTCCAGCCGCATCGCGCTGAAGGCGTCATTGTGGTTCATGTCGGCGTAGCGGCAGGTCAGCATCAGATTGAACCCGAAGATGAAGCCGGCGAGCCCGCCGCCGAGCAGAACCATGGGCACGCCGAGCTCGATCAGCCACGCCCACCACGGTCCCTGCGCCCGAAATCCGAACGTCGCGGCATCGAAAGCGCTGAACAGCCGGGTCAATCCGAGCAGCGCGATGAACTGCACGCCGGCATGCAGCACAGCGAGGCCGACCGCCTTTTTCAGTGATTTCTTTTCCTGATAGCCGGAATAGCCGATGAAGCCGGCGGCCAGCACCAGGAAACTGATGACGCCGACATCGCCGCGCGGCAGCATCGACATCGCAAAACCCAGGATGGTGAAGATGGCGCCGAGCAGTAGCGAGAAGCCGTAATTGGTCAGCGGGAATTTGAAATTGCCCGACAGCAGTCGCCGGCTGGTCACCTTGTCCGGATAGCAGCTGTCCGCCAGCGTCAGCACCGGCTTCGGCTGGTGGCGAAGCCAGGCGGCATGGAGCTGATCCGGCAGATGATGGGTGCCGTGCAGGAACGCGCCACCGCCGCCGGAGGTGATGTATTGCGTGCCGAGATCGCTTTCGTAGCGACAGTAATGATGGCTGTCGCCCGACAGAACCAAGGGGATCTTGATCGACTTGCCGGCATTGTCGGCGATCGCCGCGGCATAGCTCAGCGTGCGGTAGGAATTGGTTTCCTGCTCGGCGCCGTACCAGCCGGGCTCGGCGCTGCACAGGATCACATTGGCGTTCTGCGGCATCGCCTTGGCGATGGCGACGAAGTAATCCGCCTGCGGCTGGTCCATGTCGGCGACCAGCGCGATGTCGATGCCCCATACCCAGGCCTGTTCGGTGAGCTTGAAGCCGAAATAGCTGCGGCGCTGGCAGGTCCGCCAGTTGCCGATCGCGGTCGGCTTGGCGCGGCAGAACAGCGCAAGGAAATTCACCAGCCCGTCATACCAGTCATGATTGCCGGGAATCAGCATCACCCGCGGCTGTTCCGCGCCGGGCTTGCGCTTCGGAAAGGCGAATTGATACGGCGCGCGGGTCTTGATGCTGTATTCGTCGCGCGTCGCGGTGGGATAGACTTCGTCGCCGCCCATCACCAGCGCCGCCGCGCGCGGCAGCGTGTGCGTCCTGCCCTGATAGGTCAGCTCCAGCCGCGGCCGCGCCAGCAGCGAGGCGATGGCATAGGTGGCATCGAAACCGTCGCCGAGGTCGGCGACGAAATCCAGCCACACCGCGCCGTCGGCATCGCGGTGCTTGGCCATGTGCGCGGAGATATCATCGCGGCCGGCGACATCGGCCTCGCTGGTATCGAGCGCGGCCTCGATCAGGCGGCGGTCGGCATATTGGCCGAACAGATCGGCGGTGATCACCCGGCCGAGCAATTTCAGCAGCAGCCCCGGATTGAACCAGCTGGTCATCACCGGATAGTCGGCCAGCTCGGCCAGGGTCGGGCGGTTCTGGTTTTTCGGCAGCGCGCTGAGTTTTCGAGCCATCATGCATCCCTGTGACCGGCGGTCACAGGGTCGATGACAAATGCCAAACCGTCAACTTAAAATTGCAACGCGCCCTTGTTCACCCGTTCTGTCGCTTCATCTCCCGGCGGCCAGGCGATCGGCGAAATAGGCGATCGTCTTGCGATAGATCGTGGCCCGGTTCCACTCGCGCATCGCTTCAAAATTCGCGGTGCCCTCGCCATAGGGCGCGCCGTTCTTGAAGCCGGCGGTATGCAGCAGATTGGCGGTGGAGGCCAGCACGTCGGGCACCGAATGCCGGAGATCGACATGGCCGTTGCCGTCGAAATCGACGCCGTATTTGATGTAGGACGACGGCAAGAACTGCGTCTGGCCGAGCTCGCCGGCGAAGGCGCCGATCAGGTCCGACTTCAGCAAATCCCCGCGTTGAAGAATCCTCAGCGCCGCCAGCAGCTCGCCCTGGAACAACTCGGTGCGGCGGCAATCATGCGCCATCGTCGCGAGGGTGCGGATCACCGGCATCTTGCCGATGTCGCCACGGCCGAAATCGGATTCCAGCCCCCAGATCGCCACCACGATCTGCGGCGGCACGCCAAACCGCGCCTCGATCCGCTGCAGCAGCGCGGCATGCTTCTGCAGCATCTGCAGCCCGATCGAGATGCGGCCCTGCCCCACGCGCGTCGAGACATATTGCTCGAAGGTCTTGTTGAAGGTGCCGCGCTGGCGGCGGTCGAAATTCAGCACCGCGGGATCCATGGTGACGCCGGCGAAGGCGGTCTGGATCACGCCCGGCGAGATCCCGGCGGCGGACGCCTCCTGCTGCATCGAGGCCACGAAGGTGTTGAAATCGCCGCCGCAGCGCGCGGCCATCGCCGGCGCCGCCAGCAGAAACGGCGCCAGCATCAGCGCGCCTGCCACCTTCACGAAACGTCGTCCCAACATGCGAATGTCCCTCTGCTGTGGTCGCCACCATGCCACGCGATCCGCGCCGCCGTCAAAATCCCGGCCGCGGCCAGGCGCCGCGGCAAGGCACGATGCGACGCGGCTTTGCAATCCCGCGACGCTGGCGCGCCCGGGGTGTGCTGCATTCCCTGCCCCCCCTGAGAGGGCGCGCGGAACGCCGGGTGCCCGATGCACCCATGGCCTGTGCGCGAATGCCGTAGTCGGCAAGTAGTGATGCGCACAGCAACTTCCGGATTCACCGGTTTCACCCGGCGTTCCGCACGCGATGAGTCT
>NZ_JANXTC010000308.1:0-5908 GCF_025356345.1 Tardiphaga sp.
GTGACGCCGTTCAAGGACGAGGCCGACGCGCTGCGGCTGGCCAATGACTCGCCGTTTGGTCTCGCCGCCGCCATCCGTACCAGCAATATCGGCCGCGCCCATCGTGTCGCCTCGCGCGTCCGCGCCGGCATCGTCTGGGTCAACGACCATCACCGCCTCGATCCGGCGTCGCCCTGGGGCGGCGTCGATGACAGCGGCATCGGCAGCGAATTCGGCACCGAAAGCTTCGAGACGCATTTTAATACCAAGAGCGTGATGGTGGCGACCGCCGAGAAGGATTTCGACTGGTATCGCGACACGGCGGGGCAAAAGCGCTTGAACTGAACATTCCGAGGCGGGCGGCTGCGAAAGTCCAGAGAGACGCAGCCGCCCGTGAGTGACCAACAATCAAAACGGGAGAACGCCTATGCCAACCTCAGTCAACGCGGGGGGCCGTCTTGATCGGCTTCCGATCGGACCATTCCACTACCGGATCATGACGCTGATCGGGATCGGCATGTTCTTCGACGGTTTCGACATCTACCTCGCCGGCACCGTACTCGGCGTCACCCTCAAGACCGGCTTCTCGACGCTCGGCGAAAACGCGATTTTCATCTCGTTGACCTTTGTCGGCATGATGGTCGGCTCGTTCGGTACCGGCTTTCTCGGCGACCGCTTCGGCCGACGCTTCACCTACCAGTTCAACCTGCTGCTGTTCGGGCTGTCGTCGCTCGCCGCCGCTTTTGCTCCCAACATGGCAGTCCTGATCATCTGCCGGTTTTTCATGGGCATTGGCCTCGGAGCCGAGAACGTAGTCGGCTATTCCACCCTGACTGAATTCGTCCCGGCCAAATCGCGTGGCAAGTGGCTCGGATTGATGGCCGTTTGCGTGGTCACCGGACTGCCGGCGGCCCTGCTGGTGGCATCCTTCATTGTCCCGATATTCGGCTGGCGCGCGATGTTCATCATCGGCGGAATCGGCGGCCTGGTCGTCTGGTATCTGCGCAAGAACCTGCCGGAATCGCCGCGCTGGCTCGAAGCGGTCGGACGCAAGGAAGAGGCTGAAGCGCTGATGCAGAGTATCGAGCGGGAAGCTTCTCGCGGCCAGCCGCTGCCGGCGCCGGTCGCAGCGCCTGCCATACCGCCGTCGGGCAAGCTCGCGACGCTGTTCACGCAGCCGCTATTGTCCCGGATGATTGTCGGTTCGGTCTGCCTGATCACCATCAACACGCTGCTGTACGGTTTCGTCACGTGGTTGCCGGTGTTCTTCATCAAGCAGGGGCTGAGCGTCGCGACCTCCTTCAGCTATGCGCTGTTGATGGCGCTCGGCGCTCCGGTTGGTTCCGCGATCGGCGCCCTGACCGCCGACCGCTGGGGTCGCAAACCGACCATTATCGGCTCGTCGCTGATCACAGTGGCGCTGGGGATCGTCTATCCGATGATCTCGGATCCGATCCTGCTGCCGGCGGTCGGGTTCCTGCTGACGATACCGATCTACATTCTGGTGGCGTTGCTGTTCGGCGTCTATATCCCCGAACTGTTCCCGACCGAAGTGCGATTGCGCGCTTCGGGTATCGTCAACACGCTGGGCCGCGGGGCCACGATCGTCACGCCGTTCCTGGTGGTCATGCTGTTCGAGGCCCGCGGCGTCGCCGGCGTGATGGCGCTGATGATCGGATTGCTGGTGATCCAGATCGTCACCGTCGCGACGCTGGGCATCGAAACCCGTCATCGCCGGCTCGAAGAGCTGAAGGAAGAAGAGATCGCTCCGGCCGTTCTCAGTCGGACGTCCTGAGCAGGCTGTAAAGGAACTAATTGCTGGCCGTTAACGCCCCCAAAGGTGCGGCGGCCAGCATTGATTGCAGTCGCCGGAGCCAATTGCGCCGATGACGGCATGGGACATGACCTTGAGCCCGCTCCGGTTACCATTCGACAATGGAACAAGCATCTGCATGGTTGAACGCGCACGACGAAGATCGTAGCAAGATCAATGAAAAAAATCGTTGGCGTCCTGCTGGTCTGCTTGATCTGCGCCGTTTTTGCCTTTGCCGACGGCTACCCGCTGTCCATCGTCCGACACCGGTGGCAGGAAATCATCACCGAGAGCAACCACGCAGCGCTGCGGCCGGGCTCGGTCTACGACATCCTCACTCATTTCGAGCAGAATTTCGGCCGGACCCGTCCCGAATTCAAATATCTCTTCTTCGATACGGGGCTGGGTGCGGCCGATCCGATCTACCCGGTCTTCCAGGTCGGTCACCAGCAGAGCTGGTCGCAATTGATCACGGCCGGGATGTCGGAGCAGAACCGGCACATCGATCACTTTTCCACCGGCGACACGCCGGAGGGATGTCGCATCCAGTCGGTCTACTGGGTTCGCCACATCGACGAATTCCCCGATATGTATGCGGGTCTTCGTGCGGACGGCTACACGCTGATCGACATCAGTTTCGATTATTACGTGAAGCTGAGGCCCGACGCGCAATGCGGCAAGCACGATGCGCATGAGCTCAGCGAAAATTTCGATCCGTTCAAGGCGATCTATGGCTATGCCGAAGCCTTCAAGACCTTCACGGACATCCCGCCGGAATTGCTCGCAAAATACGAGGCCAAGGTTGGCGTGCTCAAGCTGATTACGCAGGACTTCAAGACACGACAGGACGACTGGGCGAGCTATGACCAGAGCTATAGCCTGCGCGATAATTCGATGTGGTTCTACCCGGACGGTTTCGCACCTGATCATGGCATCGACACGCCACGGCCGCAGAGTGGCCTGCGCTTCCTGACGCAACCCAAACATCTGTTCTACGCAGCGGAACCCGCCCTTGAACGTCAGTTTCCCCTGGCGACGACATTGGGCGAGGAAGGTTTTTCCAGGCTTCTGAAATTTCTCAAGGGCAAGCCCACGGTTGACTTCGATGCGAAGTCTGAACCGGGCGACGACGCGCTCGACATCACGGCGCAGGTCACACCGAAGAATTTCTATACGTCGGGCACCATTGTCGAGCCGATCCGCGACGTGGTTGCCGATGTCTCCGATCCCAACCATTACAAGCTCGTTTCCGTCATCCTTCGTCCCGGCGAGCCGGAGACCGATGTGCATTTCTCGACGCCGCGGGAGATTCCGCAAGTCCGCATGGTCTACCAGTTGATGAGCCCGCGCTTTCCGGGACGCGCCTACGAACAACTGTTCATCCATCTCGATTTTGACGCGATCGACAGGCTGCTCCCCGCCGCGCAGCGTCGCGACGCCGCCACCGACTTCCTGCGCAAGGCGGATGCCTTGACGGGCGTGCGGGGGGAGGGCGGGCCGGGCGCCGGCCAGGCGACCGCGGACTTCATCCAGGACGCCATCGGGGCGCGTCCGATACAGACGGTAAGCTGGAGTTCGTCGCTGACCGGGCTTTGGGTGTTCGGTATGCTGAGCCGGTCCTATAATGTAGAGCGCGGACTTGAAGCGGTTTCGATCGTCAGACAGGGCGTGAACATCGGGTTCTATTCCAGCGCGTTCGACAACGCGCTGTTCCGCCTTGCCATCGACAAGACCGATGGGCGTGAAAAAGCCGATCTGCAAAGCGTGCTGGACGACCTCACGCCAAAAACCTATCGCGATCAGCGGCGACACGATCCCGAGGTTCTGACCTTCAACCGCATGACATGCGCGCAGTGCCACCAGATGGCCGGACGCGATGGCGTGCATGTACTGCTGAACGATGGCCTGGATCGCAGGATCGCAACTCCCTACAAGGCTACGGAATATGTCTTCCGCGAGCTTGATCGCCAGCTGCGTCGCATCCCTCGACTCGACGCGAGCACAGCAGACCATCCAATGCTGTTTTCGCGATAATAATGGGTCTGTTGGCGAACCGCATCGCTATCCGCGTGGCAAATGGTTGGCGTGCCAGTTCAGCGCCGTTTCAATGATCGAATTCAGGTCGTGGCTGGGAGACCAGCCAAGGACGTGCTGTGCCAGTGAATTGTCGGCCACCAGTACCGGAGAGTCGCCTTCGCGCCGCGGCCCCAGCTGAACTTCAAAATCACGACCGGATATTTTCTTGACGGTCTCGATCAACTCCTTGACCGTCGTTCCATGGCCGGTGCCGAGATTGAGCGCGTGGCTTGTCGCGTTTGCCAGCAGATGCTGGACGGCGCGCGTATGCGCATTCGCGAGATCGAGGACATGCACAAAATCCCGGACGCAGGTGCCATCCCGGGTCTCGTAGTCGGTCCCGAGCACCTGGAAGTGAGATCGTCGGCCCAGCGCCGCTTCAATCGCAATCGGCACAGCGTGGCTTTCCGGTGAATGCCACTCCCCGATCCGGCCCTCGGGATCGGCGCCTGCCGCGTTGAAATATCGCAGGATAAATGATTTGAATCCCTGGTGCTGGTCGAGATCTTTCAAAATCTGCTCGACCATTAATTTGCTCCGACCATAGGGATTGATCGGAGCCTGACCGTGGCGCTCATTGATGGGGAGCGATGTCGGAAGCCCGTAGGTGGCGCAGGTCGATGAGAAAACGATCTTGTCGATCCCGGCGGCCTGCGCCGCGCGAAGCAGGGTGATCGTGCCGGCTACATTATTTTCGTAAAAACCGCCGGGGTCGCGGATGGACTCGCCGACTTCAATCGCCGCGGCGAAATGGACGATGGCAGCTGGATTGTATTTCTTCAGGACGGCGTCCAGCTTGCCGCGGTCACGGATATCCCCGACCTCGAGCGGTCCCCACTTTGCGAATTCAGCGTGACCATTAGACAGGTTGTCATAGACAACCGGGGTGAACCCCTTGCTGCACATATCCAGGCAAGTATGCGAGCCGATGTAGCCGGCGCCGCCCGCGACCAGGATGTTTGTCATCGTTCAGATTTTCCGGGCCCGCGGCAGTACCGTTGTTGTCCGACTACCATGCCAATAGAGCACATCGGAATGAATACCGAAACGATGCAGGCGGCGACGGCTGGACAGTTGTGAACGCCAGCGAAAGCCGACAGCCGCGCGCGACGTCGGCTTTCGCGGGCAGTCGGCGTCTAATAGGCCTTGTTCGCCTCGGGCCGATGCTTGTTCGTCGGCACGAAGCCGGAGCGAACGGCTTCGCGCGGCTGGCGTACCCAGACCTCGCGATTGGGGTGCAGACCGGCGCCGCGGGTCGCTGGGACCGCGGACAGCCGCGCGCGGTGCAGCAGCCGGGTGTCGGCGTCGCCGCAATTCGGATGAATGCCGCCATTGTCCGCCACGGCCTTGTCCCAGATCGCCTTGCGCCGACTGAAAATGGCGGGGTCGGCGAGCGCGGTGCAGGTCAGCTCATTGCTGTTCAGATCCGCGATGATCTCGTCACCGTCTTCGACGAGGGCGATCGGGCCGCCGAGGGCGGCTTCCGGGCCGACATGGCCGATGACAAGGCCGACCGAGCCGCCCGAAAAGCGCGCGTCGGTCATTAACGCAACAACGATGCCGCGCTCTCGGCACAAGGTCGTGATGCGCGAGGTCGGGTCGAGCATTTCCGGCATGCCGGGCGCGCCGACCGGCCCGTCATAGCGCACGATGATCATGTCGTTGTTCTGGAAACGATCGGGAGTCTTGTCGAGCGCGGTGAGCAGGCCCTGTTCGCCTTCGAACACGCAGGCCTTGCCGCGGAACAGGTTGTTCTCCAGCCCGCCCTCGACGCCGGCCAGCTTCAGGATCGCGGAGAATTCCGGCGACAGATTGCCGCCGAGCATGCGCAGGCCGCCCGTCGGCTTGTAGGGCTTGGCGACCGAATAGATCACCTTGCCGTCCGCGCTCTTGGTGCCGAGGCGCTTGACCTGTTCGGCCAGCGTCTCGCCGGTGCAGGTCATGACGTCGCCATTGAGCAGGCCGGCTTCCAGCAACTCGCGCACGATCACCTGCACGCCGCCGACCGCGTCGATGTCGACCATCGAATACTTGCCGTAG
>NZ_JANXTC010000321.1:0-5185 GCF_025356345.1 Tardiphaga sp.
CGGGTTTGCCGGGCTCTATCTGCTGCACAAGCTGCGCGGGCTTGGCTTTTCGGTGCGAGTATTTGAGCAAGGCGGCGACGTTGGCGGCACCTGGTACTGGAACCGGTATCCGGGCGCGCGCTGCGACGTCGAGAGCATGCAGTACTCGTTCTCGTTCGACGAAAGACTGCAGCAGGAGTGGGACTGGAGCGAACGCTACGCGCCGCAGCCGGAAATCCTGCGCTATGCCAGCCATGTCGCCGACCGCTTCGACCTGCGCCGCGACATCCAGTTCGACACCCGCGTCGAGAGCGCGGTGTTCGATGCGCATCGCAACGAGTGGACCGTGAAGACCTCCGACGGAAAAAGCACCGGCGCGCACCATGTCGTGCTCGCGACCGGCTGTCTGTCGAACGCCCGCACCCCTGAATTCAAGGGCATGGCGGACTTCAAGGGCGATATCTACCATACCGGAAACTGGCCGCATGAGCAGGTGGATTTCACCGGACGTCGGGTCGGCGTGATTGGCACCGGCTCGTCGGCGATCCAGTCGATCCCGGTGATCGCCGCGCAGGCCAGCCAGCTCACGGTGTTCCAGCGCACCGCGAATTTCAGCGTGCCCGCGCGTAACGCGAAGCTTACCGACGACGAGCGCAAATCGTTCCGCGACAACTATCCGGAAATCCGTCGCCGCGCCCGCGAGGACATGAAGAACGGCATCGTGCAGGCCGTTCCCGACCGCGGCGCGCTGGAAGATCCGGAAGAAATCCGCCGCGAAAAATATGCCGCGCGCTGGCATAGCGGCGGGCTCACCTTCATGGGCGTCTATAATAATCTCGTGCTCGACCAGCCGGCCAACGACACCGCTGCCAACTTCATCCGCGACAGGATCGCGGAGATCGTCACCGATCCGGAGACAGCCAGGCTGTTGCAGCCGAACGACCATCCGGTCGGCTCCAAACGCATCTGCGTCGATACCGACTATTACGCCACTTTCAACCGGCCCAATGTGCAACTGGTCGACATTCGCAGCCATCCGATCGAGAAGATCCTGCCGCACGGCGTGCGCAGCGGCGGACGGGATTACGAGGTCGACGCGCTGGTGCTGGCCACCGGATTCGATGCGATGACCGGCTCGGTGGCGAAGATCGAGATTCGCGGCCGCAATGGCCAGACGCTGAACGACAAATGGGCGGAGGGGCCGCGCACCTATCTCGGCCTGATGAGCGCCGGTTTCCCGAACCTGTTGATGGTCACCGGCCCCGGCAGCCCGTCGGTGCTGAGCAACATGATCGTCTCGATCGAACAGCATGTTGACTGGATTACCGACTGCCTCGCCTATCAGCGCGACCGCGGCGTCGACAGTATGGAAGCGACGCGGGAGGCCGAGGACAAATGGGTCGCGCATGTCAACGAGGTCGCCGGCAATACGCTCTATCCGCAGGCCAATTCCTGGTACATGGGCGCCAACATCCCCGGCAAGCCGCAGATCTTCATGCCCTATATCGGCGGTGTCGGTGTCTACCGGCAGATCTGCAACGAGGTCGCGGCGAAGGATTATGAAGGCTTCGCGATGACGGTGGCAGCAAAGCCGAAGGCGGCGGCGATCAGCTAGCGCGGGTTGACCTAAAGATGATCGACGCCCTATCCCCCGTCATTGCGAGGTCAGGGAAAGCCAATTGGCTTTCCCCGTAGCGAAGTGACGCGGAAATCCAGCAAGCGGCAAGCGAAGAGAGAACTGGATTGCTTCGTCGCAAGGGCTTTTCGCAATGACAAGCTCAGAACGCCGTATAGCCGCCATCGATCAGGAACGTATCCGCGGTGTGGTAGGACGACGCCTTGCTCATCAGATAGACCGCGATGCCGCCGAAATCCGACGGCTCGCCGAAGCGGCGCACCGGAATCCGCGGCATCACATTGGCAACGAATTTTTCGTTGGCCATGATGCCGGCGGTCATGTCGCTCTTGATCCAGCCGGGCAGGATCGCATTCGCGGTCACGCCCTGCCGCGCCAGTTCCACCGCGAGGGCGCGCACCAGCGCGTTGATCGCGGCCTTGGTCGCGGCATAATGTTCGTTGCGCGCGGTGCCGAAGATCGAGGCCAGGCTCGACGTCGCCACCAGCCGGCCGAATTTATCGCCAGCTTCGGCGCGCTCGGTCATGTGCCGCGCCGCCACCTGGAACACATGAAACACACCGTCGAGATTGGTGGCGAACATGTTGCGCCATTGTTCCTCGGTGCGGTCGATGAAGGCGTGGCGCCCGCCGCCGCCGATCCCGGCATTGGCAAAGCAGCCATCGACCCGGCCGAATGTCTGCAGCGTGGCGTCCATCGCGGCCTTCACCGAAATGGTATCGGTGACGTCGCAGAGCTGCGTATCCACCTTGCCGGCGCAGGACGCCATGGTCGCCGCGGCGTCGGCGTTCTTGCCGGCGTTGCGGCCCCAGATCGAGACGTTGCAGCCGGCGGTCGCCAGCGCCTGCGCGATGCCGAGGCCGATGCCGCCATTGCCGCCGGTGATGATGGCGACGCGGCCGCTCAGATCGAAGATGCTCATGGGGCGTTTCCTGGGTGCGGCGCACGTTGGTCGTGCGTTCAGATGAGGTCAGACGTTCGACGGCAAGCATGGACAAGCGCGCGCGAAAAATCAAATATGGTGCTCGACATTCTATGCTTCCACACCGCGGAATAAACACGCGGAAACCCCCGTGAGGAAACCATGCAGTTCAAGCACGTCACGCTCGACATCGACGGCGCCGTCGCCATCCTGAAGCTCGATCATCAGGAGGTGATGAATGCCGTGTCGGTGGACATGCTCGGCGGTCTCGGCGAGGCGCTCGACGAGATCGAGGAGCGCCGCGCCGAGGTGCGCTGCCTGGTCATCACCGGCGCCGGCCGCGCCTTCTGTACCGGCGCCAATCTGCAGGGCCGCAACAATAACGTGACCAAGCGCGGCGGTGCCGGTGCGACGCTGGAGACGGCCTTCCATCCGTTCCTGCGCCGGCTGCGTGGCCTGCATTGCCCGATCGTGACGGCGGTGAACGGCCCGGCGGCCGGCGCCGGCATGAGCTTCGCGCTGATGGGCGATTTGATCCTGTGCGCGCGGTCGTCCTATTTCCTGCAGGCCTTCCGTCGCATCGGCCTGGTGCCGGATTGCGGTTCGACCTGGATCTTGCCGCGGCTGATCGGCAAGGCCCGCGCGGTGGAATTGTCGCTGCTCGGCGAACGGTTGCCGGCGGAAAAGGCGCTGGAATGGGGACTGGTCAACCGCGTGTTCGACGATGCGGTCTTGATGGAAGAGACCCTGAAGATGGCGCATGACCTCGCCAACGGCCCGACGCTGGCACTGTCGCTGATCCGCAAGCTGTATTGGGACAGCACCGAGAATTCCTTCGAGGACCAGATCAATCTCGAGGTGCAGTCGCAGCGCATCGCCGGCGGCAGCACGGACTTCAAGGAAGGCGTCTCGGCGTTTCTGGAAAAGCGCCCGGCGAAATTTACCGGCCAATAGGCCGCCCGGATGGTGGCGATCACAACGCAGGATCTGCTCGCGGCCAGCATCGCGTCGTGGTGCGACGGCGCGACCGGGGTTTCGGAGGTGGCGCGGCTGTCCGGCGGCGCCAGCCAGGAGACCTGGTCGTTCGATATCGCGCATCCCGATGGCGTCATCGGCGCCATCCTGCGCCGGGCGCCGCAGGGCTATGGCGCGGCGTCGGGGCGGGCCTGCGGGCTGGTCACCGAGGCCGCGCTGATCCGCCGCGCGCATCAGGCCGGCGTGCCGGTGCCGGTAGTGCTGCATGTGTTGACCGAGGCCGATGGCCTCGGCATCGGTTTCATCATGAAGCGGATCGAGGGCGAAACCATCCCGCGCAAGATCCTGCGCGATGCGCCCTTTGCGGCGATACGACCTCAACTGGCGCGCCAGCTTGGTGGCATCCTCGCCGGCATCCATGGCCTGCCACTCGGGCAATTGCCGGAACTTCGCCGCATGACGGCGGCGGCGGAAATCGATGAGCTGGCGCGCGACATCGCCGGCTTCAATTGGCCACGTCCGGTGTTCCAGCTCGCGCTGCGCTGGCTGCGCGATCACGATCCCGGCGCCGGCGAGCGCCTCACGCTGGTGCATGGCGATTTCCGTCACGGCAACCTGATGATCGGCCCCGACGGCATGCGGGCGGTGCTCGACTGGGAGCTCGCCCATCTCGGCGATCCCATGGAGGATCTCGGCTGGATCTGTGTGAATTCGTGGCGGTTCGGCGAGATCGACCATCCGGTGGGCGGTTTCGGCAGCCGCGAGGAGCTGTTCGCCGGTTATGAGATGGCGGGCGGCGGCACGGTTGATCCGGCCCGCGTCAAATTCTGGGAAGTGATGGGCACGTTGCGCTGGGGCGTGATGTGCTGCGGCATGATGCAGCGCTTTCGTGACGGTCCGGATCATTCCATGGAACGCGCGATGATCGGACGGCGCTCGTCGGAGACCGAGATCGATTTGCTACGGCTACTATCCCCGCGAGGTCGAGATGCAGGATGAACCGAAACCGGCCGAGCTGACCACGGCGGTCGCCGATTTCCTGCGCAGCGAGATCGCGCCGGTCATCACCGGCCATGCCGCCTTCAAGCTGCGGGTGGCGATCAACGCGCTCGACCTGGTGACGCGACAGCTCTCGTTGCAGGACGGCAGCGATGCCAGCGAACTGCACGGACTGACCCTACTGCTCGGCGTCCAGGGTACGCTGGCGGGATTGAACCAGGATCTCGCCGACCGCATCGCGCAGGGCGATGTTGATCTCGAGACGCCCGGCGTCAAGGAGCATCTGTGGCGGACGACGCTCGCCAAGCTGGCCGTCGATCAGCCGAACTACGCGGCGTATAAGCGGGAAATCGATACCAAGCGATAACCCCTCCGCCGTCATTGCGAGGTCGGGGAAAGCCTGCGGCTTTCCCCTTAGCGAAGCGACGCGGCAATCCAGAAAGCCACAAGGCAAGACTGGATTGCTTCGTCGCAAGGGCTCCTCGCAATGACGGGTGGAGGTTGGAGCTCTACTTACCCTTCCACAGCGGTGCGCGCTTTTCCGAAAACGCCTTCGGTCCCTCGATGTAATCCTCCGACGCCACCATCGCCTTCACCGCGGGATATTCGCGCTGCTCGGCCATCGCATGCGGCAATGATACTTCCATGCCCTTCTGGATCGCCTGCTTTGAGGC
>NZ_JANXTC010000407.1:0-13119 GCF_025356345.1 Tardiphaga sp.
CGGCCGATGGTGCTGTAAAACGGCTTCAGCTCGGTACGTATCGTTGCCAAGTCGAGAAATTGGTCAATACGCCTAAGCAAATGATCATCGGGGATGTGGTCATCGAGACAGAAATCATAAAACAACTGAGCCGGTGCAGTCTGCATCCCCATCATCGTCGTGCTCCTTGCAAAGCAATACCAAGATGGAATCACGGCCGCCGACGCCTATCAAGCGAAGACTTAATCAACAGTATCGGTGTGGTTGCGGCTGTTAGCGCCACGTCCAAATGGGCGCGGTGCATCGCATCCGTGACAGGGTTCAATGATTACTATCATGCGCTACGACTTGAAACATTGCCGTTGAAGCCACCGCCGGGCCGATGGCGCGCACCGCCAGCGATCATTCGCAGGCGCCCCCAATATATCAAGCCGGCTTTTCTGAACGATCGCCGCGCCAAATATTCTGGAACCCGGCACCACCGACTTGATAGCTGGTACCATCGATAGCATCATCCCAGTGGCGCCGGCATTCGGCGACAACAAGCAAAAGGAACCGGCAGATGCCCACTGTGACCACCAAGGATGGCGTTGAGATTTTCTACAAGGACTGGGGGCCGAAAGAAGCCCAGCCGATCATGTTCCATCATGGCTGGCCGCTGTCCGCCGACGATTGGGATGCGCAGATGCTGTTCTTCCTGCGGCACGGCTTCCGCGTCGTCGCCCATGACCGGCGCGGCCACGGACGCTCGGCGCAAGTCAGCGACGGCCATGACATGGACCACTATGCCGCCGATGCTTTCGCGGTCGTGGAGCATCTGGATCTCCGCAACGCCGTGCATATCGGTCATTCGACCGGCGGCGGCGAAGTCGCGCGCTACGTCGCCAGACACGGCGAGCCTTCTGGCCGCGTCGCCCGCGCCGTGCTGGTCAGCGCGGTGCCCCCGCTGATGCTGAAGACCGCGAACAATCCGGAAGGCCTGCCACTGGAAGTGTTCGATGGCTTTCGCAGCGGCGTCGCCGGCAACCGGGCCCAGCTCTATATCGACGTGCCGACCGGGCCGTTCTACGGCTTCAACCGCGACGGCGCACAAATCTATCCGGGCGTGATCCAGAACTGGTGGCGGCAGGGTATGATCGGCAGTGCCAAGGCGCATTACGATGGCATCAAGGCGTTTTCCGAGACCGACCAGACCGAGGACCTGAAGGCGATCACGGTGCCGACGCTGGTGATGCATGGCGACGACGACCAGATCGTGCCGATCGCCGACGCCGCGCTGAAATCGATCAATCTGCTCAAGAACGGTACGCTCAGGGTCTATCCGGGCTATCCGCATGGCATGCTTACCACCCATGCCGACGTTCTCAATCCGGACCTGCTCGCCTTCGTGAAGGGTTGACGCGCGCCGGTGACGACTCCAACGACGTTGGGGAGGGTCCGATGGCGCCCTCCCCGCTGGCGCTTATCAATCAGTTGCAATCAGCGCCGTCGTCGCTGGAATCGAGCTGGTCGAGAAAGGCATCGGCCTCGGCGAGGATGGCGGCCTGTCGCTCGGGCGACCATGCCGCCAGATTGCGGTATGGCATCGCCAGCCGGAAATTGCCCGACAGCCGCGCCTTCTGCCGGATGAAGAATGCCCAGTACAGATAGTTGAACGGACAGGCCTTTGGACCGGTCTTCTGCTTGACGTCGTAGGCGCAGCCGCCACAAAAATCCGACATCCGGTCGATATAGGCACCCGACGCGGCATAGGGCTTGGACGCCATCTGCCCGCCATCGGCAAACACCGCCATGCCGAACGTGTTGGGCATTTCCACCCATTCGAACGCATCGACATAGACGGCAAGATACCAGCGCTCGATGTCACGCGGCGCCACGCCAGCCAGCAGCGCGAAATTTCCGGTCACCATCAGCCGCTGGATATGATGCGAATAGCCATGCTCCGCGGTGTTGCCAATCGCCTCGCGCAGACAGCGCATCGCGGTTTTGCCGGTCCAGTAGAAGTCCGGCAGCTTGCGGGTCGCCTGCAGCGCATTCATCTCGGCATAGTCCGGCATCATGTGCCAGTACACGCCACGAACATATTCGCGCCAGCCGAGCACCTGCCGCACGAAGCCCTCGACCGCGTTCAACGGCGCCGCGCCGGCGCGCCACGCGGCCTCCGCCGCCGCGCATACCTCGCGTGGCAGCAGCAGCCCGGTATTGAGGGCTGGCGAGATCAGCGAGTGGTACAGAAACGGCGCGCCGGCCTTCATCGCATCCTGATAGTCGCCAAAGCTGGGCAGGCCCTGCGCGATGAAATCCTCCAGCGCGCGCAGCGCATCGGCGCGCGTCACCGGCCAGCCGAATTCCTCAAGCGCGCCAAAATGATCGGGGAAGCGGCGCTCGACCAGCGCCATCACCTCGCGCGTGGTGGCGTCCGGTGCGAACCGCAGCCGCGACGGTGGAACCGTTTTGGCGGGCAGCTTCTTGCGGTTTTCCTTGTCGTAATTCCACTCGCCGCCGGCCGGCTGACCGTCGTCCATCAGCACCGCGTGCTCGCGCCGCATGTCGTGATAGAAATGCTCCATCCGCCAGGTCTTGCGCCCGTGGGCCCAGGCGGTGAAACGGGCGTGGCTGGCAAAGAACCGGTCGTCGTCGCGAATGCCGACGGCTAGTCCCGTCAGCTCCGCCCAGTCCTCGACCATCGCCCGCACCCGCCACTCCGACGGCTCGGTCACCACGATGCGGCGCGGCTGGTGTCGCGCGATCGCGCGCCGCAGCTCGGTCGTGAAACTGCCGGTGTTGTCTTCCGCGTCCAACTTGACGTAATCGACCGTCACCCCGGCATCGCGCAGCGCCTCGGCAAAATGCCGCATCGCCGACAGTACCAGCACGATCTTCTGCTTGTGATGTGGCACGTAAGTGCCTTCCTGCTCGACCTCCATCATCAGGACGACATCACGCCCCGGGTCGAGATCGTTCAAAGCGCTCAGGCTGTGCGACAGCTGGTCGCCGAGTACAATTCGCAGCACGGTCATGACGACGACGCCTCCGGCTTGGCGATGGATGGCTTCGCGGCGCGACAGCGGTCCGAACAGAACTTCACATTCTCCCAGTCGCGCGCCCATTTCTTGCGCCAGGTGAAAGGCCGTCCGCACACCAGGCAGGTCTTGGTCGGGAGATCAGCCTTGCGGCGCATCCGCGTCATGCGACCACCTCGGTGCGCGCTGGCGGCGTCGCCGCCCGCTGTGACGCACGGCGCGTGCCGTTGCCGATCATCATTCGCGTCGCAGCCTCGCCGGAAAACTTCATGGCGAAGGCTTAGGAGTCGGCGATCAGGCCGTCAATGGAGGTTTCGGCGGCTCGTTGCACGTCGTAGCCGTGGAGGACGACGCCAGCCCGCATGTCAAACCAGAACCGGAGTGCGTTACCGGACCGACGATGGCGTCCGCGGCGCCGTCTTTCGTCGCGGTCCCGGCTGCGCGGAGCACGACGCCTCCTCGCGGAGACGCCGTGCGCTGCGTCCGGGACACGACTCGATTGGGCCAAATCCAACTATGAAGGGACTACTTGCAGCCGCTCACGCATTTGCCGCCGGCATCGAACGCAAGCGTCTTGCCACTCAGGGGAATCCGCACGGTGGCTTTGGTCGCCTTGACGAACATCTCGGCCTTGGTCCCGGCAATGATCTTGCCGTCCTTTGTCGCCGCTTCGTTGGCGTGCGAAGCGATCACTTCCCGGGGCTTGATCAGGGTGTCGATCGCGGCGGCGGCTTCCTTGGGCCCGGTCGTGAAGACATCGCCAATATTCATGACGGCCAGCTTCGGCTTGTAATAATCATGCACGATGGTCTTCTGGTCGGCGATGATCCCGGTGTCGCCCGACAGGTACACCACCAGGCCGTTGGAAAATGTCAGGATGTAGCCGTTCGGTGGTCCGAGATAGGCGGTCAGACCGTTGTCCTTCAACTCCTTGCCATAGCCGCCCTCGAGAAATTGCGGATCGAGCCCGTTGGTGTGCGCGGCCGGCACCGTGGCAAAGCTGACGCCGCCGACCTTGCGCGTGGCGCCGAAGCGCAGCAACTGCACCTGCGAAGCTTCGCCGCCCGCGGCCGCCACCTTCTTCGAGAAGAACGAACCCATCTCGCCGCCGACGATGAACTTGGCCTTCTTGGCGACGACGATATTCACCGTATTGGATTTGGGCGTCACATTCACCGAAATGTCGGGCACCGCGCAGGTGCCGGCGTTAGCGGCCGGCTGGATCGCTTCGCCGAGATGGTCGTTATGCGCGTGGCTGAGCAGCACGACGTCGATCTTGCCGAGCCGCGGATCGTCCGGCCCCCGCACCGTGCGTCCGGCGTCATAGAGAATACGCGTGCCATCGGGATCCTCGAAGATGATGGCGCGGTCGAACGCACAGAATTCACCGTCATGGCTACCGAGCGGCGTGACCTTGACGACGCCGGCGGCCTGTGCCGCCACGGCCATCAGATGAAGGGCGACAAGGCCGACGGCCAGCGACGTGTATTTCATTGGATCTACCTTGAAAGAGGGAAAAAGGATCACGGCGATGACAGCAGGGCGAACGCCAATTGCGCATCTCCGTACCCACCATCAATATCTACGCCCGGCCGCCTGACCGCAACGGATCAGCCGCCGCGAGTAAGCAGCCTTCGGCAACCTACACTCCCGCCATCAATTGCTTCGCCAGCGCCATATAGGCCGGCAGCGTCACCGGGTCGTTGGCGGCGTTGCCGGCGACCGGATGCGAGGCGTAGCGCGCGATCACCATCTCGGCCTTCGGATCGACGTAGAGGCCCTGACCGTAAACGCCGCGCGCCATGTAGGCGCCATGTGCGTTATGCGTCACCCACCACTGGTTACGGTAGGAGGCGCCCGGCAGCGTGGGGTAGCCGGCCGGCCTGAATTTTTCGGGATCGCCGCCGCGTTCGATGTCCTCGACGACGGACGCGGGCACGATTTGCCGGCCATTGAAGCGGCCGTGGTTGCGCATCGTCTCGCCGAACCGGGCCAGATCCCGCAACGTCGTCGACAACCCGCCGCCGCCGCTTTCGGTGCCGATGCGATCGACGTGATAATGCGCGTCCTCCTCCGCGCCCATCGGCGCCCAGATCCGATCGGACAACAGATCGGACAACGTCATCCCGCTGGCGCGCCGGCAAATCCAGGCCAGCACGTCGCTGTTGACGGTCTTGTAGGCGAAAGCCTTGCCGTGCTCGCCCTGCTTGTTCTGCGAACACAGGAAACTGAAGATGTCGGTCGGACCGTCATAGCCCGGCGGAATCGGCGCCATGCCATTGGCGCGCCGCAAGCCCCACACCTGCGACTTCGGATCGGTATAGATTTCGGTGTAGTCGAGCCCGGTGGTCATATCCATGACCTCATGAACGCGGGCATCGCCAAAGGCACTCGGCTTCAACTCCGACACATAATCCGTGACCGGCGCCCGCGGATCGATCCTGCCTTCCGCCACCAGAATGCCGGCCAGCGTGCCCGTGAACGACTTGGTCACCGACATGCCGATATGCGGCTTGTGCGGCTTCAGCGCGCCGGCATAGCGCTCATGGATCACCTTGCCCCTGTGCAGCACGACGAGGCCGTCGGCATAGGTCTCCTCGAACATTGTTGCGAAGGTCATCGGTCGGCCATCCATCGTGACCGATTCCGACCCACCGATATCGCGCTCCTCGCGCGGCAATGCCGACGCCCCGCCGGTGCCGCGCCAGACGTTTACCGTCGGCACCAGCTGCCGCACATGGCTCCACGCCCAGCGCAGTTCGGGGAAGTCGCGGAACGAGCCGTTCTGAAAGGTGATGGTGCGATCATCCGGCGGCGGAAAGCCCTGCATGTAGCCGAGCGCCCGCGGATCGGATTCGGCGGCGGTGGGAATCGATTGGCTGGGGGCGTCGGACATCGAGGCATTCTCCGGAAAGGGTGTGTCTGTCGTAACATGCGGGAATATGGCGCACATCCCGCGTTTGCGCGGGGTGCGCCCGCCTATACGGTTGGCTTGATGGAATTCCGACTTCGATCAGCTATCAAACGACTTTAATTGCTCGGGAGCGTAGTATGGACCCGGTAGATCTGGCGGAGGCCAAGGCGCGACTGAGCGAACTCATCGATCGGGTCGAGGGGGGAGCTTCGATCGAGATGACCCGGCGCGGCAAACCGGCTGCCCGAGTGACGGGCGTGGCGAGGCCCCGCCAGCCAATCGACGCAGCCATGCTGAAGTCCCTGACCGACCGCATGCCACTGCGGGTTGAGGCGGCTGTCGATGCCGTGCGATCGATGCGGGATGGATCAACACCGAGATATCTCCGGCCATCGCAGTTAGCCAAGCCGTGGTAGAATCTTTTACAAGTCGCTTAGCCAAGATGCAGAGCGGTGTCCGTCACCGACAGACGGAACTCGAGACCGGATCATGGCTCTGAGACGTATCGTTTTGGGCGCGATACTGGGCGCCACTCTTTTTGGAGCGGATGCGATGGCCGTCGAAGAACCCGCCTTTAAGGCCGTCCTCCATGAGGGCGCTTTCGAAGTCCGTGACTATCCGGCCCTGATGGTCGCCGAGGTGACCGTCACCGGCGATCAAAAGGAAGCGGCCAGCAAAGGCTTTCGCCTGCTCGCCGGGTATATATTCGGCGGCAATAAACGCCGTCAACGTATCGCCATGACGGCGCCGGTGGCCCAAGCGCCGACCGGTGAAAAAATCGCGATGACCGCGCCGGTCACTCAGATCCAAAGCGCCGGCGAATGGGTCGTGCGCTTCACCATGCCGAGCGCCTATTCGATGGACACGCTGCCAGAACCCAACGATCCCCAGGTGCACCTGCGGGCGCTGCCGCCGACACGCTTCGCGGTGCTGCGATTCTCCGGTCTGGCCCGGACGGACGGCGTCGCCGCCAAAACCGCGGAGCTCGAAAAACTCGTTGAAACACACCGCCTGCGCATCATCGGCCCGGCGTCGCTGGCCCAGTATGATCCCCCGTGGACCCTCTGGTTCATGCGGCGCAATGAAGTGATGCTTGCTGTCGCGCCCTGATGGCGCCGAAGCCGCTCAAGCGACGGCGGCGGCCTGGGCTCAAGGATTGCAACGCTCGCAGCGACCAGGATCCGCGGTCGTGGCGCTCGTCGCCGGGCGCGCCAGTCGGTAGTCGCAAGCCTGGCAGGTCAAGACCTCCGCGCGGATCACATGCGTCGGCTCCCCGCACCATTCGCAAGGAAGACCGGCCACGCGTTCGGTGATATCAAATCCGGGGTGTGCGCAGACTGGGCATCGACTGTGAAACCGACGAACCAGGTCGCGTGCCGCGCGCTCGACCGCCCGCATCCGGGTGGGATTGCGGTGGGCGCGCATATCCGCTTCGACGAAAGCCGCGCCGCATCTGGCGACGATCTCGCCAACGGCTTTTGCCAGAGCGGCGTGGTCGACGACGTCCTTGAACAGGGCGAGACCAGGCGCGGGCTTGTCGTCAACGCACCCCATCACGATCACCCCATGCTCGGGAAATTTTGATCGCTCGGCAAAAGCGATCGCAGCTTCGATGTCGGAGACGACCGCGTGGCCGTAGTTGGTCTCAGGGCTCGCGAAGTGGCCCGTCAGTTCGAGGCCGCGCTCACGATCGATCAACAGGACCAGTTCGCGGCCGAGCGCGAGGAAGGGTATATTGGGGTGAGGGCCAAAGCTGCCTTCGCTGGCGATGCCCACGCGGGCACAGGGCGCGAACGCGAAAGCCGCCGCGACCTTGGCCCTGGCCGCATCAAGCTGGGAGCCCGTGCGCTCGACGTCTCGGCTGAATGTGCCGAACGTGTCTGTGTCCAGGCCCATGGCCAGGCCGACCACCAGTCCCAGCCCGTCCTTGAGCACCGGCGCGATCACGCGCTCCTTTCCGTGCATCGTGGCCAGAACCGCGACGGTGTTCTTGTAAGGACGATCGTCCGACGGCCTCATCCGAAGTACCCCTCGCGCTGCTTCCGTTCGAGGTCTGGCATTCGTCAGTGAGACACGGCTCAGACCGCCACCTTCAGAGGAACGGCCGGATCCGGCGCCCCGCTCATCGCAATCCACCGCAGATCGCCCGCGTAGCGCCAGGCCATCCGGCCATTCTCATCGAGGGCGAAGAAGTGTAGCCAGCGATTGTCGAACAGCGCGCGAACACCCTGATGCCGCTTGAGGATCTCGGTCATCGCCTCGCGCGGCGCTTCGATGCAGACCGACAAGCGAAGCGGTTCATGGACGTAGCGCTCTCCGTCATGGACCGATTGCCAAGGGAGACCGGTACGCATCACGCCGCCGTTCCCCTCGACGACGCCGATGCCGCCGGTGACGTTGTGCAGGAGCTTGTTGCCGCCGCCGAACACGGTCGGCGCCACGGTCGATCCGTAATATTGCAGGCTGATCCAACTCGCCACGACCACAGGCGCTGTCAGGATCAGCTCCAGAACGCCAAAGTCCCGGTCCATCTTCCAGTCATAGTCATGAAGGAAGGCGCGTCCCTCCAGGGTCTTGCCCGCCGTTCGCCGACGGGGCGCGGCAATGAATGCCGTGCAACCGGCCAGCGCCCATTCGGGCCGCACTTCAGCCCAGTCGCGGCTTCGGCTTTCAAGACTGCCCTCCCCTGACGCTCTTGGCAGGCGGAGCGCCCGTTCGCCTCTTGAAATGGCGCCTGCCGCCTCCAGCCAGAGTTTCGCCTGGCGAATATCGGACTGATGTGGAGCGGAGCAATGATCGCCGGCATACAGCGTGACCGCGTCCGTCGTCGTGTCATGCAACGCTCCGAGGAACAGGGTGTCGGCCGGGATCTCGATCCCTTCCGGCGCCAGCCCCGAGCGCACCTCCGGGTCATTCAGCAACGTCGCCAGAAGCCGCGCATTGACCTCGCCGGAATAACCGCCGCAGGCGCCGCAATGGAGCCCGCTGGCGTGGGGGTTGTTGACGACGTTCGCGCCGTGTCCAGCCAGCAGCACGAGTCTGGCGAAGTTGGTTGTAAGCGACATGGCGCGCAGCACCGTCGCGGCGGCCTTGGTTCTGGTGGCGGGATCGAGAGCGGGATCAAGACGCGGCGCGGGATCGTTCGGCGGCGCGGTGGCGTGGAGTCCCAGCGCATCGCTTACGAGCTTGCTCGCATAGACCGGTCCGGTGGCCTCGACGAAGGCGAAAGACGACACGGCAGCAAGCTTGAACCGATCCCAGGCCCGCTTCGCGCGCGCCTTGAACCGTGCCGACTGATCCGCCGCGGCGTCTTCCGGGCCGCCCGAACAAGTGGTCAGGCCGGCGTTCAAGAGCACGGGCAACCGCAGTTCCCGCACATCGGATGCAAAGCGGCGATGCGAGGCTGTCAGGCCGAAGAAGCCTGCGAAACCCAGAGTCTGGATGTCCGGGTTTACGGATTCCAGCGCCCGACGAAACACCTCGGAGCGGACATCGATGCAGAAGGCGGCCTGGAGCGCGGGACGGTGATCCGTCGCCAAGGTCCCCGGCGCCGCGAGCGTTTCAGCCAAGGCTCGTTGAGTCGCACGTTCTGATGCTTCCTGGAGGATGGCGTCCACGACATGGTCGGCGGTCGGCGCGACAGGCGACGTATGCATCGCGATGACCGCCTTCCAAGCGACGCCAATCCGGTCCTCGTACCGATTGAACAATGCCGCTTCCCAGATCAGCCGGATCGCCAGAAAGTCGGTTATGGTCGCGTCCGCGCCGCCGGCGAGTTCCGCCTGCCAGAGCCGGTAGCGGGCAAATTGCGCCCAGCCGCCCAGCGTCATAAGCATCTGATGGAAATAGGTTTCCTGAGCGTCAGCGGGCAGCGCAATGCGTTGAACCACGCTGCCAAGCGCTTCGCGAGCGCTTTCCGGCGCCTCCGCGACATGGGTCGCAAAGCCCGAGAGGCCGACAATCTCCGGCGTCAGATCGTGGGTCGCGACGGCGCGCCAGGCGGCGTAGGCCCCTTGACCACGTGGCGCGGCCCATAGCGCCTGCCCCTCGTCGAAATATCCAGCCACCCAAGCGCCGAAACGCTCGGAAATCAGCCCCGGCCAGTCGATCCCTGAGGCCTCGGCGGCGAGGTCGGCGATCGTCGGCGCCGCGCGGATCTCGGGCTTCGAGACCCGCGCGGCGGACTTCAGGCCCGCGAGGTTGGCCGGGCGCAGCGCCGACGGCGAACTCGCCAGCGCGTCCGACAGATCATTGTCGGTGATGACGCCGCTGGCGATCCGCTCTTGGTACCAGTCGCGCCGCATCACGACGGAAACGCCCGCCACCCGTTCCAGGCGCGCGCCGACAATGGCGAGGCTTTCATGGGTCTGCCCGAGAAAGGGATTGACCGCCACGCTCGACGCCAACGGCCAGACCGGTGGGATCGCCCGGGCCGCGCGATCGGCGGCGGCGTCCAGTTCCTGAACATCGCGCCGGTTGAAAGTTTCTGCATTGGTCATTGTTTTTACTCCAGGCCGATCAGGTTGCATGTCGCAGCCGCCAGCCGCGCAGCAGACGGTCGAACACCGCGTTGGCGTAGAAGCCGTTCGAGAGATGCACGCGCAGCCCCGCGGCGGCCGGGTGGTAGGCCCAGAGCGGAAACATCGCCTGCACCACGGCCACGAGGCCGAAACTGATCACCGCGAGCACGATCAGCGCCCATTGCAGCGGACCCGGCGTCGGGACGGCGGGCAGCGCGCCAGAGGTCAGCCAGACGGCGAAGACCTGCAGCGCGAAGTAGCTGACGGAGGTCGCGACGGCGTAGACGATCGTACGCCGGGTCAAGGCCCTGGGCGCGGCGTCCGCCAGCCCCTGGGCCAGCATGTACGCGACGCCAAAGATCAGGATGGCGCCCAGCGCGATGGCCTGAGGCGACTTGTGCTGGAAGCCGAATCCGAACCCGACGACCGCATAGATCACCAGCGCCAGGAGAAAGGCGCGCCCGACCGCACCGGCTTTGGGAATGGCCACGGGGCCTGGCCTGCGATTGGTGGCGATCAAGTCCACCGCGCCGCCGGAGGCTAGGAAGGAATGGGCCTTGTAGAGCGAGTGGGCCACGATATGCAGCAAGGCCAGCGGGAACAGCCCGAGCCCGCATTCCAGGATCATGAAGCCCATCTGGGCGACCGTCGACCACGCCAGCGAGGTCTTCACCGCGGGCTGCGTCAGCATCACCAGGCCACCGAACAGCGCGGTGAACCCGCCGACCATCACAAGAACCGCGAGTACTCCCGGGGCCAGCAACATCACGTCGGCGAAGCGGATCAGGAGAAACCCGCCGGCATTGATGACGCCCGCGTGCAGCAGCGCGGAGACCGGCGTCGGGGTTTCCATCACCTCGGTCAGCCAGCCGTGCATTGGGAACTGCGCCGATTTCAAAACGGCCGCCGCCGCCAGGAAGCCCGCCGCGGCGATCGCCAGCCCACCGCCGGTTCCCGCGCGCGCACCGCTCAGGATTTGTGCGATGTCGGTCGTGCCGTAGGCCAGCGCCAGCAATACCGCCGCGGCGATCAAGGCCACGTCGCCAAGGCGCGCGGTGATGAACTTCTTGGCGGCCGCGCGCTGGGCGGCGACGCGGTCCGGATAGAACAGCAGCAGCCGGTGCAGAAGCAGGCTCATCGCGACCCATGCCAGAACGAGCTGGAGCAAGTTACCCGACAGCACCAGGAGGAGCACCGAGGACAGGGTCATGCAGAGCCAGCCCATGAACGCGCCCTGCCGCGCCTCACCGTCCAGATAGGTCGCGGCGTAGCGCACCACGACCCAGCCGATGAACGAGACCAGGAGCAACATCGCGACGCTGACCGCGTCCAACCGGATCGACAGACCGATGCCATGCAGCCCGATCAGGCGGCTGTCCCCCGCCCCGTGCAGGTGGAGCAATCCGGCCGAGGCCGCCGCGGCCATTAAAGCGACAATGGTCGAGGCTTCAGCCAGCCGACCGAGGATGCGAGGCCTGCGGCCAGGGTTCACGAAACCGGCAACGGCGCTGATCAGCAGCGCCAGCGGGGCGGCAAACGGCACGAGATCGATTGGCAAAGGCCTCTCCCTTCAACGCATGATGCGGATCGAGGCAACAGGTAACGCAAGCACACGGCCTTAAAAAATTCATTGTTACGGACAAATCGTTCTGTCTAATAGAACGATATGAAAACCCTGAACTTCAACCATCTCCGGTATTTTTGGGCGGTCGCGCATGAAGGCAGTCTCACGCGAGCGGCCGAACGACTCAACCTGTCGCAGTCGGCGCTATCGGTGCAGATCCAGAAACTCGAACACCAGATGGGTCACCCGCTGTTCGAACGTATCGGCAAGCGGCTCGTCCTGACCGAGGCTGGTCAGATCTCGCTCGACTATGCGGACACCGTGTTCAAGGCCGGCGACGAGTTGATGAGCACCCTTGACGGGCGGCCTCTCGCAAGCCGCCAGGTCTTGAGGGTCGGCGCGCTGACGACCCTTTCGCGCAACTTCCAGCTTGAGTTCCTGCGTCCTCTGGTCGGTCGGACGGATGTGGAGTTGATCGTGCGTTCCGGCACGACCCGCGACCTCCTCGCGCAGCTTGAAGCGCATGCCATCGACGTGGTGCTGTCCAACAGCGCCGCTCCCAGGGACGCCCGCGCGCCCTTTCGAAATCATCTGCTTAACCAGCAGCCCGTCAGCCTGGTCGGCCGACCTCGGCCCGACAAGCCTCCGTTCCGTTTTCCCGACGACCTGCGCAACGAGCCGATCCTGCTACCGAGTCTCGATAGCGACATCCGGGTCGGCTTCGACCGCCTGCTGGATCTGGCGGGCATCCGGCCGATCATCCTGGCTGAAGTCGATGACATGGCGATGCTGCGCCTGCTGGCTCGCGAGCGCGAGGGCGTGACGCTGGTGCCGCCGATCGTCGTGCGCGACGAACTGGAATCCGAGGTGCTGGTCGAGCATTGTCGAATCCCGCAGCTCACGGAAAGCTTCTACGCCATCATTCAGAACCGCCGCTTCCCCAACCAGCTTCTTGCCGACCTGCTGACCAGATATTCGCGGCCTGATCCCTCGTCGCCCGTCGATTGATCAAACCTCTTGTGCGCCGTTCGCACGCACTGGTCGCCCCGCGAGTTCCCGCCGGGAATGTCACACGAAATGTCTCGGACCCATTGCGCCTCACGCGTTCGAGATTCCCGC
>NZ_JANXTC010000053.1:0-5765 GCF_025356345.1 Tardiphaga sp.
CGGCCTCGGCGAACGTGGTCCACGCAGCAAGGTCACCGGCGAATTGGTTTGCGGTGACGAGACGATGTCCGATCTCGAACTGGCCGCCAACCGCTGCAGTTTCGGCGACGACATTCTCGCCCATCCGCTCGATGACGACTATCACAAGGCGCGCTCGCCGAACTGGGACAATGTCACCGTGCCGTTCCTCTCGGCGGCCAATTGGGGCGGGCAGGGCCTGCATCCCCGCGGCAATTTCGAGGGCTATGTGCGCGCGGCGTCGAAGGACAAGTGGCTGGAGTGTCACGGGCTGGAGCACTGGACCCATTTTTACACCGATTACGGCCGCGCGCTGCAGAAGCGGTTCTTTGACTTCTACCTGAAGGGTGAGGCCAACGGCTGGGACCAGCAGCCGAAAGTGCAGTTGCAGGTCCGTCATACCGACCGTTTTGTCGAACGTTGCGAGGCCGATTGGCCGCTGCCGACCACGGTGTGGACGAAGTTTTATCTGGATTCCGAACACCAGACGCTGTCGCTGCGGAAGCCGGTCAAACCGGCCCGCCTCGACTTTGACGCGCTGGGCGACGGCCTGACCTTCATGTCGCAGCCGATGACGGAGGATACCGAAATCACCGGCCCGCTCGCCGCGGGCTTGCGGATCTCGTCGAGCACGGAGGATGCCGACATCTTCCTGGTGTTCCGCGTGTTCAGCCCTGACCTGCGCGAGCAGACCTTTGTCGGGGCGATCGATCCGCACACGCCGGTGGCCCAGGGATGGCTGCGCGCGTCGCATCGCAAGCTCGACGACAAGATCTCGACGCCGTACCGCCCCTATCACAGCCACGACGAAGTGCAGCCGCTGCGACCGGGCGTTCCGGTCGATCTGGCGGTCGAGATCTGGCCGACCTCGATCGTCGTGCCGAAGGGCCACCGCATCGCCCTCAGCGTGCGCGGCAAGGATTATGTCTGGCAGGAGAAGACGGGTGCCAAACTGTCCAACTTCAAGAACGAACTGCTGGGCTGCGGGCCGTTCCTGCATAATGATCCGCGCGACAGGCCGGAAAAATTGTTCGGCGGAACGACGACGCTGCATATCGACAGTGACGGCGGCAGCCACGTGCTGGTGCCGATTGTGCCAACCAAATAAGCCGACGGCCCGAACGGCCGCTTGAAAACATTATCCAGGGAGAGAAACAATGGGAATTTCACGTCGCAATTTCGTGGCTGGCGCGGCTGGCCTTGGGCTCAGCACCGCGCTGGCGTCGCGTCCGGTACGCGCGGCCGACGAGCCGATTCGCATCGGCCTGCTGACCATCAAGACCGGGCCACTGGCCTCCGGCGGCATCGACATGGAGCGCGCCATGATCATGTATCTGAAGGAGCGCGACAACAAATTGTCCGGTCGCACCGTCGAACTGATCTCGGCTGACACCGCTGGCGTCCCCGCCACGGCGCGCACCAAGACCCAGGAGTTGGTCGAGAAGAACAAGGTGCACTGCCTGATCGGACCGCTGGCAGCGTTCGAAGCGCTGGCGATCGACGATTATATCCGCCAGGCGCAGATCCCGACGCTGTCGGTCGCCGCCGCGGAGGACATGACGCAGCGCAATGCGAATCCGTGGTTCGTCCGCGCCACCTCGACGTCCTCGCAATGCGCGCATCCGCTTGGCGAATATGCGGCCAAGGACCTGAAGTACAAGAAGATCATCACGATCGGCGATGACATCGCCTATGGCCATGAAATGTGCGCGGGCTTCCAGCGCGTGTTCGAGGATAATGGCGGCAAGGTCGTGCAGAAGCTGTTCTCGCCGCTCGCTGTCCCCGATTACGGCACCTATGTCGGCCAGTTGAAGGAGGCCGATGCCATCTTCCTCGGCTTCGCCGGATCGAACGGATTTCGCTTCCTGCGCCAGTTCGTGGATTACGGCATGAAGGACAAGATGGCCGTGATCGGCGGCATGACAGCGCTGGATGAGGCGGTGTTGCGCAACATGGGCGACGAGGCGCTTAACATTATTACTACTTGCTGGTATTCCGCCGAGCTCGACGCCAAGCCGAATCTGATCTTCGCGCCGGCCTTCCGCAAGGAGTTCAAGTACGATCCGGGCTTCTACGCCGCGGCCACCTATGTCAACGGCGCGGTGCTGGAAGCCGCTGTCAAGGCGGTCAACGGCAAGGTGGAGGACAAGAAGGCCTTCATGGCGGCGCTGCGGGCCGTCAATGTCGATACTGCCCGAGGACCGGTCAAGTTCGATGACCGGGGCAATGTGGTCGGCAATGTCTATCTTCGCAAGGTCACCCGCAAGGATGGCCGGCTGGTCAATTCGGTGTTCAAGACCTACCCGGATGTCAGCCAGTTCTGGACCTATGGCGAGCAGGCGTTCCTGGCCAACCCGGTCTATTCCCGCGATTATCCGCCGGCGAAAAATCTGGAGAAGTAATCGGCAAATTGACTCTGCGTGTCCGTCGACGCCGCGCCCGATTTCCAGGCGCGGCGTCGACGGACGCTCTATCGCGCGACAGGCCGGGTTTCGATAGGGCCTGAATGGTGCGGCGACCGTTCGGCCGTTGCCTTGCGCGGCGTAAACGCATCGTAATCCTCGGGCTCAATCACATAGATGCAGTGCGTCTGGCCGATCCGCATGATGCCATTCATCAGGCTGCCAAACATAACTTCCAATCGCCTGCGCATGTCCGTCCCTACATTTTGTCAGGAGCGATGAATGTCGATCCCGTGTTGCCGAACCAGCCAAGCGAATGGGCAGGAGTTCTTCGCCGGGATATTTCCCTTGTCGAAGCGGCATTCGCTAATTCTAGGCGCCTTGCAGCAGCGCGCAAGAAATATCCGGTGAATGAACCGGCGGCCTGTTGTGCGTCGCGGCGTAAAATGCCGCGCCGTCAACGTTGACAACTGAAAACGCTAATGATCAGTTGATTAATAACGGCAAGAAGCGCGGGCTCGCAATGACCAGTGCATGGCATAAGAGGAAAACAACATGGATATCAAAGTCAGCAAGGAAGCGATCGCCGAGGCCAGCAAGAAGTTGTCGAACTGGGGGCGCTGGGGCCAGGATGATCAGATTGGAACGCTCAATTACGTGACGCCCAGACACGTCACCGAGGCCGCCAAGCTGGTCAAGCAGGGCAAGGTGTTCGGAATGGGCATTCCGCTCAACCAGCAAGGCCCGCAAAGCGGTCTGTTCGGGGGGCGCTGGAATCCGATCCACACCATGCTCGCCACCGGAACCGACGCGGTCGCCGGACGTCAGGACGAGATCAACAAAATGCGCTATGCCGACGACGCCATCAACATGCCCGTGCAGTCCGCGACCCACTGGGATTCGCTGGGTCACGTCTTCTATCACGACAAGATGTATAATGGTCACGATGCCCGCAATGTCGACAGCCGTGGCGTCCACAAGCTCGGCATCGAGCATACCCGGGATCGTATGGTCGGCCGCGGCGTGCTGCTGGACGTCGCGCGCTACAAGGGCGTCGACTCGCTCGACGATGGCTATGCGATTTCAAATGACGAACTCGATGCGGTAGCGAAGAAGCAGGGCGTGACTATCCAGGAAGCCGACTTCGTCATCATCCGGACCGGTCACATGGAGCGCTGCATGAAGAACAATGCCTGGGGCGGCTACGCCGGTGGCGACGCGCCGGGTGTGAAGTTTGAAAACTGCTACTGGAGTTTCGAGAAGAAGATTGCCGCGATCTGCTCCGACACCTGGGGCGTCGAGGTTCGTCCCAACGAGACGCCGGAAGTGTCGCAGCCCTGGCATTGGGTCGTGATACCTTCGATGGGCCTGACGATGGGAGAAATTTTCCACCTCAAGGATCTCGCCGATGATTGCGCGGCTGACGGGGTTTACGAATTCATGTTTGCCGGGCCGCCGCTGGTGATCACCGGGGGCACCGGTTCACCGATCAACCCGCTGGCCATCAAGTAAGTCGAAGCCAGACCGCTACGCAACGTTTGGCTGCCCCCGTTGGAAGACGGGGGCGGTGGACGTTCGCAGCGGGCCCTTTTCGAATCGGGTGTGACGCTCAGGACGTGATCGTACCGGCAACACGGGCATGCAACGCGCTGCAGGCTGGCTGCTGAAAATGGGTGCTTGCCCGCGTGCCGATCGAATCGGTTGCATTTGCGGGACGGGTCGGGAATTCTGCGCGCGAGCCGCGGGATGCGCTCGCATCCCGATATCGATCCTGCCGAGATCCGATCACCGCTGCGACAGAGGATTGGCCTCTCGCCATTTAACGGACCATCATGAGCAAGAAAGCCCTGATCGCAAAAGCGGCGGCGGCGCCAAGGCGCCGGCGGCTTTCACCGGAGGACCGGCGCAGGGAAATCCTGCAGGCGGCAACCATCTTCTTTTCGGAAGAAGGGTTCAACGGCGGCACGCGTGAACTGGCGCAGAAGATCGGCGTGACGCAGCCGCTGCTGTATCGGTATTTTCCGAGCAAGGATCAGCTGATCAAGGAAGTGTACCGCACCGTCTATCTGGAGCGGTGGGACGCTGGATGGGACCGCCTGTTGACCGACCGGACGCAGCCGATCCGCCAGCGCTTTGAAGAATTCTACCGCGCCTATACCGACGTGATTTTCACCCGCGAATGGATGCGGATCTATCTGTTCTCGGGCCTGAAGGGTCTCGATATCAACCGCTGGTATCTCGACATCGTCCAAAAGAAAATTCTGGCGCGTATCATCCAGGAGTATCGCCACGAAGCCGGTCTGCCGCCACAGAAAAAGGCCTCCGCCGTCGAACTCGAACTGGCCTGGGCTTTTCACAGCGGCATTTTCTATTACGGGATGCGCAAGCTGATCTATGAGGCGCCGGTGCTGGAAGACAAGAACCAGGTGATTTCGGTGACGTTGAACGTGTTCCTGCTGGGGATCGGGCGATTGTTCGGCACCGACCCCGGCGGCGCGCGGTCTACCGAGCGGCCTTCGCTGGCCGCGCCACCGCCGGCACGCAAAAAACGAAGTCGGCCTTGACGACTTGGTCCGTCACGGCCGACCAGAACGACTGGCCTAGAGTCCGAGGATGCGCTTGGCATTGCCACCGGCGAGCTGGGCCAGCGTCGTTTCATCCATGCCGTTGACGCCGGCGATGTGGCCGATCGGATTATACTCGGCCATGTCGAACGGATAGTCGGTACCCATCACGATGCGGTCGGGGCCGAACAGGTCCAGCATGTAAGCGAGCTGGTGATAGCTGAACACGACGGTGTCGAGATAGACCTGTCGCAGATAGGTGGTCGGTGGCAGCGGCAGATTACCGTGCGAATCCTGTCGCGCTCCCCAGGCATGGTCGATGCGGCCGGAATAGCCGGGCAGATAGCCACCACCATGGACCGCCATCAGCTTTAGTTCGGGGAAACGTGCCAGCGTGCCTGAGAAAATCAGATTATGCAGCGCCAGCGTGGTTTCCAGTGGATTGCCGAGAACATTGTTGAAATAGAAATGCGTCAGACGGTCGCCATGCGTGAAGCCGTTGGGATGCATCATGATGAAGGCGCCGAGCTGCTCGGCGCGGGCAAAGAACGGACGGAATTTTGGATCGGACAATTCCTGGCCGTCGACATTGGTCAGGATTTCGACGCCCTTCAGCTTCAGGTCCTTCATGATGTAGTCAAGCTCGCGGACCGCGAGCTCCGGTTCCTGCAAGGTGACGACGCCGAGCCCGACGAAACGGTCGGGCTTGCGCGAGCAATATTCCACCACGCCGTCATTGGCGAGGCGATGGGCGGCTTCAGCGATTTTCGGATCGATCGAG
>NZ_JANXTC010000083.1:0-19223 GCF_025356345.1 Tardiphaga sp.
GATCTGCTTCTCGATCTGGGCGATGGCCTGCTCGGCCAGTTCGACGGCGGAAACCTGCCTGGCCTTGAGCGCCGCTGACATTTCGGTGGCGGTGGCGAAGACGGAAGTCGGTGCGGTCAAGGCAGGCTCCTGTGATCCAAAATGGTACTCGGAGCATGCTCAGTTCGGCGATGTACCGCAAGCGACAGGCCGGTCACGAAAGGGAAGGTCGATGCTCACGCATACGATCATCGGGCAATTTGCGCGCCTTAGAAGCAGAGCGGGCGATCATCGGCCGATTAACGCCAAATTAGTGGAGGCTGCGGTACTTTGGTAGCCTCGGGTGCTGGCATCCTTCTGGATGTGATCGCACTTTCTCCGTTCGATTCGAGCAATCTGGAGTACGACATGGCCTGGCTGAACAATTTCAAGATTACCTTTAAAATCGGCCTGATCGTTGCTTTGCTCGCCATCGTTGTGATCGGTGCTTCGGGATTTGCCGCCAGTCGGCTGCGGGCCTTGAGCGAAGCCAGCATGGATATGGTGATGCGGGTCAGCCGTTACACCACGGAAACCGCGCGCGGCAGCCGCCGCATTGAACGCTATATTTCATCAGCCTTCCAGCTCGCCGCGGAAACCACGCCGGCGGGGAATGCGAAGTATCTCGCGCAGACCGCCGAAGCCAAGCAGGGCTACGAGACCATCATGGCGGCGATCCTGAAAAATCTGCCGGAGAAGGCGGCGGTCATCGAGCCGATAACCGCGACTTTCCAGAAGGCCTTCATCGCCTGTGGCCCGGTCGTCGAATTTGCCTCGAAAACGGTGTCGCCTGAGGACTCCATGAAGGCCTCGATGCGACTGAAGACCGAATGCATCCCGCTGCTGGAGCCGGGCATCGCAGCCCAGGCCAAATTCCTCGATAGCCTTCTGGTCGATGCCGCCAACCAGTCGAATGATATAACCACCCGCGCCGAGTCCTCGATCTCCACCGTGCTGGTAGCAGCGGGTGCCGGCCTTCTGGTCAGTCTCGCCGTGGCGCTGTGGATCGGCATCAAGGGGTTGGCGAATCCGATCGTCGAGCTGAAAACCGTGATGGAGGCTTTCGCCCGCAACGACCTGCGGGCAACCGTCCCCGGCGTGACGCGCCGCGACGAGTTGGGTGAGATGGCGCGGACCGTCGAAGTGTTCAAGAACAACGGCCTCGAGGTGGAGCGGTTGAAGCTCGACCAGCATGCCGCCGAGCAGCGCACCGCGGGGCAGCGCAAGAGCGACATGCACAAGCTCGCCAATGATTTCGAGACCGCCGTCGGTCAGATCATCGAAACGGTATCGTCGGCCTCCAAGGAGCTGGAAAGCTCGGCCACCTCGCTGACGCAGACGGCGGATCGCTCGCAGCAGCTGACCCGGATCGTGGCAACGGCGTCCGGCGAGGCCTCTACCAATGTACAGTCCGTCGCATCGGCGACCGAGGAGATGTCCTCGTCGGTCAACGAGATCAGCCGCCAGGTGCAGGAATCGGCCATGATCGCCAATCAGGCGGTCGATCAGGCCCGCAAGACCAATGAACGCGTCGGCGAACTCGCCAAGGCCGCGGCGCGGATCGGCGATGTCGTCGAGCTGATCAACACCATCGCCGGCCAGACCAATCTGCTGGCGCTGAATGCGACCATCGAGGCGGCGCGCGCCGGTGACGCGGGGCGCGGCTTTGCGGTGGTGGCATCGGAAGTCAAAGCCCTGGCCGAGCAGACCGCGAAGGCCACCGGCGAGATCAGTGCGCAAATCTCCGGCATTCAGGCGGCGACGCATGAATCCGTGGGCGCGATCAAGGAGATCGGCGATACCATCGGTCGGATGTCGGAAATTGCTTCTACCATCGCCTCAGCGGTGGAAGAGCAGGGCGCGGCGACAAGGGAGATTTCCCGCAATGTGCAGCGCGCCGCGCAAGGCACGACGCAAGTCACCACCAATATCGGCGATGTCCAGCGCGGCGCTTCCGAAACTGGCTCGGCGTCGGCCCAGGTACTGTCCGCCGCGCAGTCGCTGTCCTCGGAAAGCGGTCGCCTCAAGGAGGAAGTCGGGAAATTCCTCGGCTCTGTCCGGGCGGCCTGACCTGTATCGGATGGGAGGCCGGCGTCAGACCGACATCGAGTGCCTCGCTCCGGCGGCGGGATTAAGATAGGCGTCGAAGCGGGCGCAGATGCTACGAACGAAGGGCCGACCGCGTGGCGTTAATTCGAAGCCATCGTCGCTCGCTGTGAGAAAGCCGTCGGGATCGTCGGCCACCATGGCGTCCACCTCGCGCAACAGCCCATGGGCGTCCGCTTCTCCGAAATTGGCGGCGATGGCTGCGAAGGAGAAGGCGAAGTCGCACATCAGCCGTTCGATCACGAAGGCACGCAGCCGGTCGTCCGGCGCCAGCGTCCAGCCGCGAGCGGTGGCGAGTCCATTATGCGCTACACGGCTGGTGTAGTCGGCCACCGTGACGGCGTTCTGCACATAGCCCTGTGGCAGTTTGCCGATCGCCGAGGCCCCCAGTCCGATCAGCGTGTCGGCGCCGTCGGTGGTGTAGCCCTGGAAATTGCGATTGAGCGGCAGCCTGGCGAGGCTGTCGTCGCGGCGAGCGAAATGGTCGAGTCCGAGTTGTACATAGCCCGCTTTGGCAAGCTGCGAGGTCAGCCGCCGCGCCATCGCAAAGCGCTCGATCGGCCCGGGCAAGGTGGCCTCGTCGATCAGCTTCTGATTATGCGCCCGCTGCGGCAGATGAGCGTAGCCGAAGATGGCGATGCGGTCGGGCGACAATTCAATCACCTGCGAGATGGTCTGCGCCAGACTGTGCTCGGTCTGCCGCGGCAGGCCATAGACCAGATCCATGTTGACCGAGCTTATGCCGCGGTCGCGGAACAGGTCGAGCGACGCCTTGGAGACATCATAGCTTTGCATCCGGCCGATCGCGGCCTGCACCGCGGGATCGAAATCCTGCACGCCGATCGAGATCCGGTTGACGCCGATTCCAACGAAGGCATCGGCCTTGTCGGCGGTCATCAGCCGCGGATCGATCTCGACCGCGAATTCAGTGGCTGCCTCGACGTGAAAATTGGCCTTCAGCGCGGCACCAAGGCGGACGATGTCGGCGACCGCGAGGATATCGGGCGAGCCACCGCCCCAGTGCAAATGGGTCAGCCGGTGCCGGCGCGGCACTAACCCTGCGACGGTGGCGATCTCGGCTTCCAGCGTGTCGAGGTAACGAGCCACGGGATCATAACGGCGTGTCGCCTTGGTGCTGCAGGCGCAATACCAGCACATCTCGTTGCAGAACGGAATGTGCAGATACAGCGACAGCGCTGCGTCATCGGCCAGCCCCGCAAGCCAGTTGCGGTAGTCGACGGGGCCGACGGATGATTGGAAGTGATTGGCGGTAGGATAGCTGGTGTAACGCGGCAGCGCCGCGGCGCGGCGCATCACCAGCGCTCTGTCGATGTCATTCAGGCTCATGGCATGCTCTGCAACGCATTTGCGCGCCCGGTGGCGCGCAGATGTTGAGAACTATGCCCGCTGTCACGTCCGCCGAGGATGATCTGGATCAACACCCTGCGCAATCAGGTCTCGTTGCCGTTGCGAGGATGAAGGGCCGAAGGTCGAGGGCCGCGAGGTTCACGCCGCGAAGCTTTCAGCGTGAACCTCGGGAGGACAGAAGTCAGTCCGCGCACGTACCTAAGTACGTACGAAAACGTACTAATCTTAACTCGATCTTTATGCCGATAAAGTGATGTCTGAATTAACGGTGCCAGCATACTCCCGGATCGGTTGACACCTCACGCGCCTCATTAGCGCCCACCATGCTGGAGCGCCAATGTCCTGGCTCGATAATTTCAAGATCATCTTCAAAATTGGTCTGATCGTCGCGTTGCTTACCATTGTCGTGGTCGGCTCGGCTGCCTTCGCGATCCAGCGGATGTATTCGATGGACGAAGGCTATAGCGACCTGATTTCGCGCGTCGACAAGAGTACGACGCTTTCGGCCCGCGCGTCGCGCCGCGCCGAAGCCTATCTTTCCGCGGCTTTCCAGCTGGCCGCGGAAGTAACCGATGCCGGTAACGTAAAATACCTTGCGCAGGCCGCCGACAGCCGCAAGGACTATGAGGGCATCATGGCGCAGGTCGTCAGGAACATGCCAGAGAATGCCTCTATCCTGGAGCCGTTGCTCTCCAACTACGCGCAGAGCTTCGTGGCCTGCGATCCTGCGATCAAATATGCGGCGTCCACCAGCACTCCCGAACAAAATTTCAAAGCAGCTGCGCGGCTCAAGGCTGAATGCGTCCCGTTGATCGAAGCAGCCATCGCCAGTCATGCCAAAGTCAACGATAGCCTTATTGCCGACGCAGCCAGAATTTCCGATGTCCTTACCGCACGGGCAAACTCCGCTATTAGCGGCGTGACGGCGGCCACCGCGGCGGGTCTGCTGGTCAGTCTTGCTTTGGCATTGTGGATCGGGACGGCGGGCCTGTCCCGGCCGATCAGTGAGCTCAAGACGGTGATGGAAGCCCTGGCACGCAAGAATTTTGCCATCGAGGTTCCAAGCATCGACCGTCGTGATGAGATCGGCGACATGGCCCGTACCGTGGAAGTCTTCAAGAGCAGCGGCCTTGCCGTCGAACGCATGACCGGCGAGCAGCAGGCAACCGAGCGGCGCACGGCCGCCGAGCGCAAGGCCGAAATGCTCCGGCTGGCGAGCGATTTCGAAGGCGCGGTCGGAGAGATCATCGAGACGGTGTCGGCGGCCTCGACAGAACTCGAAGCCTCCGCCGATACATTGTCGGCTACCGCCGCGCGCGCGCAGCAGACGACGTCGTTGGTTGCAGCCGCGTCCGAAGAAGCCTCGGCCAATGTGCAGTCGGTGGCCTCGGCCACCGAGGAGATGGCCTCCTCGGTCAACGAGATCAGCCGTCAGGTGCAGGAATCCTCGCGGATCGCCCAGGAAGCGGTCGACCAGGCCCGCAAGACCAATGACCGCGTCGGCGAATTGGCCAAGGCCGCGGCCCGGATCGGCGACGTCGTCGAGCTGATCAACACCATCGCCGGCCAGACCAACCTGCTGGCGCTGAATGCGACCATCGAGGCGGCCCGCGCCGGCGATGCCGGTCGCGGATTTGCCGTGGTGGCTTCGGAAGTGAAGGCACTGGCCGAACAGACCGCGCGGGCGACCGGCGAGATCTCGGCGCAGATTTCCGGCATCCAGAACGCCACCCAGGATTCGGTGGGCGCCATTAGGGAGATCGGCAGCACGATCGGCAAGATGTCGGAAATCGCATCGACCATCGCCGCGGCAGTGGAAGAACAGGGCGCGGCGACTCAGGAGATCTCCCGCAACATCCAGATGGCGGCGCAAGGCACCACCCAGGTCAGTGCGAATATCGGCGATGTGCAGCTCGGCGCCTCCGAGACCGGCTCGGCGTCAGCGCAGGTGCTTTCGGCGGCGCAGTTCCTGTCACGCGACAGCGCACGGTTGAAGGCTGAAGTCGGCAGGTTCCTCAGCACGGTTCGCGCGGCGTAAGCGAGCTGACGGCCGCCGGGCGAATCTATCGCCCGGCGGCTTGTGGAACGAAAGCCAGCAACAGCCGGGCAACCTCGTCGGGCTGTTCCTGCTGCACCCAGTGTCCGGCGCCGTCGATCAAATGGATGCCGCGCAGGTCGGTGCAGGCGGCGCTCTGCATTGCCTCGATGGCGCCGGGTCGCTGGTAGATGCCCCAGTCCTGACGGCCGGAAATGAAGACGGAGGGCACGTCGATGCTGCGACCCGACCAGGTCTCGTATTCGGCGGCGAACGCGCCCGTGGTGTTGCAGCGGTACCATTGCAGCCCGCCCTGGAAGCCGGTGCGGGCAAATTCGGCGGCGTAGAATGCAAGCTCGCGATCCGGCAGCCAGGCGCAGGACGCAATCGCTTCCGCCGATGGCATTTCCGCCGCGACGGTGGCGGCCATGGTCTGGCCGAGGTCCATCACATAATAGGTCGGCAGCTTTGCCAGTTCCGTCGCGGTCCAGCCCTGCAGACGATGCGGTCCGTTGCCGGCCCAGTCGGCGCTCTTGTGATGGTAATAGGCCCGCAGAAAATCATGCACGCCCTGCGGCGCGTGCTGCATGTCGCCATTGGCCTGACGTTTTGCATAGTACCATTGATAGTGCTCGCGCGGCCGTGGCAGCGCGGCGAGGTCGTGATGAATGGTGTCTGGCAGTTTAGCGATGGCTGGCCTGTCGGCGGTACCGAGCGGCAGGGAAGGCGGCCCTGAGAACGGCGCGCTCATCAGCGCCACTGAACAAAAGACGTCCGGCCGTACCAGCGCGCACCATGCTGCGACCGAGCTGCCGTAATCATGGCCGACCACCGCGTCGACCGCGCGATAGCCGAATGCCGATACCAGACCGAGCGCATCGCGCACCAGGTTAAGCAGGCGGAACGGGCCAAGATCGCCATCATAGTCGGCGCTCCAGCCGGTCGTGCGGCCATAGCCACGCTGGTCCGGCGCGAGCACGTGATATCCCGCCGCGGCGAGAAGCGGCATCAGCTTGCGCCAGCTATAGGCCAGTTCCGGAAAACCGTGCAGCAGCAGAATGCAGGGCCGCCCGGTGGACTCGAAACCGGCCTCCAGGACGTGGATGCGCAGACCGTTGATGTCATCGACAAAACGCGAGCGGATACCGGCCGGGAGGTAGGTGGCATCGATCGGGTTCATCATGGTCGGGCTTCCGTCAGTCGGCCTGCGCGATGGTGTGAAAAAATGTTCCGGTGGCATGGCCGCGGCGTCCACCGCGCTCGGCCACGGGCCGGCCTTGGGCATCGCAGAGTTCGACCAGCGGCGCGTCATTGCCCGGCGACAACAGCGAGGCATAGTGAAATTCGTGGCCGCGCAGTTTCGATCCGGCGGCGCCGACCGGGCTGTCAGCGAGCAGCGTCGCTTCGCGGTAGCCAAGATGCATGCGCCGGTTCTGGAAACTGGTGCTGTGGCCGAGCAGGCCGGTCATCGCGTGCATCGCGCCGTCGGCATCCTCGATGCCTTCGCCTAGTACCATGTAGCCGCCGCACTCGCCATGGACGGGGCGGGTCTGCGCGAAGCGCGCCAGTCCGTCGCGAAAAATCCGCGCGGCGGCCAGCGTCGCCGCGTGCAATTCGGGATAGCCCCCCGGCAGCCAGCAGATATCGCAGGCCTCCGGCGGTGCCTCGTTGGCCAGCGGCGAAAACGGTATGATCTCGGCGCCGGCGCGGCGCCAGCCGTTCAGCAGATGCGGATAGATGAAACTGAACGCGGCATCGGACGCCAGCGCGATGCGCTGGCCGGGCGGCGGCAAGGCCGTCAGCGCCGTACGGGGGTGATCGAGCGGGACTGCCAGCGCCAGGATGGCATCGAGATCGAGATGCTGCTCGGCCATGTCGGCGAGCACCCCGAGGCGGGCGGTGAGATCTTTATATTCGCCGGCCTGGATCAGGCCGAGGTGCCGCTCCGGCAGTCCGAATGCCGCGCTGCGCGGTATGGCGCCGACGACCGGCATGCCGAGCCTGGCGATGGCGTCGGTGACCAGCGTGCGGTGGCGTTCGCTGCCGACGCGGTTGAGGATCACGCCGGCGACGCGAACATCGGGCTCGTGGCTGGCAAAGCCGCGCACCATAGCGGCCGCGGATTGCGACTGCGCGGTGACGTCGAGCACCAGCAGCACCGGCAGCTTGAACCGCGCGGCGAGGTTGGCGCTGCTGCCTTCGCGGCCGGCCACGCCCGCTACGCCGTCGAACAGGCCCATCACGCCTTCGACCACCAGCAGATCGGCGCCTTCCGATGCATCGGCAATGAGCGCGTTGAGCAACGTCGGCGGCATGCTCCAGCTGTCGAGGTTGATGCTGGCATGCCCGGTGGCGGCGGCATGAAAGGCCGGGTCGATGTAATCCGGGCCGGCCTTGGCCGCGCGCACCATGACACCGCGGCGCGCCAGCGCCGCCAGCAGGCCGAGCGTCACGGTGGTCTTGCCGGCGCCGGACCGCGCCGCGGAGATAAGGAGGCCGGTAGTCATAAGAGAGATAATTGCATGAACATCGCGGCGGATTAACGCGGTAGACGGAAGGTCGCAAGAGCGGCGATCTCAAATCGTCCGTTGGTCATTGCGAGGAGCGTCTCGCGACGAAGCAATCCAGTCTTCGTTCGCGGCTTCTGGATTGCCGCGTCGCTTCGCGCCTCGCAATGACACGGAGAGGGCGGAGCCTACGCCGTCGCCGCTTGCTTGTTCGGCCAGTAGCGATCGCGCAGATGGCGCTTCACCGGCTTGCCGGTGGGCGTGCGTGGCAGTTCGGCTTCAAAGTCGATGCTCTTCGGGCATTTGATTGGCGACAAATGTTTGCGGCAGAACGCAATCAGTTCCGCTTCCAGCGCCTTGCCGGCGCGGGCCAGATCGTGCGGCTGCACCACGGCCTTGACCTCCTCGCCCATCTCCTCGTTCGGCACGCCGAACACCGCGACGTCGGCGATTTCCGGATGGGTGATTAGCACGTCTTCGGTCTCCTGCGGATAGATATTCACGCCGCCGGAGATGATCATGTAGGACTTGCGGTCGGTGAGATACAAAAAGCCCTCGCCGTCGAGATAGCCGACATCGCCGAGCGTCGACCAGCCCCTGTCGTTATAGGCGCGCTTCGTCTTCTCGGGGTCGTTGTGATAGGAGAATACTGGCGCGTCGGCGAAATACACCGTGCCGATTTCGCCGGTCGGCATTTCTTGCTCGTCGTCGCCGACGATCTTGACCACGCCGGTCACCGCCTTACCCACGGTGCCGCGATGCGACAGCCATTGCTGCGAATCCGACACCGTGACGCCGTTGCCTTCGGAGCCGGCATAGTACTCGATCAGGATCGGTCCCCACCAGTCGATCATCCGTGCCTTGACGTCGGCCGGGCAGGGCGCGGCGGCATGAATCGCACCGTTCAGTGACGACACATCGTAGCGAAGCCGCACTTCCCCGGGCAGTTTGAGCATACGGACGAACATGGTCGGCACCAGTTGCGACTGGGTGATTCGGTGCTTCTCGACCAGCTTCAAAAATTCCTCGGCGTCGAAGGATTCCATGATCACCGAGGTGCCGCCGAGCGTGATCGCCATCATGTTGAAGCGCAACGGAGCGGCGTGATATAGTGGCGCCGGCGACAGATAGATGCTGTCGGCGTTCATGCCACACATGTCGCCGCAGAGCTTTTTCAAAAACGGACTGGGCACGTCGATCGGGGTCTTCTCTGAGGCGCGCTTGATGCCCTTCGGCCGCCCGGTGGTGCCCGACGAATAGAGCATATCGGTGCCCGCTACCTCGTCTGCGATCGGCGTGGTCGGCTGCGCGGCGAGTGCGGTGTCCCAATCGCGAAAGCCGTCACGCGGGTCGTCGACAATGTAAAACAGCGTGTCCGGCGCGTCCGGAATCAGCGGGGCGATGACCTCGGCGCCTTTCGGCGAGGTAATGACGATTCGGGCGCCGCAATCCTTCACGATGTAGGCGATCTCGTCGGCTGTGAGGTAGCGGCTGATCGCGGTGTAATACAGTCCGGCGCGTTGCGCTGCCCAGCAGATCTGCATGAATTCCAGCCGGTTCTCCATCAAGAAGGCGATGTGATCGCCAGCCTTCAGGCCGAGGGACCTAAATAGCTGCGCGCCCTGGTTGGAGCGTTCATCGAGCTGACGATAGGTGATGGATTGGCCCGAACCCGCCATCAGATAGGCGATCTTGTCGGGCGTCGTTCGGGCATGAATCGATGGGTGCGTCATGGCGTTTCCTCGGAGGCCGGCGGATTTTTCCACTCGTGGTGATTTGGATTGCGTTGCGCTTTCTTTCCCCCTTTTTCCCCTTGTGGGAGTAGGTGGCGCGGGCGAAGTCCGCGTCGGATGAGGGGGCACGACATTTCCCCCTGACCCGTCCGCGCTTCGCGCGGCCACCCTCTCCGACCGGGGGACAGGGAAGCCAGATCAGAGTTACAGCCGTTCGATGATCGTCACATTGGCCATGCCGCCGCCTTCGCACATGGTCTGCAGCCCATAGCGCTTGTTGTTTTGCTTCAAAGCGTGGATCAGCGTGGTCATCAGCTTGGTGCCCGAGCCGCCGAGCGGATGGCCGAGTGCGATGGCGCCGCCATTGACGTTGAGCCGGGCCGGATCGGCGCCGGTGCTCTTCAGCCAGGCCGCCGGCACCGATGCAAACGCCTCGTTGACCTCGAACAAATCGATGTCGTTGATCTTCATGCCGGCTTTCTTCAATGCGCGCTCGGTGGCGGGCAGCGGCGCTTCCAGCATGATGACGGGGTCGCCGCCCATCATGGTCATGTGATGGATGCGGGCCAGCGGTTTGACGCCGAGGGTTTTAAGGCCAGCCTCGTTGACGACCATGACACCGGAGGCGCCGTCGCAGATCTGGCTGGCGGATGCGGCGGTCAGCCGGCCGTTCTCGGCAATCAGCTTGACGCCGCGAATGCCGTCGAGCGTGGCGTCGAAGCGGATGCCCTCATCGATGTGGTGGGTGTCGGTTGAGCCGTCGGCGCGGGTGATCGCGAGCGGGATGATTTCATCCTTGAAACGGCCGGCCTGGGTCGCGGCAATGGCGCGCTGGTGGCTTTCAAAGGCATATTGATCGAGATCATCCTTCGAGAGGCCGTATTTTTCGGCGACCATCTCTGCGCCGGTGAACTGGTTGAACTGGATGTTGGGGTAACGTTGCTCCATGCCCGGGCTTTTGTAGGTGCCGAGGCCCGCCTTGGCGGCGAGGCTGCTCGGCGAGCCCATCGGGACGCGGGTCATGCTCTCGACACCCGCGGCAATGACGATGTCCATGGCGCCGGACATCACCGCCTGTGCGGCGAAATGCAGCGCCTGCTGCGATGACCCGCACTGCCGGTCGATTGAGGTGCCGGGCACGCTCTCCGGCAATCGGGACGCCAGAACCGCGTTGCGCGCGACATTGACGGCCTGCTCGCCGCCCTGGCCGACGCAGCCCATGATGACGTCTTCGATCGCGGCCGGATCGACGCCGGAGCGGGTGACCAACTCGTTGAGCACGGAAGCGGCGAGATCGGCGGGGTGCCAGCCCGACAGGCGACCTCCCTTGCGGCCGCCTGCAGTGCGTGCGGCGGCGACGATATAGGCCTCAGCCATGTGCGGTCTCCCTTTGCCTGTTATGTCGGCGTTTTGATCGCAGGATTAAAAGGTTCAGGATAAGCTTAGTCAATCGCTCAATTAACTCTTGAAACGATCGCCGTCCTCGGGTTATCTGCGCATCCAATGACGCCGAACCCGCACACCAGCACCCCAGCCCGAGTCGCCGGACGCAATCCGACGGCCGACAAACTATTGCTGGCGGCGAGTGAATTGATGATCGCCAGCAATTCGATCGAAGTGTCGCTGAGCGAGATCGCGCAGCGCTCCGGGGTCAATGCGGCGCTGGTTAAATATCATTTCGGCAACAAGGACGGTCTGCTGCTGGCCTTGCTGGCGCGCGATGCCGCCACCGAAATGACCAACCTCGATTATTTGATGGCACAGCCGATTCCGGCCAGCGCCAAGCTCAAGCTGCACATCGCCGGCATCATCAAGGCCTATCACCAGTTTCCTTACATGAACCGGCTGATCCACTATCTGCTGCATGAGAGCGGCAATGAGGCGGCCGATGAAGTATCGAAGTTCTTCATCGGTCCGCTGCTCGATTTCCATCGCCGCTTGCTGGCGGAAGGTTTCGAGAGCGGTGAATTTCACAAGATCGATCCGGTGCTGTTCTACACCAGCCTGATCGGCGCTTGCGACAACCTGTTCTTCAGCCGTCATGCGATGTCGCGCGCCATTGGCGTCGGCCCGGTGACGGAGGAAGTCTGTCGAGACTACGTCGCCCATATGGAGTCGATGTTGCTCGGTGGGATGCTGACCAATAAAAAGGCGGAAGCAACCGCCTGACGGCCAGAGCTAAGAAGAAACGGCCCCAAGGAAGATTACGACCAGGCGAAGCGACCAAGAAAAAAATGCAAGCGGGAAACGCCCAAGGAAACTCTTCGAGAAAGCAATTCAAGGAACGGTCAACGTATCGTTCGAACAATAAAATAAGAAACGTCCAAGGACTTTTTTCTAAAAACAAGACTTCAAAAAACGATCAGGAAACGCCCAAGGAAAGGCAAACTCGATGCAGCTGAAAGATGTGGCCGTATTCATTACCGGCGGTGGTTCGGGGCTCGGTGCCGCTACCGCCCGCGCGATGGCCGCCAAGGGCGCCAAGGTCGCGGTGTTCGATCGTAGCCAGGAAAATGCCGAGGCGGTCGCCGCGGAAATCAAGGGCCTCGCTGTCGTCGGCGACGTCACCAGCGAGGATCAGGTCAAGGCTGGCCTCACCAAGGCGGAAGCCGCGCACGGCACCGCGCGCGTGCTGGTGAACTGCGCCGGCATCGGCGGTTCGCAGCGCATCGTCGGCAAGCAGGGCGTCTATCCGCTGGAAAAATTCACCAACGTCATCATGGTCAATCTGATCGGCACCTTCAACGTGCTCCGGCTGTTCGCCGAACAGCTGGTGAAGCAGGAAGTCATTGGCGAAGAGCGCGGCGTCATCATCAACACCGCCTCGGTGGCGGCCTATGAAGGCCAGATCGGCCAGATCGCCTATGCCGCCTCCAAGGGTGGCGTGGTGGGTCTGACCTTGCCGGCGGCACGCGACCTGTCGTCGCAGAAAATCCGCGTCAACACCATCGCGCCGGGCCTGTTCCTGACGCCGCTGCTAATGGGGCTCAACGAGGAGGCGCGCGCCAGCCTCGGCGCCCAGGTCCCGCATCCCGCCCGGCTTGGTGACGCGTCGGAATATGGCATGCTCGCGGTTCATATCGTCGAGAACCCGATGCTGAACGGCGAAACCATCCGTCTGGATGGCGCCATCCGCATGGCGCCAAGGTAGGCTGCCAGTTTCTTCCCTCTCCCCCAGCGCAGCGGCGCGAGGTGGGAGAGGGTGCCTGAGCGCAGCGAAGGCGGGAGAGAGCCGCGCCAAGCCTCTCCCCCTCTTCCGACCGCGCACTCGGCCGATTTCAGCGCGCCCTCTGCCACAAGGGGAGAGGGCGCATCGAAGACCGCCTCGACAACAAGGTCCATTCAAGAGACCAACTGCTACCAAAACACCCGGGAGATTGAGATGAACGCGCAGTCCGCGGCGGTGCTCACCAAACCCGCCTTCCGCAAGATCAACTGGATGAAGCGCGATATCGATGTCGAGCGCCGACCGGATGGCGTCATCGTCCTGAAGTCGCGGGTACCACTGGTGGACTATCAGACCCACCTGCCGGCCTCGCTGGACAAATGGGCAAGACTGCGACCCGCCCATGTCTGGCTGGCGCAGCGCGCCGGCACCGAGCGGCAGTGGCGCTATGTCACTTATGCCGAGGCAAAGCGAACGGTTGATGCGCTGACCCAGGCGTTGCTCGACATGAAGCTGGAGGCCGATCGCCCGATCGCGATCCTGTCCGGCAATTCCATTGAGCACGCGCTGATGACCCAGGCCTCGATGCAGGCCAGGCATCCGGCGGCGCCGGTGTCGCCGGCCTATTCGCTGATGAGCCAGGACCACGCCAAGCTGAAATATCTGTTCGGCCTGATCCAGCCCGCGGTGGTGATGGTGCAGGACGGCCCGACGTTCCAGAAGGCGCTTGACGCGCTCGACCTCACCGGCATCCGCGTCGTCCACGTCGATCGTCCGCCCGCAGGCATTGCCAGCACCGCCTATGCCGAGATGGCCGCGACGAACGTGACCCCGGCGGTTGAGGAATCGATCGCGAAAATCACGCCCGACACGATAGGCAAGCTGCTGTTCACGTCCGGCTCCACGGGGATGCCGAAGGCGGTCATCAACACCCAGGCGATGATGTGCTCGAACGCCGCGATGATGATGCAGGTCCGCCCGCGCGATCCCGCCGCCGCGCCGCCGGTCTATCTGGACTGGATGCCGTGGAACCACACCATGGGCGGCAACGCGCTGTTTCATCCGCTGCTGATCGAGGGCGGCACGCTGTATATCGACGATGGCCGGCCGATGCCCGGCATGATCGACGAGACGCTGCGCAATTTGCGCGAGATATCGCCGACCTACTATGCCAACGTCCCGGCGGGCTACGCGGCTCTCGCCGCGGCCATGGAAAAGGACGATGCGCTGTGTCGTTCTTTCTTCAAGAATATGGGTGTGATGGGCTATGGCGGGGCTCGGCTGCCCGACGATCTGTATGACCGCATGCAGGCGTTGGCGATCCGTACCACTGGCGAGCGCATCGTCTTCTACACCGGCTGGGGCTGCACCGAGACCTCGCCGACCTCGACCGGTACCTATTGGGATACCGAGCGCGTCGGTCTGATCGGCCTGCCGTTCCCTGGCGTCGAGCTGAAGATGGTGCCGGTGGATTCCAAGTACGAATTGCGGCTGCGTGGTATCAATGTGATGCCCGGCTATTACCGGCAGCCCGAATTGACCGAGGCCGCATTCGACGAGGAAGGGTTTTACAAGATCGGCGATGCCGGCATCTTCGTTGACGACGACGACCCGGTACAGGGCCTGATCTTTTCCGGCCGCGTCGTCGAGGATTTCAAACTGACCACCGGCACCTTTGTCCATGTCGGCAGCCTGCGCACCGACGCCATCGCCGCTGCTACCCCGGTGGTGCAGGACGCGCTGGTCACCGGGCAGGACCGGCCGTGGATCGGGCTGCTGGCGTGGCCCAACCTCGCCGCCTGCCGGATCCTGATTGGCAACCCGGAGGCGAGCTTCGACGATGTTGTCAAGCATCCGGCGGTGCTGGCCTGTCTGAGGAAGGGCCTGCAGGCGCACAATGCTTCTACCGAAGGCGCGAGCAGCCGTCGCATCGCGCGTGTGATGCTGATGGTCGAACCGGCCTCGGTGGACGGCAGCGAGTTGACCGACAAGGGCTACATCAACCAGCGCGCCGGCTTGCAACGCCGCGCCGACCTGGTCCAGCAGCTCTATGCCGAACTGCCGGGTGAAGATGTGATAGTGCTGAATTAAAAATGAGAATCCGTAGAATGGGTAGAGCGTAGCGAAACCCATCAATCGTAAACATCGTTGCGATGGGTTTCGTGAAGGCGCTCTACCAATCCGACACAAATGAGTAACCGCCATGAATTTCGATTTCTCCGACGACCAGAAGCAACTGCGCGACGAAGCGCGGCGTTTTCTTTCCGAAAAATGCCCGCCGAAGGCCGTGCGCGAGGTGATCGACGGCAAGGCGCCGTATGATCGCGAACTGTGGAAGGGCCTTGCCGATATGGGCTTCCTCGGCGTCACCATCCCGGAAGCGTTCGGTGGCTCCGGCGCCGGGCATCTCGAGTTGTGTGTGATCGCCGAGGAAATCGGTCGCGCGCTCGCGCCGGTGCCGTTCTCCTCGACGGTGTATCTGGCAGTGGAAGCGCTGCTGCTAGCCGGCTCCGAGGCGCAGAAGGCGAAGTGGCTGCCGGCGATTGCGACGGGGGCTGCGATCGGTACGCTGGCGCTGTTCGAAGGCCCGGGCAATCCATCGCCGAAGGCGATCAAGCTGACCGCCGCCAACGGTGTGCTGAATGGTGTCAAGCGCCCGGTGCCCGATGGCGCGATTGCCAATTTTGCCATCGTCGCCGCGCGCACCGGCTCCACCGGTCGCGACAGTGATATCTCGCTGTTCCTCGTCGAACTCGCCGCCGAAGGTGTGGAGGCCAAGGCACTGGCTGGTATCGATCCGTCGCGTAACCAGGCCGAGATCTCCTTCAAGAACGTCAAGGCCGAGCCGCTCGGCGCCGCGGGCGAGGGCTGGGGCATCGTTACGCAGGTGCTCGATCGCGCCGCAGTGTTGATCGGCTTCGAGCAGGTCGGCGGCGCCGACCGTGCGCTGGAGATGGGCCGCGACTACGCGCTTGACCGCATCGCCTTCGGCCGCCAGATAGGCTCGTTCCAGGCGATCAAGCACATGCTCGCCGACATGTACGTCTCGGCGACGCTGGCGCGCTCCAATTGCTATTACGGCGCCTGGGCGCTGTCGACCAATGCCGCCGAACTGCCGGAAGCCGCCGCCACCGCGCGCATCAGTGCGACGCAGGCGTTCCAGCACTGTGCCAAGAACAACATCCAGGTCCATGGCGGCATGGGTTTCACCTGGGAGTTCGACTGCCATCTGTACTATCGCCGCGCCAACGCGCTAGCGGTCGGACTCGGCAGCCTGTCGTACTGGGAAGACGCCCTGATCGACCGCATGCGGCAAAGGAATGCGGCGTAATTCTTTGTTTCTGCCCTCTCCCCCTGTGGGAGAGGGGGGCCGCGCGTAGCGCGGACGGGTGTGGGGTAGCCACAAGCTCCGAGCCCGGCAGTACCCCTCATCCGTCACGGCCTTCGGCCGTGCCACCTTCTCCCACAAGGGGAGAAGGAAGGAAGAAAGGATCACGACCATGAATTTCGACGATACCCCGCAGCAAGCCGCCTTTCGCGCCGAGGCCCGCGCCTGGATCGCGGCCAATGCGCCGAAGCAATATGAGGACGAACTGAAGAAGGCCTCGCTCGGCCGTATCCAGTTGCGTTCCGGAAACATCCTTGAAGTCGCAAAAGCCTGGCAGCAGAAGAAGGCCGATGCCGGCTGGGCGGTGCCGCACTGGCCGAAGGAATATGGCGGCCGCGGGTCGTCGCCGATCGAGCGGGTGATCTGGCAGCAAGAAGAGGGCGTGTTTGGCAAACTCGGCGCGCTGTTCATCATCGGCCACGGCATGTGCGGGCCGACCATGATGGCCTATGCGCAGGAAGACCAGAAGCGGCGCTATCTGCCGCCGCTGGCGTCCGGCGAGAACATCTGGTGCCAGCTGTTTTCCGAGCCCGCCGGCGGCTCCGACGTGGCGGGCCTGCGCACCCGCGCCGAAAAGGACGGCGATGGCTGGATCATCAACGGCCAGAAGATCTGGACCTCCGGCGCGCATTATTCCGATTACGGAATCCTGATTACCCGCACCGATCCAAACGTGCCCAAGCACAAGGGGCTCACCATGTTCTTCCTCGACATGAAGAGCCCCGGTGTTGAAGTGAGGCCGATCAAGCAGGCCAATGGCCAGTCTGAATTCAACGAGGTCTATTTCACCGATGTTCGGATTCCGGATTCGCAGCGGCTCGGCGAAGTCGGTGATGGCTGGAACGTGTCGCTGACCACGCTGATGAACGAACGCATGGCGATCGGCGCCAACATGGCGACCGGCGTGCCCGAACTGTTCGAGTTCTGCAGCAACTTCTTGCTGGAGGAAGGTCCGGCGATCGACGACCGCGCGGTGCGCTCGAAACTGGCGAACTGGGCGGTGCGCGCGAGCGGTCTAAAATACACCAGTTTTCGTGCGATTTCCGCGCTGTCGAAGGGCGAGCGGCCGGGGCCGGAGAACTCGATCGGCAAGCTGGTCGCCGGCTCGATGCTGCAGGATGTGGCGACCTATGCGCTGGATTTGCAGGGCGCCTCCGGCGTGCTGTCGGGCCCGGACGAAGCGGAGGTAGCCGGGAAATTCCAGGCCATCCTGCTGCGCTCGCCGGCCACCCGCGTCGAGGGCGGTACCGATGAGATCCTGCGCAACATCATCGCGGAACGCGTGCTGGGTCTTCCGGGCGACATCCGCGTCGACAAGAATGTGCCGTTCAATCAAATTCCCACACGGGGACGCTAGAAGCAACGTAGCCCTTCTTCCTCCTCCCCTTGTGGGAAAAGGTGGCGCGGACCAAATCCGCGTCGAATGAAGGAGCTTTTGCGTAAACACGACCCCTCACCCGGCCACGCTGCCGCGCGGCCACCCTTTCCCACGAGGGGAGAGGGAAGTAAAAGACGCCGCAAGGAGTGAGTACATGAATTTCGACGACACGCCCGATGAAGCCGCGTTTCGCGCCGAGGCCCGTGCCTGGATCGATGCGCACGCGCCGAAGCATCTCGAGGCCGAACTCACCCGGCCGTCGGCGCAGCGCGCCGGCGAGAAGCGCGATGCGATGGTCGATGTCGCCAAGGCCTGGCAAAAGAAGAAGGCCGATGCCGGCTGGGCCTGCCTGCACTGGCCGAAGGAATATGGCGGCTGCGGATCGACGCCGATCGAACGCGTGATCTGGCAGCAGGAAGAGGGCGTCTACGACAAGCTGGCGCGGCCGTTCGCGATCGGACAGGGCATGTGCGGACCCACCGTGATGGCCTATGCCGACGAGATGCAGAAGCGCAAATATCTGCCGCCGATGGCGTCCGGCGAGGCCATCTGGTGCCAGTTGTTCTCCGAGCCTGCCGGCGGCTCGGACGTGGCGGGCCTGCGCACCCGCGCCGAAAAGGACGGCGACGACTGGATCATCAACGGCCAGAAAATCTGGACCTCGGGCGCGCATTATTCCGATTTTGGCATTCTGATCACCCGCACCGATCCCAATGTGCCCAAGCACAAGGGCCTCACCATGTTCTTCCTCGACATGAAGAGCGCGGGCGTCGAGGTGAAGCCGATCAAGCAGGCCAATGGCCAGCAGGAATTCAACGAGGTGTTCTTCACCAATGTGCGGATTCCCGACAGCCAGCGGCTCGGCGCGGTCGGCGATGGCTGGAACGTGTCGCTGACGACGTTGATGAACGAGCGGATGTCGATCGGTGCGCGCCTGGCCACCGGCTTTCCCGAATTGTTCGATTTCTGCAGCAGCCTGATGCTGGAAGACGGTCCAGCGATCGACGATCCCGCGGTGCGATCGAAGCTGGCGAACTGGGCGGTGTAGAATTCCGGCCTCAAATACACCAGCTACCGCGCCATCTCGGCACTGTCGAAAGGCGAGCGGCCGGGGCCGGAAAATTCGATCGGCAAGCTGGTGTCCGGCGCGATGTCGCAGGATATCGCGACATTCGCCGCCGACCTGCAGGGCGCCAGCGGTGCTTTGTACGGCGCCGATGCCGAAGCGGGCGGCGAATTCCAGGCCATCATCCTGCAATCGCCGTCGATCCGCATTGCTGGCGGCACCGACGAGATCTTGCGCAACATCATCGCCGAACGCGTTCTCGGCCTGCCCGGCGACATCCGCGTCGACAAGGACGTGCCATTCAACAAGATCCCGACCAGGGGGCGCGGCTAGCCACGCGCGCTTCCCTCCCCTCCCTTTATGGGAGAGGAGGGGGCAGCGCGGAGCGCGGACGGCTGAGGGGCCGCCACAAGCTTCGAACCCTGCAGGCCCCTTCATCCGTCACCGCCGTCGGCCGT
>NZ_JANXTC010000122.1:0-3757 GCF_025356345.1 Tardiphaga sp.
GGTGTCGGCCGGGCCGCCATTGGGCGGGTTGTATTTAAAGCCACCATCTTCCGGCGGATTATGCGAGGGCGTCACCACCACGCCGTCGGCGAAGCCGCCGCCGCGGCCTCGGTTGTAGGTCAGGATGGCATGGCTGATCACCGGCGTCGGCGTGTAGCCATCATGCTGGTCGATCATTACCTGCACGCCATTGGCGGCGAATACTTCCAACGCACTGGCCAGCGCAGGCTCGGCCAATGCATGGGTGTCGATGCCGATGAACAGCGGTCCGTCGATGCCGGCGCCGGCACGGTAGTCGCAGATCGCCTGCGCGATCGCCAGGATGTGGTTTTCGTTGAACGAGGTATTGAGGGCCGAGCCGCGATGACCCGAGGTGCCGAAGGCGACGCGCTGCGCCGGAATTTTCGGATCGGGCTTGCCGGCGAAATAGGCCGTGATCAAACGCGGCACGTTGACCAGCAGAGCAGGATCGAGCGTCTTGCCGGCCAGCGGGCTTATATGGGCAGCCACATCATTCTCCTTCGCGCACCATCACCAGCCGCGCGAAACGTCGCGCGGCGCCAGCTTCATGGCATGTTTCGGAGCAATAATCAGCTAATTGAGGCGGGGTCGAGGGCCCTTAGTCCTTGGTGCTGTGCTGCACTGCCCACGCCACCGGAACGGCGAAGCACAGGAACATCAGGACGACGGCACAGGCGACCAGCAGGCTATCGAGGGGCATCTCGCTCTCCTTGGATGGATGAGCAAGCCTAGGTCGGTCGTGCCGAAGCGCCTTGAGCTGAGTCAAAATCCAGCCGACGGGGTCATGCCGCGGCGAGTTTTTCCAGCCACTCCGTATTGAGAAGCCGAACGCCGCCCGGAACCACGACCAGGATCTTCTCCCGGGCGAATTTCGTCAGCGTCCGGCTCACGGTCTCGATGGTGAGACCGAGATAGTCGGCAATGTCCTGCCGGCCCATCGGCAATGGCAGATTCACCGACATGGCGCCAATCCGACCATAGCGGGATTGCAACTGCAGCAGGAAGGCGGCGACCTTTTCATCGGCGGTGCGACGCCCCAGCAGCAGCATCTGGTCCTGGGCCATGGCGAGTTCGTGCCCGGCGAATTCGTACATTCGCCGCAACAGATGCGGCCGGCCCTCGACATAGCTGATGAAGGCGGTGCGGGCGAAGCGGCAGGCTTGGACATCCGTCACCGCCTCCGCCGCCACGCCGTGCCGATCGAGTAACGCCAGTCCGAGAAAATCGCCGGGCAGCGCGAAGCCGACGATCTGACGACGCCCGTCGGGCAGCGACTTGTAAAGCCGCACCACGCCGTCGATCAGGTTGAATACGCCATCGGCCGGCGCTCCCTGATCGAACAGCATCGCCTTATGTGCGTAGTGCTTGATCTGGCTGATGCGGTTCAGTTCAGCCAGTTCTCCGGGCTGCAGCGCGCCGCAGACGCTGAACGAGCGCACCCGGCATTCGTCGCAGCCATTTTCACTGCGCGGATGCTCGCATATGCGCCGCTCCGACCCGACGCAGGGTTCGGTCGAGGTACTGGCATTGTCCATGTCGGGTCCGGTCCGGCTGATCACGCATCACTTGACCGCGATCAGCGCGTGCCCGGTTGATCCAGATCAATGCCGGCACGATGGTCCCCGAGATTGTCGCACTCGGATCAGGCCCCCTCGTCGAGCGCCACCAGCGCCCTCTTGCGGCGGAACGATGGCAGCAGCGGACCAATCAGAAGCAGCAGCGCCAGCGCCAGGCAGACGGCCGAGATCGGCCGCTCCACAAAGGTCATCAGGTCGCCCTGCGACAGGATCAGCGATTTGCGCAGATTGTTTTCCAGTAGCGGCCCGAGCACGAAGGCCAGCACCAAGGGCGCCGGCTCGTAACCGAACTTGCGCATGAAATAGCCGATCACGCCGAAGCCGACCATGACGTAGACGTCGAATACATTGTTGCTGCTGCAATACACGCCGATGATGGTGAACAAGATGATCATCGGAAACAGCACGTTGTAGGGCAGTTTCAGGAGCTGCACCCACATCCCGATCAGCGGCAGGTTCAGCACCAGCAGCATCGCGTTGCCGATATACATGCTGGCGACGATGCCCCAGAACAGCCCGGGGTTCTGCGAGATCAGCAACGGCCCCGGCTGCAGGCCGTGGATGACAAAGGCGCCGAGCAGCAGCGCCATCACGACATTGGGTGGGATGCCCAGCGTCATCAGCGGAATAAAGGCGCCGCCGGCCGCGGCATTGTTGGCCGCCTCCGGCCCCGCGACGCCCTCGATGGCGCCACGACCAAAGCGTTCCGGCGTCTTCGACAACCGCTTCTCCAGCGCATAGGAAGCGAAAGACGCCACCACCGCGCCACCGCCAGGCAGGATGCCGAGGAAGAAGCCGAGAATGGTGCCACGTCCGATCGGACCGGCGCTGGCCTTCCAGTCGGCCTTGCTGGGCAGCAATTGAGTGATCTTGGCATTGATGATGTCGCGCTTGATCACCTGCTCGGTGTTGAGCAGCACCTCGGCGAGGCCAAACAGACCCATCACCACCGGCACCAGGCCGATGCCGTCGATTAGCTCGAGGCGACCGAAAGTCAGGCGCGGCTGCGCGGTGATGCCATCGAGCCCAATCAGGCCGAGCACGATGCCGATGCACGCCATCAGCAGCGCCTTGGCCATCGATCCCTGGGTCAGGAAGGTCAACACCACCAGGCCGAGCACCATCAGGCTGGCATATTCGGCCGGGCCAAAGGCGATCGCGACACTGGCGAGCGACGGCGCGACCAGCATCAGGGCGACCAGCGAGAACGTGCCGGCGATGAAGGAGCCGAGCGCCGAGATGCCGAGCGCCGGACCCGCCCGGCCCTGCTTGGCCATCTGGTGTCCATCGATACAGGTGACGACGGACGCCGCCTCGCCGGGAATGTTGACCAGGATCGAGGTGGTGGAGCCACCATACATCGAGCCGTAATAGATGCCGGCCATCATGATGATGCCGGATTCCGGCGTGCCGGACAGCGTGATCGGCAGCAGCAGCGACATCGCCGAGATCGGGCCGATGCCCGGCAGCACACCGACCAGCGTGCCGATGAACACGCCGAGAAAACAATACAGGATGTTGATCGGCTGCAGCGCAACGCCGAACCCCTGCATCACATTATAGATGACGTCCATGATGTTCGTTCCGGTCAGCCGATTTCGAAGATGCCCGAGGGCAGCTGGATCAGGAGGGCGTGCTTCAGCACCCACCACACGCCCAGCGGCGCCAGGATCGCCAGCGGAATCGCCAGCGTCCAGCGCACCGGGTCGATGGCACGCAGCAGCAGCAGCATCAGCGGGATGGTGGCGATCAGAAAGCCCAGCTGGTCGAGCGCGAAGGAATAGGCAATCAGGCTGGCGATGATGACGACCGGCTTGGTCCAGCGCGCATCGTCCCAGCGCGATCCGAAGGTCGGCCCGCCCTCGGTCACCGCGGCGATGCTGATGAACGTCGCGAACAGGCACATCAGAATGCCGGTGTAGAACAGTACGTAGCCGGAGCCGGGATCGTTGATGGTGCCGAGCTTGAGCTTCAACCCCGACCAGATCACGAACGCGGCGAGCGCGAGGCCCAGCAGACCGGTCCACAGTTCGGAATTATTGAGGCGGAATGGCGGGCGGGCGGGAGTGGTCATATAAGATTCTTTCTCGAAGCTCTTGCCCCGGACGCAGCGCACTACGTCGCACTTGCGACGTGGTGCGCTGCTGAGCCGGGGCCGT
>NZ_JANXTC010000156.1:0-3785 GCF_025356345.1 Tardiphaga sp.
GCCATGTCCGGGCGGTCGCTCGGCTTTCTCGCTGAACCGCTCGCGCAAATCGAGCCGTCCACCGGTGTCAGCCAGAGTGCGGTGCTCGAAGCGCTCGAGAAGATCCGCGCCAGGCATGTGGCGAAGCTGGCGCCGGCCGATCGGCGGCATTTCCTGGCCGCATACCACCTGGAACGCGCGGCTGCGATGTCGCGATCCGGAAGCAGGGCAGGGGCTATCGCGGATTTGCTGCAGTCGTGGATGCATGCGCCGTTACGCCACCGCGCGCTCGCCGCTGTGATCCACAATTGCTTTGCAGCAGCGCGGAGGATCTAGCAGATGTGCGGAATTGCAGGCGTCTTTCGACCGAGCGGTGGCGATGCCGCGGCGCTGGCGGATCGCGTGTCGACAATGACCGGCACGCTCGCCCATCGTGGCCCCGATGCCGGCGGGCTGTGGACCGATGCGGCGGCGGGGGTGTCGTTCGGGCACCGGCGGCTATCCATCCTCGATCTAACGACTGCCGGCGCGCAACCGATGCGCAGCGCGGACGGTCGCTTCACCATCACTTACAACGGTGAAATCTACAACCATCTCGATATTCGCGCGGATCTGGAAAGCGCCGGTGCGGCGCCGAATTGGGCGGGACATTCCGACACCGAGACACTTCTCGTGGCCATTCGCCACTGGGGCGTGAAGCAGGCGCTGAACCGGTTCAACGGCATGTTCGCTTTCGCACTCTGGGATGCTCGAGATGGCGTTTTGACGCTTTGCCGCGACCGGTTTGGCGAAAAGCCACTGTTTTATGGCTGGGTCGGCCGCGACCTGGTATTCGCGTCGGAACTGAAGGCCTTTGCGGTCCATCCCGATTGGCACGGATCGGTCGATCGCGAGGCCTTGACCGCCTACATGCGTTATTCCTACGTGCCCACGCCACTGACGATCTGGCAGGGCGTCAGCAAGCTCGCTCCCGGCACGCTGGTGTGTTTCAGCGGATGCGCGACGGCCGGCGAAGACGTGAAGCCGGAGGCCTACTGGTCGATGCGTCAGCACGTGGTCGACGGCCAGCAGGCGCGCCTGGCGGATCCCGTCCAAGCTACCGAGGAACTCGAGCGACTTCTGTCGCAGGCGGTGCAGCGTCAGTCGATCTCCGACGTTTCGCTTGGAGCGTTTTTGTCGGGCGGCATCGATTCCTCGACCATAGTCGCGCTCATGCAGAAGCATTCAACCCGGCCGGTCAGGACATTCTCCATTGGCTTTGCGGAGTCCGATTTCAACGAGGCGGCGAACGCTCGATGCGTGGCCGAGCATCTGGGCACCGATCATACTGAGTGGATCGTTGCTTCGTCAGATGCGCGCGCGCTAATTCCCCGCATGGCCGAGATCTACGACGAGCCGTTCGGCGATTCATCGCAAGTTCCGACTACGCTGGTAGCCACGCTGGCACGCCGCCATGTAACGGTAGCGCTGTCCGGCGATGCCGGCGATGAACTGTTTGGCGGCTATAACCGGCATGTCTGGGGGGCCAGGTTGCATCAGCGATTTGGTGCGCTACCGTTGCCGGTAAGAAAGGCGCTGGCTGGTTTGATCGGTGCCGTGGCGCCGGAGCCGGCCAATACGGTTGGACGCCTCGCCGGTCGGATGTTGCCGCAACGTTACCGGATCCCGCGTGTCGGAGATCGGTTATCCAAGATCCGGCGCATCGTGGATGCTGGGACATTCGACGAGATGTACCGCCTGCTTAGCTCAATCGAGGATGAACCTGCTTCCATCATTATCGGTGGAGCCGAGCCGGAAAGCTGGTTTAACGGGCAAATGGCGATGGTCGATGTGCCGATCGATCCGCTGGACCGCATGACGTTGTCGGACACCCTGAGCTATTTGACCGACGATATCCTGCAGAAGATCGATCGAGCAGCGATGTCCGTCGGCCTTGAGACCCGGGTGCCGTTCCTCGATCGGGATGTTGCCGAATTCAGCTGCCGGCTGCCGCCTGACTTCAAGGTCCGCGACGGCCAGGGCAAGTGGCTGGTCCGCCAGGTGCTGGATCGCCATGTGCCGAAGTCACTGATCGACAGGCCCAAGACCGGCTTCGGCATACCGCTCGACGACTGGCTTCGCGGCCCGTTAAAGGGTTGGGCCTCGGATCTGCTGGCGGGGGATCGGCTTCGTCGCCAGGGCTGGTTCGACGCGGGGCGGGTTGAGGCCGTCTGGACCGAGCATTTGCAAGGCCGCCGTAATCATGGTTCGTGGCTCTGGAACGTGCTGATGGCGCAGGGTTGGGCCGACCAGTGGTGCCGGCCGTAATATTACAAACGGCCCGGCGACCCATTTCCAATGTTTCAAGCGCTAGATTGGCCGTATTCATGACGACGATGACGTCCCGCAAATTAGCTTTGCACCAACATGCCAAGGACTTTGCAGCCGCGCGCCCGATGTGGCGCGAGCGTAATCGCGTTTTCCACCGCGAGGACGAGGCCTATCTCCGTTTTCTGATTCCGGCAGGCAAGCGGATTTTGGAAATCGGCTGCGGCACCGGCGATACGCTGGCTGCGCTCGCCCCGACCTTTGGGGTGGGTATCGATTTCTGCGAGCCGCTGATAGCGAAGGCAAAGGCGTCACATCCGGGCTTGAGCTTTATCGTAGGCGACGCCGAAAGTGCCGAAACCTATCAGGCGCTCGAAGGCCCGTTCGACTATATCCTGGTTGCCGATACCGTCGGTTCGCTCGACGATTGCCAGGCCTTCTTCGAACTCCTTCACCCCTTGTGCACGCGTGAGACGCGTCTGGTGATTGGATACTTCTCGCATCTCTGGTTCCCCGTGCTGAAATTCGCAGAGTGGATTGGACGCCGCATGCCGCATCCGCCGCAAAACGTGCTGGCGCCGGCCGACATTTGGGGGTTGGCGCGGCTCGCGAATTTCGATCCGGTGAAATCCGAGCAGCGCATTTTGATGCCGTTCTCGCTGTTCGGGGTCGGTCGCTTTATCAACCGCTTCATCAGTGTGCTTCCAGGCCTGCGCGCGCTGGCACTTCGCCATTATGTGGTGTGCCGGTCGCTCGAAAAGCTCAATGACGGTCTGGCATCGGTGACGGTGGTGATCCCCGCGCGCAACGAACGTGGCAATATCGAGCCTGCTGTGCAACGGCTGTCGCAATTCTGTGACGATATCGAAATCATCTTTATCGAGGGCCATAGCAAAGATGGTACCTATGAGGAGATGGAGCGTGTCCAGGCCGCCTATCCCGGCAAGGACATCAAAATTATGAGGCAGCCCGGCAAGGGAAAAGCCGACGCAGTTTTTGCGGCCTATGATGTTGCGCGCGGCGATGTCCTGATGATTTTGGATGCCGACCTGACGATGCCGCCGGAGCAATTAGGAAAATTCTGGGATGCCATCAAGTCGGGCAAGGGCGAATTCATTAACGGCTCGCGTCTGGTCTATCCGCTCGAGGATGAGGCGATGCGATTTCTCAACCTGATCGCCAACAAGCTATTCTCGTATATGTTCTCTTGGCTTCTCAACCAGCGCTACACCGATACGTTGTGCGGGACCAAGGTGATGCGTCGCGCCGATTATTACCGGTTGCGGGACGGCAAAGCATATTTCGGAGATTTTGATCCGTTCGGTGATTTTGATCTGATCTTCGGCGCATCCAAGCTCAACCTGAAATCAGTAGATCTGCCGATCCGTTACGCAGCGCGCGCCTACGGTGAGACACAGATCTCGCGCTTCAGTCACGGCGTGCTGCTCCTGAAAATGGTGGTGTTCGCGTTCTTCAAGATCAAGGCGATCTGATCGTTA
>NZ_JANXTC010000173.1:0-4991 GCF_025356345.1 Tardiphaga sp.
TCGCCGCGGCGACGCCGAACGAACTCGACGACACCGCGCCAAAGAGATGGAATTCCGCGCGATCGTCGCGATAGCCGATGTCGCCGTAGAAGCGGCCGAGCCGGGCGGGCGACGCCTTGCGCCAGCCATCGTCGGTCAGGCCCTGCGCCGCGATGTAGACGCCCCAGTTTCCCATCTCCGCGCCATATTGCAGGCCGCCCTGGCCGCGGCCGAACGAGCCGCCCTGGCCCTCGGCCTCGAGGCCCTGATAGGTAAAACCGTTTTTGGTCCGCAGGCTGATGGCGCCGCCGAGCGCGTTGAGGCCGAACACCGGATTGTTGGTGAAGATGTCGGCGCGCGAGATCGCATTGGTCGGGATCAGGTCCCAGTTCACGGTGTCGCCGAAGGATTCGTTGAGGCGGATGCCGTTCATATAGACCGCGATGCCCTGCGGCGTACCCTGCAGCGGCGATGCCGCGAAGCCGCGGTAGCGGATTTCCTGCTGCGCGCCATTGCCGTTTGGATCGGACAGCGACACGCCGGGCACCCGCTGGAACAGGGTGTCGGTGATGTCTGGCGAATGGCTGCGCTGGAAATCCTCGGCGGTGACGCTCGAGGTCAGCGACGGGATCTTGTCGCGGTCGACGCCCGGCCCCTGCACCGGCGTATTGGAGATCACCTGGATTTCCGGAAGCCTTTCCTGGGCCGTAGCGGCGAATGATAGCAGGGCCATCGCGCCTGCCATGGCCGCTATTGATATGAATCGATTTGCCATCGCGTCCCCCGATGTCGCGTCTGCGCGCGTTGACGAAAGACTGCGGGAGGAGACGGGGTTACTCAAACAAAATACCGCTGAAGCGGCGGGAATGTTTGGCGCGCGGATCGGGAAGAATTCCCGATGATGGGACTGCTGCGAACTGTCGTTCCGGGGCGCGGACGGCGTCAGCCGAACGCGAACCCGGAACCCCGAAACGTTCATCGTCCTATCCCGGGATTCCGGGTTCGCTCGCCGCTGGCGCGCTCGCGCCCCGGAATGACAAACTGAATTGCATGCCCTCCATGATACCCGCCCACCTTGACCCCTTGGCCGCCGGACTGCACGCTTGGAAAAAAGGCGGATCAACATGCACACGGGAATCAACAAGGCGCCGGCCTATTGGTCGAGCGCCGCTATCCTTCCCGGCATCGTTGCGATCGGCCCGATGCTGCCGGGCACACTGGCGTTCGGCATGGCGTTCGGCGCGCTGTGCGCGCAGAAACATTTTTCGCTGGCCGAGGTCGAGATCATGATGGCCACCGTCTATGGCGGGCTGTCGCAATTCGTCGCCGTGCAGTCCTGGCCGGACCGGTTGACGCCGTCGTCGATCGCGACGCTGGCGCTGCTGACGCTCACCGTCAATGTCCGCTTCATGCTGATGAGTGCGACGCTGCGGCCGTGGTTCGGCACGCTGCCGGCCTGGCAGGCCTATCCGTCGATGCTGCTGGTCACCGATGGCGGCTGGCTGGCGGCGATGCGCTACCGCGAGCATGGCGGCGCCGATGCCTGGTTCTATGTCGGCGGCGGCATCGTGCTGTATCTGGTGTGGCTGTTCTCGGCGATCCCCGGTTTCCTGCTCGCCGAGCAGCTCACCGATCCGCGTAAATACGGCGTCGACCTGGTGATGCCGGCGTTCTATGCGGCGATGCTGGTGCCGGCGTGGAAGGGCCCGCGGCGCGCCATTCCCTGGGTGGTGTCGGGCGTGGTCGCGCTGCTGGTGCACTGGCTGGTTGGCGGCTGGTGGTTCATCATCGCCGGCGCGCTGTGCGGCGCGATCTCGGCCGGGCTGATGGACGAGCCGGCGCCGGCCCACGGGGCCGCGTCGTGAACGAGTTCTTGCGCGGCGACATGATGATCGCCTTCGCCGTGATGACCGCGGTGACCGTGGCCTCGCGGCTCGGCGGCTACTGGCTGATGGGCTACGTCCATGTGACGCCGCGGGTCCGCCGCATGCTCGATGCGCTGCCTGGCTCGATCATCGTGGCGGCGGCGCTGCCGGTGGCGGTCAATGGCGGGCCGGTGGTGATGTTTGCCATCGTCGCCGCGATGCTGGTGACCATCATCCGGCGCAATGATTTCATCGCGGTGATCACCGGAATGGCGGTCGCGGCGGCGGCGCGCGCGATGGGATTCGGAGGATAATACCGGGCTCTAAGGTCGTAGCCGGGGTTGCGGCAAAACGTCTTGTCAACAACTCTGAACTAGTGTTCAGTTCTTATCGCGGCTGAATGCTGAAGCCGCCCAAAACCTTGAAGTCGTGCACGTTCTCTGACGGCCGGTCGGCCGCGGAGCGGTGCCGGGGATGAGAAACGCGCATGGTTTACCGGCGGACCCAACAGGTCGTGAAGCGCCTTGCCGCGCGGCGCAGCGCCATTCTGGCAGCCGCGCGGGATACCTGCGCCGATGGCGGCATGGCCGCCGTGCAGATCGCCCCGGTCGCGATCCGGGCCAACGTCGCCGCGGGCACGGTGTACCGTTATTTCCCCTCCAAGGCCGATCTGATTTCCGAACTGATCGCCGACGTTTCGCGCGACGAACTGGCCGCGATCCGCCGCGCGGCCGATGCCGCGCCGGGGCCGTCCTCGGCGCTCGCCGCCGCGGTGACCACGGTCGCCGTGCATGTGGTGTCGCACCGTAAATTGTCGTGGGGCATTCTGGCCGAGCCGGTCGAGGTCGACGTTACCGAATCGCGGCTCGCCAGCCGCCGCGAGATCGCCGGCGAAATCGAGCTGCGCATCAGCGCCGCGATCCGCGCCGGACATCTGCCGGCGCAGGACACCGCGCTGGCCGCGGCGGCGCTGCTCGGGGCATTGCACGAGGCGCTGGTCGGACCGATGGCGCCGGACAATCTCGACGATCCCGCCCGGCTGCGCGACGCGGTGCAGACGGTGACGCTGCTGGCCCTGCGCGCGGTGGGCGTGATGGACGCCCGCGCCCGCGGCTTGGTGGTGCAGGCGGTGCTGCCGACGCGAATGGCGGTCGGGGCGTAAGTATTTTTCGATTGTTGCTTCTGCAGTGCGGGCACAGTCAGAAGTGTCCCCTCCCCCGCAAGGGGGGAGGGGATAGAACAGCGGCCTTCGCGCTCTATAGCAGCGTTACTTCGCGATGACCTTGCCGTCCTTGTCGAACTGCGAGACGTAGGCCCAGAGGTCGTTGATCTCGGTTTCCTTCTTGATGCCGGCAAACGCCATCTTGGTACCGGGGATCTTGGCCTTCGGGTCCTTGATGTATTCCTTGAACACCGCTTCATCCCAGGTGATGCCGGAATTCTTGTTGGCGTCCGAATAGGAATAGCCTTCCGCAATGCCCGATTTGCGGCCGTTCAGGCCGTTGAGCTGCGGTCCGACCTTGTTCTTGGCGTTTTCGCCGATCGCGTGGCAGGCCATGCATTTGTTGAACGACGACTTGCCGGCGGCGAGGTCCTGCGCCGATGCGGCGGACGAGGCGGCGGTGCAGACGGCAGCGATAATCACGGCGCGACGAACGAAATTCTGCATGGAGGGCTCTTCTGTTGGGGCTTTGCAAAGGTATTTTTCGCACGCGAAACTTGCAACAAATTAGCGCGACTGGGCCGGAATGGCCAGCCGATGCTAGTGTGATGACCTACCCAAACGCGGCGGGACGTGCTTGTTTCCAAATTATGCGATCGCGCGATGAATAAAACAATAGCGGGAGAGACGACATGACGATCATGATGCCCGCGCCGGATCAGGCGGTACTCCGTCGCCGCGAAGCGATCGTGGCGGCGTTGCGCGCGATCGTGCCGGGCGAGGGCGTGATCTCCAGCGCTGCCGAAATGCTGCCTTACGAGTCCGACGGGCTGATGGCCTATCGGCAGCCGCCGATGGTCGTGGTGCTGCCTGACAACACCGAGCAGGTGTCGCGCGTGCTGCGCTACTGCTTCGACAATGGCATCAAGGTGGTGCCGCGCGGCTCCGGCACGTCGCTGTCGGGCGGCGCGCTGCCGCTGGCCGATGCGGTGCTGCTCGGGCTCGGCAAGTTCAAGCGGATTCGCGAGATCGATCTGGCCAACCGCGCGGTGGTCACCGAGCCCGGCGTCACCAACCTGGCGCTCAGCCAGGCGGTGGCGCATGCCGGCTTCTATTACGCGCCCGACCCGTCGTCGCAGATCGCCTGCTCGATCGGCGGCAATGTCGCGGAGAATTCCGGCGGCGTGCACTGCCTGAAATACGGCATGACCACCAACAATCTGCTCGGCTGCGAGATCGTGCTGATGTCGGGCGAGATCATCAAGGTCGGCGGCAAGTCGGCGGAGCCATCGGGCTATGACCTGCTGGGCATCATCACCGGTTCCGAGGGCCTGCTCGGCGTCATCACCGAAGTCACGGTGCGCATCCTGCAGAAGCCGGAGACGGCGCGCGCGCTGATGATCGGCTTTGCCGAAGTGGAAGAGGCCGGCAAATGCGTCGCCGACATCAACGGCGCCGGCATCATTCCGGGCGGCATGGAGATGATGGACCGGCCGGCGATCCACGCCGCCGAGGCCTTCGTTCATGCCGGCTACCCGCTCGATGTCGAGGCACTCTTAATCATCGAGCTGGACGGCCCGGGCGTCGAGGTCGACGAGTTGATCCAGCGGGTGGAAGCCATTGCGCTGGGCTGCGGCTCGACCACCTGCCAGATCTCGACCTCGGAGCAGCAGCGGCTGCTGTTCTGGTCCGGGCGCAAGGCAGCGTTCCCCGCGGTTGGCCGGATCTCGCCGGATTATCTGTGCATGGACGGCACCATCCCGCGCGCCGCGCTGCCGTTGGTGCTGCGGCGGATGAAGGAGATGTCGGCGAAATACGGGCTCGGCGTCGCCAATGTGTTTCACGCCGGCGATGGCAATCTGCATCCCTTGATCCTGTACGACGCCAACAAGCCCGGCGAGCTGCAGCGCGCCGAGGATTTTGGCTCGGATATCTTGCGGTTGTGTGTCGAGGTCGGCGGCGTGCTGACCGGCGAGCATGGCGTT
>NZ_JANXTC010000180.1:0-6341 GCF_025356345.1 Tardiphaga sp.
CTGATGCAACTGGCGGAAAATCTTTTCGCGGGTGATCTCGGCCGCGAGGTGCCGCATCGGCGCATCCGACATCTGGTCTTCGGGATAGTGATACGGGCCCGGCGGCACGTCCTTGGCCAGCGCGCGGCGCAGATCGTCGACGCCGTCGCCGGTCATCGCCGAGATCATGAAGGTCTCGACGAATTTCATGCGCTCATTCGCGGCCATCGCCACTTTCAGCAACTTTTCCTTGGAGACGATATCGACCTTGTTGATCACCAGAAATTTCGGATGATTGACCTTTTCCAACTGGTTGAAGATCGCCTCGGCCTCCTCATCGATACCTTCGCGGGCGTCGAGCAGGATGCAGACCAGATCGGCATCATGGGCACCGCTCCAGGCGGTCTTCACCATGGCACGGTCTAGCCGGCGCTTGGGCTGAAAGATGCCAGGCGTGTCGACCAGGATGATCTGGGCATGGTCCTCGATCACGATGCCGCGGATCAGCGCGCGCGTGGTCTGCACCTTTCGCGACACGATGGTAACCTTGGAGCCGACCAGCGCATTGACCAGCGTGGACTTGCCGACATTGGGCGCGCCGATCAGCGCGACAAAACCGCAGCGGGTATCGGCCGGCGCCGCATGCGGCGCGTCATGCGGTTCGTCGTGAATCTCGTCGCGGGGTTCGTCGGCTACGTTCAAAACATCATCCTTCAATGCCGCCACTGCTGACGCCTTCACGCGCGATCATGGCCTGCGCGGCCGCCTTCTCGGCGGCGCGCTTGCTGCCGCCCTCGCCTTCCGCGGGCACCAGGCCCTGGACATCCACCGCGACCTTGAAATGCGGGTCGTGGTGCGGGCCCGATCGCTCGACCTCGCGGTAAACCGGCGTCGGCAGACCTTTGCCCTGCGCCCATTCCTGCAGCACGGTCTTGGCGTCGCGCAATGGCCGCACCGGCTTGCGCATCCGCTCGACCCAATTGCGCTGCACGAAACTTTCCGCGGCGGGGTAGCCCCCATCAAGGAAAATCGCGCCGATCACCGCCTCGCAGATGTCGCCGAGCACCGATTTGCGCAACCGGGCGCCGGCGCCGGCGCCGACCGTGCCGAGCTTGATGCCCTCGAGCAGACCCAGCGCGCGGGCCACATCGGCGCAGGTCTCCTTGCGCACCAGATCAGCCAGTCGCTTCGATAATTCGCCCTCGTCGGCGGCCGGAAAAGCCCGGTACAGCATGTCGGACACGACCAGGCCGAGCACATGATCACCGAGAAATTCAAGGCGCTGGTAGCTATCGGCGCGGTTACGCGCGGCCTTCAATGCCGAGACGTGGGTAAAAGCAGTGGCCAGCAGCACCGGATCCTTGAAGACGTAGCTGATCCGGATTTCGATCTCGGCCGCAGCCGCCTTCAGCGTCGCGGTCTTGCGCTTCTTTCTCGCCGCGGCGGATTCCGGAATGGCCTCAGGCGGAGTCAATTCGTCGGTTCCCGCCGCGATGTCGATCGGATTTTTGCTATCGTCTTTCATCGCACGATAGAGAAGATGCGGCTCCAGCGCACCGCCGTCGGCCAGCGCCAGATCTGCCAGGCGTGCTCGCCCTCGGCGATCGAGAAGAAGATCATCTGCGCGCGCCCGACCAGGTTTTCATAGGGCACATAACCGACCGCCGACAGCACCCGGCTATCCGTGGAATTGTCGCGATTGTCGCCCATCATGAAGAAGTTGCCGGGAGGCACGGTGTAGACGTTGGTGTTGTCGTAGAAGCCGTTGTCGACGCAATCCAGAGACTCATAGGTCACGCCGTTGGGCAGCGTTTCCTTCCAGCGCTTGACGCGCGCGGTGGCGTCGGAGCCGCACGGATCCTCGCCGACGAAGTCGCTGAGCCGTTCGCGCTGCACCGGCTTGTCGTTGATGTAGAGCAGCCCTTCTTTCATCTGGACGCGGTCGCCCGGCAGCCCGATCACCCGCTTGATATAATCGGTGGTGTCATCTTTCGGCAGCCGGAATACGACGACGTCGCCCCGCGCGGGCTCGGAACCGAATACCCGGCCGGAGAAGATGTTGGGCGATAGCGGGATCGAATAATGGCTGTAGCCGTAGGAATATTTGGACACGAACAGGTAGTCGCCCACCAGCAAGGTGGCCTTCATCGAGCCAGACGGGATGTTGAACGGCTGGAACAGGAAGGTCCGGATCACCAGCGCAATCAGTAGGGCGTTGATCACGACGCGGATGGTTTCGCCGACGCCGCTTTCGGTCTTGGTTCCGGATGTCACGCTCATAGCTTTCCCGATTCCCGTCGCGATCGCCGCGCCGCTGGTGCTGTTGTCTCACGCGAAAGTGGCAACGCGATGAGAAAAGGCTCTGATTCTGATGTTTAGAGTTAATTGCGGCGCAAACCCAGAGGGGTTAGATCACAATCGGTCCGTTTGGGGCTGTCGCCGGCTTTTTAGCCGGTTGTTCGCCGGGCTGCAATCGACGGAACCGTCATCCAACGCATTAAAATTGGCTAATGTTCTGGTGTAACTAGAGAATTCTGTTCGGGCGCGTTACTCTCGGTCAGGCTTCAGCCCGTTGTGGCGAAGGCTGCTGCTCGGAATTCGCTACGACTGCCCGATATGAAGCCTGACGCTCCTCGGCTTGTGCCCTCTCGTACAGAGCCCGGGTTCGACGAGCCAAGAACAGGCCAAACCCGATAACGAGAAACGTACCTACGACGGGCCAAATGAACGCGAAGATCGCAAAATTGGTCATCCTTGGATGCCTCCAAGTATAGCTCGCCCTGAAAGATGTGGGGCTGAACTCATCAAAAGGCAAACCAGAATCCTGCTGCGATCGTAAGGACGGCGACACCTGCAGCGACAAGACCATAGAACAGCGCAAACATGAGCCCGATTAGACCTACCGAAACGAACGCGGCAGCAAGGCCATTGAAATAATTGGCAAGCAATTTCAACTGTTCGTTATTGGCAGCCTTGTTCGTGAAACGTCCCGCAGCCGGTTGCGCTCGCATTTGACACGTTTGAGTTGCGTTCGTAAATACCGGTGGGGTCAGCCAGCCTTTATCTTCTCCGCCGAGATGATGACAAAGGCCTGCGCCAGCGGCCAGTCATCGGTGATGGTGAGGTCGATCCGCGTCTCAAAGCCCGCCGGTGTCAGCGCCTCCAGACGGGCCATGGCGCCGCCAGTGAGATGCATCGTCGGTCGGCCACCCGGCAGATTGACCACCCCCATGTCGCGCCACCATACACCCTGGCGGATGCCGGTGCCGAGCGCCTTGGAACAGGCCTCCTTGGCGGCAAAGCGCTTGGCGTAGGTGGCGACCAGCATTCTTTCGTTGTTGGCACGACGCTGCGCCTTGGCGCGTTCGGCGGGGGTGAAAATGCGCTCCAGAAACCGCTCACCATGGCGTTCGATCACCTTGGCCACCCGCGTGATATCGATCAGGTCGGAGCCGATGCCGATGATCATGGGTTCGCGGCCAGTCTGGCCCGCCCGCGATCCATCGCCGCCCGCATCTGGCGCACGGTCTCGGCCAGGCCGACGAACAGCGCCTCGCCCATCATGAAGTATCCGATGTTCAATTCCATGATCCCGGGCAGCGCCGCCATCATCTCCGCGGTGGCATAATCGAGGCCGTGACCGGCGTGAACTTCCAGCCCCGCGGAGTTCGCCAATGTCGTGCCGGCGACAATGCGCTGCCATTCGCTGGCGGCCTTGGCGGTGTTGCCGTCCTCGATGGCGTCACACCAGGCGCCGGTATGCAACTCGATCACCGGGGCGCGCAGCCTGGCGGCCATCTCGATCTGCTGAGGGTCGGCCGCGATGAACAGCGACACGCGAATGCCGGCATCGCTGAATCGGGCGATCGAAGGTGCCAGCGACTCGCGCTGGCCAACCACGTCGAGACCGCCCTCGGTGGTCAGTTCCTCGCGCCGCTCCGGCACTAGGCAAACCGCGCGCGGCTTGGTTGCCAACGCGATCCGCACCATGTCCGGCGTCGCCGCCATCTCGAAATTCAGCGGCTTCGAAATCGCAGCCTTGAGCCGGGCCATGTCATTGTCGCGAATATGGCGGCGGTCCTCGCGCAGATGCGCGGTGATGCCATCGGCGCCGGCTTCGATGGCGGCCAGCGCGGCGCGCACGGGGTCGGGACGTTGCCCGCCTCGCGCATTACGCAAGGTGGCAACGTGATCGATGTTGACGCCGAGGCGCAGCGGCAAGGGCTTGGTCATGACGGCATTCCAGAGCTTGAAGAACAACGCTATCCGTTGACGCGCTCGACCTTGGCGACGACGGCCTTGGCGCGCAACTGGTTGATGATAGCGCTCAGATGCTTGAGGTCATAGACCTCGATATCGATGTTCTGCTCTGTGAAATCGGGCGAACGGCGGTGCATGCTGATGTTGTCGATGTTGCCGTCATGGTCGGCGATGACCTGGGCGATCTGCGCCAGGCTGCCGGGCTCGTTGACATTCTGCACGAACAGCCGCGCCGGGAAACGCTGCGGCGAGGATTCGTCGACATCCCAGCGGACATCGACCCAGCGCTCCGGCTCCTCCTCGAAATCCTTCAGCGCCGGCGACTGGATCGGATAGATCGTGATGCCCTCGCCCGGCGTGACGATTCCGACAATGCGATCGCCGGGCACCGCGCCGCCATTCGGCGCGAATTTCACCGGCAGGTCGGAATTGATGCCACCGATCGAGATGATCGAAGTGAACCGCCCGACGCCATCGGGCGTCCGGACCCGGTCCGCGGTAGCCTTCCGGTTGCTGGTGGCGAAGCGGCCGATGCGCTCTTCCTTGTAGTCGGGATACATCGCCCGGACCACGTCGGCGGCCCGCAACTCTCCACGCCCGACCGAGGCCATCACGTCGTCAATGGTCGCGCGCGCCAGCCGCGGCAGCGCCCCCTTCAACTGGTCGTCGGCATATTCCATCTTGGCCCGGGCAAACAGCCGCTCGACGATGCGGCGGCCAAGACCGGCATATTGATCGCGCACCGCGGTGCGCGTCGCCCGGCGGATCGCGGCCCGAGCCTTGCCGGTGACGGCCAGTGATTCCCACGCCGAGGGCGGCGCCTGCTGCGCGGCGGAGGTCAGCACCTCGACCTCATCGCCGTTCTGCAATTCCGAGGACAATGGCGCAAACTTGCCGTTGATCTTGCAGCCCACGGCGCTGTTGCCGACATCGGTATGCACGGCATAGGCGAAATCCACCACATTGGCGTTGCGCGGCAGCGCGATCAGCTTGCCCTTCGGGGTGAAGCAGAACACCTGGTCGTGAAACAGCTCGAGTTTGGTATGCTCCAGAAACTCTTCCGGATTGGTGCTTTCGGATAGAATCCCGATGGTATGACGGAGCCAGGAAAAGGCATTGGATTCGCGCTTCAACATCTCGGTCGGCGAACCGATGCCATCCTTGTAGAACGCGTGCGCGGCGATACCGTATTCGGCGATCTGGTTCATGTCCTCGTCGCGAATCTGCAATTCGACCCGCTGGTTGCCAGGGCCGATCACCGTGGTGTGCAGCGAGCGATAGTCGTTCTGCTTCGGTGTCGAGATGTAGTCCTTGAAACGGCCGGGCACGACCGGCCAGGTGGTATGCACCACGCCGAGCGCCCGGTAGCAGGCCTCCATGTCCTTCAGAACCACGCGAAAGCCGAAAATATCCGACAGCTGCTCGAAGCCGACCGATTTGCGCTTCATCTTGGTCCAGATCGAAAACGGCCTTTTGCGGCGGCCGCTGACCCGGGCGAGGATGCCGTTCTTCTCGAGATTCTTGGTGAGCTGCCCCTCGATCATGCCGATCAGATTGCGGTTGCGCTCGGCCAGCGAATCGAGCCGCTGCATCACCACCTGGTAGGCGTCGGGGTCGAGCACCTTGAACGACAGCTCTTCGAGTTCCTCGCGCATTTCCTGCATGCCCATGCGACCAGCGAGCGGGGCATAAACGTCTAATGTTTCTTGCGCGTTGCGTTGTTGGCTTTCGGCGGTGTTGTGCTCGAGCGTTCGCATATTGTGCAACCGATCGGCGAGCTTCACGAGCAGCACCCGAATATCGCTCGAAATCGCAATAAGCAATTTGCGAAAATTTTCCGCCTGCTCGGCCTTTTTCGTCATCAGATCGAGGCGCTTGATCTTGGTCAGACCTTCGACCAATTCCCCAATTTTGGGGCCAAACAACTGATCGATTTCGGTGCGCGTCGCCTCGGTATCTTCGATGGTATCGTGCAGCAGCGCCGTTGCAATCGTCGCATCGTCAAGCTTCAGCCCCGTGAGAATGGCTGCCACTTCAAGGGGATGGGAAAAATACAAATCGCCCGATTTGCGTTTTTGCTGACCGTGCGCCTTCATGGCGTA
>NZ_JANXTC010000199.1:0-8067 GCF_025356345.1 Tardiphaga sp.
TGAAGATCGAGGTGTAGGTGCCGACCAGCACGACGCCGAACATCATCACCGCGGTGAAGCTGTGGATGGCATTGCCGCCGAACAACAGCAGCGCCAGCAACGCCAGGGTCACCGTGACGTGGGTGATGATCGAGCGCGACAGCGTCGAATTGATCGACTCGTTGAGCAGCTCCGGCATCGGCATCTTCTTGTAGCGCCGCAGCATTTCACGGATGCGGTCATAGATGACGACGGTGTCGTTCAGCGAGTAGCCAAGAATCGTCAGCAGCGCCGCGATGCTGGTGAGATCGAACTCAACCTGGGTCACCGACATGAAGCCGATGGTCAGCACGATGTCGTGGACGTTGGCGATCATGGCGCCGAGCGCGAACTGCCATTCGAACCGGAACCAGAGATAGACCAGAATGCCGAGGATCGCGAGCATCAGGCCGAGCATGCCATAGGCCAGCAATTCGCTGGAGACGCGCGGGCCGACCACTTCGACGCGGCGATACTCGACATTGGTACCGAGCGCACCGCGAACCTTCTGAACCGCGCCCTGCTGGGCCGCGTCGCCGCCCGGCTGTTCGGCGACGCGGATCAGCACGTCGGCGGGACCGCCGAACTGCTGGATCTGCACTTCGCCGAGGCCCAGCGCACCGAGCGTGGAACGCATCGCCGGAATATCCGCGGTGCCGCTCTTGGCCTGCACTTCGAGCAGCGTACCACCCTTGAAATCGATGCCGAAATTCAGCCCGTGGGTGAAGAACAGGACGATGGCGAGGATCGACAGCAGCGCCGAGATGGGAAAGCTGATGCGTCGAAAGCGCGTGAAATCGAACTTGGTATCGTCAGGGACGATACGCAGCGACGGCAGCCAGCCCATCGCGCTGACGATGCTCAGCACCACGATGAGGGCCCCGAGGCCATAAAGAACAGTTTGTGTCAAAGCCAGCTCCGCAATCTCAAATCGGCACGCTGGTCGGCCGCTTCCAGCGTACCCAGCCTGCGACGATCAGGCGGGTAACGGTGAAGGCGGTGAAGACCGTGGTGACGATGCCGATGCCGAGCGTCACGGCGAAGCCGCGCACCGGACCGGTCCCGATATAGAACAGCACCGCGGCGGCGATGAAGGTGGTGACGTTGGAATCCAGGATGGTCGACAGCGCGCGCTTGAAGCCGGCATCGATCGCCGAGATCGCGGTACGGCCGCCGCGGACTTCCTCGCGGATGCGCTCATAGATCAGCACGTTGGAGTCCACCGCGATGCCGACCGTCAGCACGATGCCGGCGATGCCGGGCAGCGTCAGCGTCGCGTTCAAGAGCGACAGCACGCCGAAGATCATGGCGACGTTGATCGCCACCGCGATGTTGGCGAACAAGCCGAACAGCCGGTAGGTCAACAGCATGAAGATGATGACGAGAATCGATCCGATATAGGCAGCCAGTTCGCCCTTCTCAATCGAGTCGGCGCCGAGGCCGGGACCGACGGTGCGCTCCTCGATGATGGTCAGCGGCGCCGGCAGCGCGCCGGCGCGCAGCAGGATCGACAGGTCGTTGGCGGCCTGCACGGTGAAGCTGCCGGAAATCTGCCCGGAGCCACCGGTGATCGGTTCGCGGATCACCGGCGCGGACACCACTTCATTGTCGAGCACGATCGCGAACGGCTGGCCGACATTGTCGAGTGTCGCCTGCGCGAATTTGCGCGCGCCGGAGGTGTTGAAACGGAAGCTGACGATCGGCTCGTTGGAGCGCTGATCGAAACCGGGCTGCGCGTCGATCAGATCGGCTCCGGACACCAGCACCGCCTTCTTGACGATATAGGGCACCTTCGGCGATTGCGAGGACAGCAGCAGGTCGGAATCCGGCGGCACCCTGCCCTGCGCGGCCTGATCGGCCGGGATGGTGGAATCAACCATCCGGAAGTCGAGCTTCGCGGTCTTGCCGAGCAATTCCTTCAGCCGGGTCGGGTCCTGCAGGCCGGGCACCTGCACCAGGATACGATCGACGCCCTGGCGTTGGATCAGCGGCTCCACGGTACCAAGCTCGTTGACGCGGCGCTCGACGATCTGGATCGACTGCTCGACCGACTGCCGGACGCGGTCGGTGATCGCCGCCTGCGGCACGGTCATCCGGATCAGGCCACCGCCGGCATCCGCGACATCGAGGCTGCGCTGGCCATTGGCGCCCAGCAGGCCGCCCAGCGGCTGCGACAATTCGCGCAGCTTGGTCAGCGCGGTCGGGACTTCGGTGTCCTTGGTGACGCGGACCTCGACAATATCGTTGCGGACGCTAAGGCCGGTATAGACGATCTTGGCGTCGCGCAGGGTACGGCGCGCGTCGTCGCGTACCTGATCAAGCCGATCCTTCTTCACCGAATTGGCGTCCACCTCGAGCAGGATGTGCGAGCCGCCCTGCAGATCGAGGCCAAGCACCAGATGACGCTGCGCCCATTTCGGCCAGGTCTTGACCTGGGCCTCGGGGAAGAAATTCGGAACCGCGCACAGGCAGACCACCAGCGCCGTGAGGATGATCGCCAGCGCCTTCCACCGCGTGAAATACAACATCGAGTTAACCCGTCAGATTCTTGAAATGGTGACGCGCGAGCGCATCAGCTCGCGGATGTCTCGTCCTTGACGGGCTTGGCATCGGCCTTGTCGGCCTTTTCCTTGGCCGGCTCGCCCTTGGTGCGTACGCCGGAGACCATCGAGCGCATCTGGCGCACGCGGACGCCATCGGCGATTTCGACCTCGACCTGCTCGTCATCGACGACCTTGGTGACCTTGCCGACCATGCCACCGGTGGTGACGATGGTGTCGCCACGGCGGATGTTCTTCACCAGCTCGGCATGGTCCTTCACCTTCTTCTGCTGCGGGCGCAGGATCAGGAAATACATGATGACGAAGATCAGGGCGAACGGCAGCAGCGACATCAGCATCGAGTTGGTGTCGCCGCCGGCTGCGGCAGCCTGGGCAAACGCAGGGGTAATGAACATCGGGAATTCCTCATGGAAACTGGGGGATCAACCGGCGACGCAGCGGCGTTCGGCCGTTTGGCAAATTCGCGCGGACTATAACGGCCAGCGCCCCAATTGCAACGCTGCCCGGCGGCCGATCCGTACCGCTTGCAGACCTCTTCCCGGCTCGATATGGGTTCGCGCCGAGGAAAGTCAAAAATGTCCAAAAAGCCCAATAAAACCAATCGTGGCGCCCTGAAAAAGCCGATCGCCAAACCGGCCGTAGCCAAGCTCCGCAAGGCCATGACAAAGCACCCGCGACCAGCGGTCGCTGCCCGCATCGACGAGCGCATCGCGCTTGCGCTGGAGGCGATTGTCGCCGGGATGGCCGCCGCGGCGCCAAAACTGTCCAATGCCGATTCGCTGGACAGCGCCGATGCCTTCATCTGGCATCCGGACGGACGCCTGGCGCCGGTGCCGAAGGTCAGCCGTGTCGATCTCAGCCTTTTGCAGGGCATCGAGCGACTGCGCGACATCCTGATCGAGAACACCGAGCGCTTCGCCAATGGCCTGCCAGCCAATAATGCCCTGTTGTGGGGCGCCCGCGGCATGGGCAAGTCGTCGCTGGTGAAAGCGGCGCATGCCTCCGTCAATGCCAGCCCTTCGGTCGATGGCCGCCTCAAACTGGTTGAAATCCACCGCGAGGACATCGAAAGCCTGCCGGCGCTGATGGCGCAGATCCGCGCCTCCGAGTTCTATTTCATCATCTTCTGCGACGATCTGTCCTTCGACGGCAATGACGCCTCCTACAAATCGCTGAAGGCGGTGCTGGAGGGCGGCATCGAGGGCCGACCCGACAATGTCATCCTCTACGCTACCTCGAATCGCCGCCATCTGCTGGCGCGCGAGATGGTCGAGAACGAGAGCTCGACCGCGATCAATCCCGGCGAAGCCGTCGAGGAGAAAGTCTCGCTGTCGGACCGGTTCGGGCTCTGGCTCGGCTTTCACAAATGCAGCCAGGACGAATATCTCGACATGGTGCGCGGCTATTGCAGCCATTACGGCATCGCACTCGACGAAGCCGAACTGGAGCGCGAGGCGCTGGAATGGTCGACCACCCGCGGCTCGCGCTCCGGTCGCGTCGCCTGGCAATTCACCCAGGAACTGGCCGGCCGCATGGGCATCCGGCTGGCGGGGAAGTAGCAAGCACCGATCTGTTCCCCGGACGCAGGGCAGCGCGCGGCTATTGCCGCGTGGTACACCGCAGAGCCGGGGTCCCAGTTACTCAAATGCGCAACCGGGACCCCGGATCTGCGGAGCGGCATGAAGAATGCCGCACCGCGTCCGGGGAACGAGAAAAAAAGGCGCCGCCTGTTTCCAGACGGCGCCCTTTTGCTACTTCGCTGATACCATCGCCTATGCGCCGTTCAGGAATTGCAGCGGATCGACCGGCGACGAGCCCTTGCGGATCTCGAAGTGCAGCTGCGGTGAGCCGACTTCGCCGGACTGACCGGACTTCGCGATCACTTGGCCGCGCTTGATGGTCTCGCCGCGCTTCACCAGCAGTTCACTCGCATGGGCATAGGCGGTGACATAGCCGTTGGAGTGCCGGACCAGCACGAGATTGCCGTAGCCCTTCAGCTCGTTGCCGGAATAGGCCACGACGCCGTCTTCAGCCGCCTTCACCGGCGTGCCCTCGGGCACGGCGACATTAATGCCGTCATTGGATTTGCCATTGGTCTTGGCGCCGTAACCGGTGACGACGCGACCGCGCACCGGCCAGCGGAACGTCGGCAAGGCGCCGGTGGCATCGGCGGCCTTGGCCGGCGCTTCGGTGACGGCCTCTTCCGGCGTGGTGGTGGCCTGGGCCAGACGCGCCTTCTCCCTCGGAGCCGGTTCGGCGGTCGCCATCCGGGTGGCGGGTGCCGACATCACGGCGCCGACCGGCGCCGCCGCGACAGCAACCGGCGCCGCGAGCGGCGCGGCGGCCGCCGCGCTGCGTGAAGCTGGAACGGTGATCTTGGTGCCAACCTTGAGCTGCGCCGTCGGTGCCAGGCCATTGGCGCGGGCAAGCTCGGCGACCGGCACATTGTTGCGCCGGGAAATGCTCATCAACGTATCGCCGCGATTAACGAAATGCGCCGACGGGGCGGCTGCGGACATCGCCACCGGCTTGCTGGCCGGGGCCGCCAGCGCGGGGGTCGCGGCGGCCGCGCTCTGGCGCGGAATGATCAGTTGCTGGCCGGGCGACAGCGCGCGCGGGCCCTTATAGCCATTGGCCTGCAGGATCGCGGCCGACGACACGTTATAGCGGCGCGCCAGGCCGTCCAGCGTATCGCTGGTGCCGACGATGATCGCGGTGCCGCCATCGCGGGCCACGCCATTGGTAGCCGCCACCGATCGGGGTGCCACGGTGCCGGTGCTCTCGATCGGCTGGCTTGGCGGCGCGTAGGAACCGAGGCCGCGGCCGCCACCGGTGACCGGCGCCGCCGCGGCGGTGCGACCAACCGGATAGGATTGTGGCGCCGCGATCGGCGGCGGCAGCGCGGAAGACTGGTAGGCCGGCTGCGGTTGGTAGGCCGGGCGCTGATACTGCGGCAGCTCGCTGCTGCGCTCAACCGGCGCGCGTGGCGCTGCCCGGGGTACCGAGCCGGTAGAGTCGCCCTGCCAGCCAAAGCCGCGTGACTGTCCGGTTTCAAAATTGGGATTTTGCGACAACCGCGTCTGCATGTCGGCGCTGCAGCCGGCAAAACCGATTGACATCATTGCCAGCACCGCGACATGCGGAGCCCGGCGAGAGCAAAGCAACTCGACAACGCTGGACATTGGTTACTCACTCATACGCAACAAAGCACTGATTTGAGTAAACACGGTCCGCGTTACCAAGCCTTTAACCCTGCGGCCAGGACGTGATCGGCGTTCACGAACTTTTTCAGAGCTCGCGCGCGATGCCCTTGAGGGCCGGAACAAAGCGGACCTCGACCAGGTCCTTGCGGTCAAATCCCTCCGTGGCGCGGGTAACCCGGACCAGTGTCTGCGGGCCGCTATGGGGGCCGACAGGCGCCACCAGCACGCCGCCAGGCTCCAGCCGCTCAAGCAGCGCATCCGTCAATTGCTCCATCGCCGCGGTGACGATGATGCGATCGAAGCTGCCGAGATTGGCCGGAATGTCGTAGCCGTCGGCCAGCATGACCTCGACATTGTGCAGTTCAAGCTGTTCCAGCCGGGCGCGCGCCAAATCCACCAAAGTGCGGTAGCGTTCGAGGCTGAGCACATCGCGGCTGAGCTTGGCCAGGATCGCGGCCTGATAGCCCGAGCCGGTCCCGATCTCGAGGACGCGATGGCCGGGCTTGAGCTGCAGCTGCTCCGTCATATAGGCCACGACGAAAGGCTGGCTGATGGTCTGCCCGCACGCGATTCCAAGCGCGGTGTCGCGCCAGGCATGCGCCAGATCGGCGGCAGCGACGAACCGGTCGCGCGGCACCTCTTCCATCGCCCGCAGCACAAGCTGGTTGCTGATGCCGCGGCGGCGCAGACCGAGCTGGAACATCATTTGATCGGGAGGGGGTCCGACAGAGATCATGGCTGCCTCGTGAAATCCGGCTTCAAACTTGACCGTGCCACCAGCGAAGCGACGCAATGACCGCGGCGTGGAACAGGTTAGCACGGTGGGGCATGGTGTTCCGAATCCGGAACCAGAAGGTCACGTCCCGATTATTGGCCGGCGGTGAAAGCGCGTTTGCGCGCCGGGTGGCGTCGCGGAGCGGGTCGAGACACGAAGCCGCCCGGTCGCAAAAAACCGCGCGCCGCAAAGATTGCATTGTACAGCTTAATTTGCGACTTTATCTCGTGAAATGGGGCAAGGACACTGGGCATGACTACATCGAAGCCGACGGGCGGCTCAGTCTTCCTTGTCGAAGATGAAGTGATGATTCGAATGATGGTGGCCGACATGCTCGAAGAGCTGGGCTACAGCGTCGCCGCCGAAGCCGGCGAAATCAATGAAGCGGTGCGGCTTGCCGGCAGCACCGAGTTCGATATTGCGATCCTCGATGTCAACGTCAACGGCAAGGTGATTTCCCCGGTGGCCGAAGTGATCCAGGGCCGCGGGCGTCCCTTTATCTTCGCCACCGGCTACGGCGCCCAAGGCCTGCCGCAGGAATTTCGCGACCGCCCGACGTTGCAGAAGCCGTTTCAGATGGAAACCCTGGCGCAGGTGATCGCCAGTACGCTGAAGGGCGTGGCGGTTTAACGCCGCGCCCTTGGCGCACCCCGCGTTACTTCATCGCCATGGTCAGCGCTTCCGAGAACTCGTCATCGGTGCGATCCAGCCGCAACGGCGTGACCGAGACGAAATGCGCGGCAAGGGCGGCGAGATCAGTGCCCTCCGCTGGAATATCGACCACGGCGACGCGCTCAAAACCGATCCAGAAATACGGATTGCCGCGGCCGTCGCGACGCTCGTCGACCCGCAGAAATCCCTGGTTGCGCTTGCCCTGCCGGGTGACGAGAACGCCCTTCACCTGATCCGGCACGCAGGCCGGGAAATTGACGTTGATGACGGTGTTCTTCGGCACGCCGGCTGCGATCACCTTGCGCAGCACGTCCGGCCCGAATTTGAGCGCGGTATCCCACAACGGGGCGTGGCGCGTCTCCATCGAAAACTCCTGCGACAGCGCCACCGACGGAAATCCGAGGATGGTACCTTCCAGCGCGCCGGCAATGGTACCGGAATACACAACGTCCTCGGCGACGTTACGGCCCTTGTTGATGCCGGACAGCACCAGATCCGGCGGATGGTCCGCCAGAATGTGCCGCGCGCCCATGATCACGCAATCGGTCGGCGTACCCCGGACCGCGAAATGCCGCGGGCCGACCTCGCGCAGACGCAAGGGATCGTTCAGCGACAGCGAATGCGAGACGCCGGACTGGTCGAGTTCCGGCGCCACCACCCAGACGTCGTCGGACAGCGCGCGGGCGATTTCCTCGACAATTTTCAGGCCGGGAGCATGGATGCCGTCGTCATTGGTGCAGAGAATCCGCATTCGCTCCGGTGCCCTTGGTCGATTCCATCTCGCTCAGGCAGCGCTGATACCCCGTCTTTGCGGTCAATACAAAAACAAAAACGGCCG
>NZ_JANXTC010000204.1:0-26713 GCF_025356345.1 Tardiphaga sp.
CGATCGCGCAGGCGATCTGCGACTACCGTGCCGGCGCCGGCATCGACGGACCGCTGTTCATCGGCATCGACACCCATGCGCTGGCCGAGCCGGCACTGGTCAGTGCGCTGGAGGTGTTCGCCGCCAATGGCGTGCAGGTGATGATCGACCAGCATGACGGCTATACGCCGACGCCGGTGATCAGCCATGCCATCCTGACCTACAACCGAGGCCGCAGCGGCGGCTTCGCCGATGGCGTGGTGGTGACGCCCTCGCATAATCCGCCGGAAGATGGCGGCTTCAAATACAACCCGCCGAACGGCGGCCCGGCTGACACCGACATCACCGGCGCAATGGAGAAGGCAGCCAACGGCTTTCTCGAAAACGACCTCAACGGCATCAAGCGGATGCCCTACCAGCGCGCGCGCAAATCGGGTTTCGTGACACGCTATGACTACATTACGCCCTATGTCGCCGATCTCGCCAGCGTGATCGACATGGAGACGATCCGCAATGCCGGGGTGAGGATCGGTATCGATCCGCTCGGCGGCGCCGGCGTGCCGTACTGGCAGCCGATCATCGACCGCTACAAGCTGGCTGCCAGCATCGTCAGTAGCGTCGTCGATCCCACTTTCCGTTTCATGACAGTGGACTGGGACGGCAAGATCCGGATGGACTGTTCGTCGCCCTATGCCATGGAGCGTCTGATCGGGCTGCGCGACCGCTTCGACGTCGCCTTCGCCAACGACACCGACGCCGATCGCCACGGTATCGTGACCGGTTCCGGCGGGCTGATGAATCCGAACCATTATCTGGCGGCGTCGATCGACTATCTGTTCGCCCACCGTCCGCACTGGCGCCCCGATGCCGCGGTTGGCAAGACCATCGTCTCCAGCGCGATCATTGACCGCGTCGTCAACAAGATGGGTCGCCGGCTGGTCGAGACCCCTGTCGGTTTCAAATGGTTCGTCGATGGCCTCAGCGATGGCTCGTTCGGTTTCGGCGGCGAGGAAAGCGCCGGCGCCTCGTTCCTGCGCCGCGACGGCACGGTATGGACCACCGACAAGGATGGGCTGATCCTCGGCCTGCTGGCCGCCGAGATCACCGCGGTGACCGGACAGGACCCCAGCCAGCGCTTTGACAAGCTCACCGGGGAATTCGGCGTGCCGTATTACGAGCGCATCGATGCGCCCGCGTCGGTGGAGCAGAAGAATCTGCTGAAGAAGCTGTCGCCCGAACAGATCGGCATGACCGACCTCGCCGGCGATCCGGTGACGTCGACGCTGACCGTCGCGCCGGGTAATGGGGTGGCGTTCGGCGGCATCAAGGTCTCGACGGCCAATGGCTGGTTCGCCGCGAGGCCCTCCGGCACCGAGGACGTCTACAAGATCTACGCCGAGAGTTTTGTGAGCAAGGATCACCTGTGCCAGATCCAGGACGACGCGCAGGCCGCGATATCGAAGGTGTTCGCGGCCTAACTGTCATTACGGGGCGCGAACGCCGCGAGGCGGTCGCGAACCCCAGCCACTCCAACCGGAGCGGCGGGGAATCCTGATATGTGAGTCTCATGTGAGGTTCCGGGGTCGCGTTTGGCTGACGCCGCGCGCGCCCCGGAACGACGAATGTGTTTCAATGCCCGCTCGTCCGCCAGCGAAGTAGCTTCTGCTCGATCACCGACATCGCCAGCGCCGTGACATAGCCGATCACACCCAGCAAAATCACGCCGGCGAACAGATCGGCCGAGCGAAATGCGCGCGCCGACAGCAAAATCCAGTGACCGAGGCCGTCGAGTCCGGCGAGGATCTCGCAAACGACAGCGAGGATGAGTGCCACCGTCAGGCTGAGCCGCATGCCGGAAATGATGTCGGGACTGGCCGAGGGCAAGGCGATCTTGAAGATCACCGCGGGCCGCGACATGTTGAGCGAGCGCGCCACCTCGTAGAGTCGCGGCTCGACGGCGGCGAAACCATGCACGGTCGCCAGCAGCATCGGCCAGATCGCGCCAAAGGCAATCACGAACAGCGCCATGCCCTGGGTTAGGCCGAACAGCGCGATCGCCACCGGGATGATCGCGGACACCGGCAGCGGCCGCAAGAATTCCAGCGACGGCGCGACGTAGCTGCGCATCGTCTTCGACGAGCCGATCATGGCGCCGAGCGCGATGCCGGCGATCGAGGCCAGCAGCCAGCCATAGGCCATGTGCTCCAGCGTGCCGATCGTCTTCGCCAGCAGGTCACCGGACGTGAAGCCGCGCACCAGGGAGGCCCAGGCACGGTCCGGTCCCGGCAGAAACACCGGCGATACCAGTTTGAGGTTGGCGATTAGCTGCCACAGCGCCACGAAGCCCGCGGCAACGATGAAGCTGGCGGTGCGCCACAGCAGCACGGCGCGATTCATCGCATCTCCCCAGCGAACGCGGCGGGGCCGAACAGATGCTTCTGCGCGACGACAAGGCCGCTGTTCAGCGCGTAGCCGATCACGCCGATCCACAGCAGATAGGCGAGCATGAGGTCCGGCCGCAGCGCCTGCTGCGCCGTCATGATGCCGGCGCCAAGGCCGATCGGGTTGATCGCAATCTCAACAGTGACGGCGACGATCAGCGCGATGCCGGCGGCAAGACGGAACGCCAGGAAGATTCGCGGCAAAGCGGCGGGAATAATGATTTTTCGCACGCGGTCGGCCGTCGACATCCGCAGCGCGCGCGACACTTCGATCAGACGCGGCTCGATGCTGCCGACCGCCGCGCGACTGAGGATCAGGATCGGCCAGACACAGGCAAAGCCGACGATCAGGATCTCCATGCGGTAGCCGAAGCCGAGCGCGATCAGAGCGATTGGCAGCAGCGCGATCGACGGGATCGGCCGCAGCGATTCGATCGTCACTTCCATCAGACGGTCGAATGGCTTGACGATGCCGAGCGCGATGCCGAAGGCCAGTCCCACCGTACTGCCGGCCAGCAGGCCGGCAAAGGCCGAGGCCAGCGTGTCGCGGGTAGCGACCAGGATCGAGCCGTCGACGAATGCCTCGGCCAGCGCGATGGCGACTGCGCTGGGCGGCGCCAGCGCATCACTCTGGATCGGACTGAGGCGCGCGCCGATTTCCAGCGCCACCAGCAGCGCTACCGGCAACACCGCGGCCTTCAAACGCTCACCGCTCATGCTTCGGAGGCCTTGATGAAGTCGAACAACTCGCGGCGCAGCCGTAAAAATTCCGGCTGCTCCCGCGTGGTCAACTGGTCGCGCGGCCGTGGCAGGTCGATCTTCAACTCGATGCCGATCCGTCCGGGATGCGGCCACAGCCCGATGACGCGGTCGCCAAGATAGATCGCTTCCTCGAGATCGTGGGTGACAAAGATCACCGTGGCGTTGCTCGCAGCGACCAGCTCCAGCACTTCGTCCTGCAATCCCTGCCGTGTCATCGCGTCGAGCGCGCCAAAGGGCTCATCCATCAGCAGCGCCTTCGGCTCCTGCGCCAGACAGCGCGCGATCTGCAACCGCTGCTGCATGCCGCCGGACATCTCGGCCGGATATTTTCCGGCGTGGTTAGGCAGGCCGACCTTCTTCAGCAGTTCAGCAATGCGGTCCGGGCGCTGCGCGGCCGGAACGCCAATGGTTTCCAGCGCCAGCGAGATGTTGCCGGCGGCGGTGCGCCACGGCAGCAATGCCTTGCCATAGTCCTGGAATACGATCGCGACGTCGCGCCGTGGCGCGCGCATTGGCGCACCGTCAAAGCTGACGTCGCCGGAAGTCGGCTGATACAGTCCGGCGGCGAGCCGTAACGCCGTCGTCTTGCCGCAGCCCGACGCGCCGATGATGCAGAGGAATTCGCCCGGCTTCACGTCGAGGCTGACGTCCTCGATGATGGTCTTGCCGCCCAGATCCAGTGTGACATGGGAGAACGCAATCTGCGCTTTCCGCGGGGGAGTCGACGCCACGGTCTGGCGCATCGCGCTGGACATGATCATGTTCAATCTCCGTAGCCCGGCGGATAGACGTAATCCAGCGTCGAGCGTAGATGCGAGGCCAGTGTCGCCTGCGATGCGCCGATGTCGCGCGCCAGAATACGGTCGGTGAGCATCTGGTGCGCGGCGACGAAGCGCGTGCCGCTATCGAAGCCGTGCATCATCACGCGACGATAGCGATAGGCCTGGTCATAGAGGTCGGAATGCGCTGACAGCAGGCGCCTGGAGCCGCAGGCCGACAGCAGCGCCGTGTGAAATCCCTTGTGCAGCCGGTCGAAGTCCGGCGCGCCCTCGCGAAACGCGTCGCCGGTGCGCTCGATATGCCGGCGCATCTGGTGCAGCGCGCCAACAATACCGGCTTCCCAGGCATCGTCGCCGTGCTGGATGGCGAGGCGCAGCGCTTCCATTTCCACCACCGTGCGCATCCGGGTGATGTCGGCAAGGTCGTCACGGCTAATATCGGCGACGCGAAAACCACGCTGGCCGATGCCGACAATCAGCCCGCGCGACACCAGCCGTGACAGGCCCTCGCGCAGCGGCGTGGCACCGATCTCGTATCGCTGCACGAGATCGACGATCCCCAGCCGCGCGCCGGGCGCGAGATGCCCGGCGATAATGTCATGCTCGACCAGATCGGCCGCGCGTTCACTCAGCGTGTCCGCTCCCGATACATCCGCTGTACTGCCTCGCGCCGGATCGGCCATGGTCGAGCCTTTTCTACTTGAGCATCACCTTGTTCAGGTCGATCGTGCCCTGAAGCATCTTCTGCGACGACATGATGTCGATCCACCAGGCCAGTTGCTCGGACTTCAGGACCGGTTCGGACTGGTTTGGCGGCGACGCCTTGACCAGATCGATCGACTGCTTGGTGAACTTCGCGATCGCCGCCGCTGATTTTTCACGGTCGTTGTTGACGATCGGCGCGGCCTCGGCGATCGCCGCACGGAATTTTTTCACGATCTCTGGATTCTTTTCGGCCCATTCGCGTGACGCCGCGTAGAAGATTACCGGCTCGGTGCGGTTCAACTCGGCCGCATACCGGGCGCCGACCGTCCCCAACCCGGCATTCGTCATGCGGGAGATGAACGGCTCCGCCGCCAGCACCACGTCGACGCCGCCGGACTTGATGATGTCGGCCATGGTTGGAAACGTGACTTCGACAAAGTTGACGCTCTTCGGGTCAACGCCCTTTTCGACCAGCCACTTGACGAAGAGGACATGCAGGAAGGCGCCCAGCCCCGGTGCGCCGACCTTCTTGCCGACGAAATCCTTCGGTTCCTTGATGGTGAGGCCATTGCGGACGAAGGCGGTGATGTTGGCATTCGACACTGGATTCATGATGGTGGCGCCGGCCACGGCCACCAGGTCGAGTCCGCCATCGACCGCCTGCAGGAACACGGTGGAGGTGGGCCCGCCGATCTGGATCGAGTTGGAGAGGATGGCGGCGGGAATATTGGAGTTGATGCCGATCAGGATCATCTCGGCATCGAGCCCGTGCTTCTTGAAGATGCCTTCGTCCACGGCGATCATCGCCGACGCGCAGTCGGTTGTTGCGGTGCACCCGATTTGAATTCTGGTCTGCGCATTTGCTGCGCTTGCGAAAGACATCGCAGCCAACACAGCGGTGGCCATCAACCTGTTCATGGTCGCCTCCCTGACACGATCTTTTCGATCGGCTCTTGTTTATCGATATTTTTTTTGATCATATATTTTCCTGAAGAATAAAAGCAAGAGGGAGAACGCGCGTGAAACTCGCGACATATCGTACCGCCGGTCACGACAAGGTTGGTCTGGTCCATTCCCACGATAGCGGTCTGTTTGATATTGCGGCGGCTGCCGCGCGCGAGGGGGGCAATCCCGCTTTCGTCTCGATGCTCTCCCTGATCGATGCCGGCGATGCCGCGCTGGATGCGGCACGCGTGCTGTTCGAGAGACATGGCAGCGACTCGACGCTGTCCGTTGCTGTTTCCGGCAGCGACATCCTCGCCCCCTTGCCGGAGCCGCGACAGATGCGCGACGGCATGTCGTTTCCGCTGCACATCCGACAGGCGCCGCGCGGCCAGCTCAAGCTTGCGGCGCGGTCGCGGAACGACATGGCCGAACTGGCGCGGATCGAGGCCGAGCCGCTGGGCGAACTGCCCGAAGTTTATCGCAAGCAGCCGATCTACTACATTACCAACCGTTTCAGCGTCCGCGGCACCAACACCACGGTAAAGTGGCCGCGCTACAGCAAGGTGATGGATTACGAGCTCGAATTCGGCATCGTCACCAAGAACAAGGGCGCCAACATCCCGGCGGCCCGGGCAAAAGATCACATTTTTGGCTACACGATCTTTAATGACTTTTCCGCACGCGACGCGCAGCGCGTCGAGATGGAAGGCCGGCTCGGCCCTGCCAAGGGCAAGAGTTTTGACGGCGGCAATGTGCTGGGGCCATGGATCGTCACCCCCGACGAGATCGGTGATCCCTACAAACTCAAGATGGAGTGTCGCGTCAACGGCAAGCTGCGCTCGACCGGTACCACGGATGGCATGCTGTTTTCGTTCGAGGAGATCATCGCCCATGTCACCCAGGACGAGACCCTGATGCCCGGCGAGTTCATTGGCTCCGGCACCGTCGGCAATGGCTGCGGTCTCGAACTCGGCTGGTATCTCGAGAACAATGACGAGGTGGAGCTCGAGGTCGAGAAGATCGGAATTCTGAAAAACAAGGTGGTGCGGCAGGATCAATGATCGTCGTTCCGGGCGCGGATGCCGCGAGGCGACCGCGAACCCGGAACCTCGACGTGAGACACACTCCAGGATTCCGGGTTCGGTCCCTTCGCCTTCGGCGCCGGTCCCGCCCCGGAATGACATCTAACAATAAATAGCGAGGAAATCCCATGGCCCGACGACTGATCGACATTTCCGTGCCGCTGCAGAACGATGTGCCCGCCGATCCGCCGGGCAACAGTCCTTCCATCGAATATATCGATCACCAGCAAGTTCTGCCGCGGATGCTGCAGTTCTTCGACGGGCTGAAGAAGGAAGACCTGCCGGACGGCGAAGGCTGGGCGGTGGAAATGGTCAAGCTCTCGACCCATAACGGCACCCATCTCGATGCGCCCTATCATTTCCATCCGACGATGAATCGCGGCGAAAAATCCTGGACCATCGATGAGGTGCCGCTGGAATGGTGCCTGCAGCCCGGCGTCAAGCTCGACTTCCGGCATTTCGCCGATGGCTATGTCGCCACGGCCGCGGATGTCGAAGCCGAGTTGAAGCGTATCGGCCATAGGCTGAGCCCGCTGGAAATCGTCGTCGTCAACACCTCGGCCGGCGCCAAATACGGCCAGCAGGATTACGTCACCTCCGGCTGCGGCATGGGCTATGAGGCCACCATGTATCTGCTGGAGCGCGGCGTGCGCCTCACCGGCATCGATGGCTGGAGCTGGGACGCGCCGTTCGTCTACACGGCGAAAAAATACGCCGAGACGAAAGACGCCAGCCTGATCTGGGAAGGCCACAAGGCCGGCCGTCACATCGGCTATTGCCACATCGAAAAGCTGCACAATCTGGAGCAACTGCCGTCATCGGGATTCTCGGTGTCCTGCTTCCCGGTGAAGATCGAGAAGGCCTCCGCGGGCTGGACGCGCGCCGTAGCTATCATCGACGGGTGACAATGATGGCGCCGCTCAGTTCTTGATGGCGTAGAGCGGCGTCCGCATCGTCAGCTGGTAGGCCGGTTTCGGGACCCAGGAAATTTCCGCAGTGAGGCCGAACAGCCGGTTGTCATTGTCATCCAGCCGATCGAGGTCGAAGCGGGCGACCGGCTGGGTGAATGGCTGAAACGGACTCAGCGTCGCGATCTGCGCGCCGCCGAACGATTGCACGCCGATCCGGCCGGACAATTTCCAGTTACTCGGCCATTGGTAATAGGCGCCGACATAGCCGATGATCGACGGGTTGACCCGGGCGAGATCGCTGTCCACTGTCACGTTGACATGGCGCACACCCGCCAACAGCCCGCGGGTCGCGTCGGAATCCAGCGCGTAGTCAAAATCGACAATGTTCGTCAAGGTTGTGGTCGCCTGCAGGCCGGAAGCGATCGACCGCGACAGCGTCGACTGTACCGTGACGGTGGGAATTGATCCGCCGTTTTGCTGGATGACGTCCGCCTGGAACCCGACATTCCAGCTATCAGCTACCAGCGAACTCCATGACGCCACGTCGGTACGCGACGTGCTTGAACTGATGCCGCCATAGACCGAGATGCGGTCGGTGAGATCCAGCGTGATCGGCGCATTCACTGAAAATGACTGGCTGGCCGGCGACGCGCGCGTCGGCAGCGCCGTGAAATTGCGAAATCCGATACCGAGCGCACCGGCGGGAAGGGTAGTATAGTAAGTTGTGAGATCAAGGTAAAGATTGGGGGCCGTGGTGCCCGGATTTTCCGGCTCATCCTCGTCGGCGCTCTTGCCCAGAGCCAAGTCTGTACGGCAGATACAAAGCACCAGCGCCGACGCACGTACCAGGCCTCGGGCGGCGTGCCGTGGGCAGAGATTACGGGGACTAAAACGAGTTCTCATCAGCACGGCTTCACGGTCGAGGGCACGCGCAGGGGTCCCGCCTGCTACCCAATATTAGTTGAGGACGCGAGGAGAGCGCAACCGGCCGAATGCATCGCTGGGTGGACCAATGGCCGGCGATCAGGAGCCAATGATCGTCTAGCCGTTCAGATAGGCCGGATGGCGCGCACGGATCTTGTCGAGATCACGCAACGTTCCCGACAGATGGTGGCGCAGATGTTTCTGTGCCCCGTCGGGCTCTCCGGCCGCGATCGCTCTAGCGATCGCCTTGTGGTCGCGCACGATATTCTGCGCCTTGCCGAGCGTCGGAAGATGCAGCCGGCGCAGCCGGTCGATGTGACCGCTGCGGCTACGCACCAGCGCCCACAACGCGGACTTGTCGGCGGCGTCATACAGCTGCTGGTGAAACGCGTTGTCCGCCACCATGAACTTTTCGAATTCGCCGGCCTTGGCATATTGTCGCTGCAGCGCGATCATGCGGTTGATCTCGACGATCAGCGCGGCATCGTGCCGCACCGCCAGCTCGCGCACGATCTCCAGCTCCAGCGCCTGTCGTAAAAAATGCGCCTGCTGCGCCAGCGCGACGTCGATCTTGCTGACCACGGTCGAATATTGTGGAAACACCTCCACCAGACCCTCTTTGTCCAGCCGCATGAGCGCGTCGCGGACCGGCGTCGAACTGACGCCGAACTGCGCGGCCAACGCCGTACGCGACAGCGGCGCCCCCGGCGGCAAGGTAAGCGCCGTGATCAGTTCGCGCAGCCGCTCATAGATCTGCGGCGCCGCCTGACGATCGCGGTCGAGCCGGTCGGCCACGCCCGTCGGCGCGCGGGGGAGGGTTTTCAGGGACTTCATCGCGAAGCCGGTTGTGGTCAAAACGAGGCAGCTTGCCTTCAATGCACTAATGCATTAGTGCCTTGCCGCAAGGCGGTCAACAAGATCGCCGCGACGGAGGAAGCGTGATGAACCGGACAATCTGGCAGGGCCGTGCGGGCGTAGTGGCAATGTTCCTCGGACTACTGCTGCCTGGCGCGAGCGCGCAGGCGCAGCAAAAAGCCGAGATCGCGCTGTCGCGGCAGCCCGGCATCTTCTACATGCCCACGCACATCATCGAGCAGCGCAAGCTGATCGAGAAGCACGCCGCGGCGCTTGGCGTCACCGGCGTGACCACCAAATGGATCACCTTCTCGGGCGGCGGCGCGCAGACCGATGCGCTGCTGGCCGGCGGCGTCGATATCATCAACACCGGCACCGGCAATCTGCTGCTGCTGTGGGACCGGACCCGCGGCGGCGTCAAGGGCATCGTCGCCACCTCGGCGCAGCCGATGACGCTGATCAGCCGCGACGCGCATATCAAGACGATCAAGGACTTCGGGCCCGGCGACAAGATCGCGCTGCCGACGGTGAAGATCTCGACCCAGGCCATCGTGCTGCAGATGGCGGTCGCCGAGACGTTCGGCGCCGACCAGTACGCCAAGCTCGATGCCAACACCGTGCAACTCGGCCATCCCGACGCCTATGCGGCGCTGTCGAATTCACAGCATGAGGTGCGCAGCCACTTCTCGATCCCGCCCTTCACCTTTCTGGAGATGAAGAACGTCCCCGGCGCGCATGTGGTGCTGAGTTCGCCGGACGTGATCGGCGGTCCGCTGAGCCAGTCGCAGTTCTTCACCACCACCAAATTCGCCGACGCCAATCCGAAGATCATCCAGGCACTGCGCGACGCGGCCCGGGAAGCGCAGGATTTGATCCTGAACGATACCCGCGCGGCGGTCGAAATCTACAAGGAAGTCACCGGCGATAAGACCGACATCGATGTCATTCTCGGCTGGCTGAAGGAGCCCGGCATGATGGAGTATACGACGGCGCCGCAGGGTACGATGAAGGTCGCGAGCCATCTGTTCAAGACCGGTATCCTGAAGACCCAACCGAAGGCCTGGACCGACTATTATCTGCCGTCCTCCGCCGACCTCAAGGGTAATTGATGGCCGCGCTTCTTGACGTCAACGGGGTGACGCTGCGCTACAAGACTTCCAGCGTCGTCGTCACCGCGACGGAGAAGGTCTCGTTCAGCGTTGATCGCTCCGACCGTTTCGTGCTGTTGGGGCCGTCTGGCTGCGGCAAGTCCACCTTGCTCAAGGCGGTCGGCGGCTACATGACGCCGAGCGAGGGCACAATGCGCATCAACGGCCGCGAGATCACCGAGCCCGGCGCCGATCGGATGATGATCTTCCAGGAGTTCGATCAGCTGCTGCCGTGGAAGACGGTGCTGGAAAACGTCATGTTTCCGCTGCTGATGACGCGCAAGCTCGGCAAGAAGGACGCCGAGGTTCGCGCGCAGGCCTATATCGAGAAGGTCAGCCTCACCCGCGTGGTCGACTCCTATCCGCACACGCTGTCCGGTGGCATGAAGCAGCGGGTAGCGATCGCGCGTGGCATGGCGATGGAGCCGGACATCCTGCTGATGGACGAGCCGTTCGCCGCACTCGACGCGCTGACCCGTCGCACCTGCCAGGACGAGCTGCTGCAATTGTGGGAAGAGACCCAGTTCACGGTGATGTTCGTGACCCATTCGATCGCCGAGGCGATCAAGATCGGCAATCGCATCCTGCTGCTGTCGCCGCATCCCGGCCGGGTCAAGGCCGAGGTGATCGACGTCGACAAGGTGTCCAGCGAGGACGGTAGCGCCGCCCGGCTGGAAAAGCAGATCCACGATCTGCTGTTCGCCGACACCGCTACCGCGCATTGAAGGATCACACCATGGGTGAAGCCAAAATCCTGATGCGCAGCGACGCAGTCGCCGTCGCAACCGACGCCGCCGCGGTCGAGCGCAAGCTGAGCGTGGCCGAACTGCTGTGGAATGACGGCTTCGTACGCAAATCCCTGATTATCATCTTTCTGGCGCTGGTGTGGGAAGCCTACGGCACCCTGCTCGACAATCCGCTGCTATTTCCGACCTTCCACGACACCGTCATCACCATGTACGCCAAGGTAATGGACGGCACGATCCCGCTGCGCGCCTGGGCGTCGCTGAAAGTCCTGTTCATGGGCTATGGCGCCGGCATCGTGCTCGCGGCTCTGTTCACCATCCTTGCCATCAGCACCCGGATCGGTACCGATTTTCTCGAGACGATGACGGCGATGTTCAACCCGCTGCCGGCGATTGCGCTGCTGCCGCTGGCGCTGATCTGGTTCGGGCTCGGCAATGGCAGCCTGGTGTTCGTGCTGGTTCATTCGGTGCTGTGGCCGGTGGCGCTCAATACCCATTCCGGGTTCAAGAGCGTGTCCAACACGCTGCGGATGGTCGGCCGCAATTACGGCCTGCGCGGTCTGCCCTATGTGATGCGCATTCTGATCCCCGCGGCGTTCGGCTCGATCCTGACCGGTCTCAAGATCGGCTGGGCGTTTGCCTGGCGCACGCTGATCGCGGCGGAGCTGGTGTTCGGCGTGTCGTCGGGGCAGGGCGGTCTCGGCTGGTTCATTTTCGAGAACCGCAATTTGCTGGATATACCCGCGGTGTTCGCTGGCCTGCTGACGGTGATCGTGATCGGCCTGATCGTGGAAAACCTGATCTTCCGCACCATCGAGCGCAACACCGTGCAAAAATGGGGACTGCAGACGTAAGGGCGTCGGATGGGTTGAGCCGTTGCGAAACCCATCAAATCGAATTCACGAAAGCGATGGGTTTCGCGAAGAGCTCAACCCATCCGACGAATGGGGCACTGATGACCAACCATAAGAAATCTCCCGAAGATCTTCGCAGCGCGCGCTGGTTCGCGCCGGACGATCTGCGCGCCTTCGGCCATCGCTCGCGCGCGATGCAGCAGGGCTTTGCGCCGGTGGAATGGCAGGGCCGGCCGGTGATCGCCATCCTCAATACCTGGTCGGAAGCGCAGCCCTGCCACATGCACTTCAAGACCCGCGTCGATGACGTCAAGCGCGGCATCCTGATGGCCGGCGGCTTTCCGATGGAATTGCCAGCGCTGTCGCTGTCTGAATCTTTCCTGAAACCGACCACCATGCTCTACCGCAACATGCTGGCGATGGATGCCGAGGAATTGCTGCGCGGTCATCCGGTCGATGGCGTGGTGCTGATGGGCGGCTGCGACAAGACCACGCCTGGACTGCTGCTCGGCGCTACCAGCGCCGGCTACCCCGCGATCTATCTGCCGGCCGGACCCATGCTGCGCGGCAACTGGAAGGGCAAGACGCTGGGCTCCGGTTCGGACGCCTGGAAATACTGGGACGAGCGCCGCGCCGGCAAGATTTCCGACAAGGAATGGGTCGAGGTCGAGGGCGGGATCGCGCGTAGCTACGGGACCTGCATGACCATGGGGACGGCCTCGACCATGACGGCGATCGCCGAGTCGATCGGCATGACGCTGCCCGGCGCATCGTCGATCCCCGCCGCCGATGCCGGCCATATCCGCATGGCCAGTGAATGTGGCCGCCGCATTGTCGAGATGGTGTGGGAGGATCTCACCCCCGACAAGATCCAGACTCGAAAGGCGTTCGAGAATGCCATCGTGGTGGCGATGGCGATGGGCTGTTCGACCAATGCGATCATCCATCTGATCGCGCAGGCGCGTCGTGCCGGCCAGGACATCGGCCTCGATGATTTCGAGCTTGCCTCCCGCAAGGTGCCGGTCATCGCCAATGTCCGGCCGTCCGGTGACAAATATCTGATGGAAGACTTTTTCTACGCCGGCGGGCTGCCGGGGTTGATGAGCCGCATCAAGGATCATCTGCATCTCGACGTCATGACCGTCACGGGCAAGACGCTGGGCGAAAACATCGCCGATGCCGAAGTCTATAATGACGACGTCATCCGCACCGTCGATACCGCGATCTATGCCGAGGGCGCACTGGCGGTGCTGAAGGGCAATCTGGCGCCGGACGGCTGCGTTATCAAGCCTTCCGCCTGCGAACCGCGTTTTCTCAAACACACCGGCCCGGCGATGGTGTTCGACGATTACCCGTCGATGAAGAAGGCGATCGATGACGACAATCTCGACGTCACCGCCGACCATGTGCTGATCCTGCGCAATGCCGGGCCGCAGGGCGGGCCGGGCATGCCGGAATGGGGCATGCTGCCGATCCCGAAGAAGCTGGTGAAACAGGGCGTGCGCGACATGGTGCGATTGAGCGACGCGCGGATGAGCGGCACCAGCTATGGCGCCTGCATCCTGCACGTGGCGCCGGAATCCTTCATCGGCGGGCCGCTGGCGCTGGTCGAGAATGGCGACATGATCAGCCTCGATGTCGATGCCCGCACCATCAACCTCGACATTTCGGACGACGAGTTGGCGCGACGGCGCGCGGCCTGGAAAGCACCGGAGCGCAATTACGAGCGCGGCTATGGCTGGATGTTCACCAAGCACATCCAGCAGGCCAATGAAGGCTGCGACTTCGACTTTCTGAAAACGGATTTTGGCGCGCCGGTGAAGGAACCCGTGATTTACTGACCTCACACTTAGGTCGTTCCGGGGCGCGAGGGCGAAGCCCGAGCGAACCCGGAACCTCGAGCTATTTGGAACTCGTCGGGATTCCGGATTCGCGGTCGGCTGGCGCCGCCCGCGCCCCGGAATGACGAATTAACCTGCAAGAATCTGGAGCCCTCCATGAGCAAACTCTCTGATGCCACCCGCGCCAAACTGAAAACCATTTCCACCGCCACGGTGGCGACAGCGCTCTACAAGCGCGGCTTTCGCAACCAGTGCATCCAGGACGTCCATCCGCTCGGGCCGGATCAGCCGACGCTGGTCGGCGAAGCCTTCACGCTGCGCTACATGCCGGCGCGGGAAGATCTCAACAAGCTCGAAGTGTTTCGCGATCGCAACCATCCGCAGCGCAAGGCGGTCGAGGATTGCCCCCCTGGCGCCGTGCTGGTGATGGACAGCCGCAAGGATGCGCGTGCCGCCTCCGCCGGTGCCATTCTGGTGACGCGTCTTATGAAGCGCGGCTGCGCCGGCGTGATTACCGATGGCGGCTTTCGCGATTCCGTCGAGATCGGCAAGCTCGGTTTTCCCGCCTATCACCATCGCCCGAGCGCGCCGACCAATCTGACGCTTCATCAGGCGATCGAGATCAACGGCCCGATCGGCTGCGGCGACGCTCCGGTGTTCCCCGGCGACGTCATTCTCGGAGACAGCGACGGCGTGATCGTCATCCCCGCGCATCTTGCGGACGAGATCGCCAGCGAGGCATTCGAGATGACCGCGTTCGAGGATTTTGTCACCGAGCAGGTCAATGCCGGGAAATCGATCCTCGGACTCTATCCCGCGACCGACGATCAGACGCTGGTCGATTTCGCGGCGTGGCGGAAGAAGAACGGCAGGTAGACGCCGTCATTCCGGGACGCGAGGGCGCAGCCCGAGCGAACCCGGAATCTGGATATGACATGAACATCTCGAGATTCCGGGTTCGCAGTCGGCTGGCGCAGCCCGCGCTCCGGAATGATAGCCAAACCCGCTACGCCTTCTCCAGCACCCGTCGGATCTTGTACGCCAGCGCCTGGCGCGTATACGGCTTCGGCAACAGTTCGACGCCAGCGTCGAGGCGGCCGCCATGGACAATGGCATTTTCGGTGTAGCCGGAGGTGAACAATACCGTGAGATCGGGCAATAGCTGCTTGGCCTTGCGCGCCAGTTCCGGGCTTTTCAGCGGGCCGGGCATTACCACGTCGGTGAACAACAGGTCGATCGGCACGCCGCTTTCGACAATGCGCAACGCGCTGGCGGCGTCATGCGCGGTCAGAACGCGGTAGCCAAGCTCGGTCAGCAGGTCGACGGCGACAGCGCGCACCCCCTCGTCATCCTCGGCGATCAGCACGGTCTCCTTGCCACCGACAATCTCGACATCGTCGACCGGCGCAATCACATCCTCGCTCTGGTCGGCACGCGGCAGATACAGCTTGATGGTGGTACCCTGGCCGATTTCGCTGTAGATCTTGACGTGCCCGTTGGACTGCTTGACGAAGCCATAGACCATCGACAGTCCGAGCCCGGTGCCGCGACCTTCCGGTTTGGTGGAGAAGAACGGCTCGAATACCCGCGCCAGCACGTCCGGTGACATCCCGCTGCCGGTGTCGGTGACGGCGAGTACTACATATTGGCCAGGCGTCACTTCCCCATGCTTGCGGGCGTAGGCGTCGTCGAGATAGGCATTGCCGACCTCGATGGTCAGCTTTCCGGCATCGTGCATGGCGTCGCGCGCATTGATCGCCAGGTTCAACAACGCGTTTTCGACCTGTCCCGGATCGATCAGCGTATTCCACAGTCCGCCGGACACGATGGTCTCGATTTCGACCGCCTCGCCGAGCGAGCGTCGCAGCATCTCGTCCATGCCGGTGACCAGCCGGCCGATATTGATCACCTTCGGCTCCAGCGCCTGGCGGCGTCCGAACGCCAGCAACTGGCTGGCCAGCTTGGCGCCACGGTCGACCGCGGCATTGGCATTGTCGACGCGGCGCCGCGCCCTGGCATTGCCGCCGATGTCGCGGCCGAGCAGTTGCAGATTTCCCGAGATCACCTGCAGCAGATTGTTGAAGTCGTGCGCGACGCCGCCGGTGAGCTGGCCGACGGCTTCCATCTTCTGCGACTGTCGCAGGATTGCTTCGCTCTCGCGCAATTCAGCGGTGCGCGCCTCGACCTGCTGTTCCAGCGAGGCGGCCAGTCTGCGCAGATCCTGTTCGGCGCGGCGGCGCTCGATCGCGGTGCGGGTGCGCTCAGCCACATCGCGGATCAGATCGAGTTCGTCGGCGCTCCATTGGCGGGCTTCCGCATGGTTGAGATATAGCAGCGCGACGAAGCCGCCTTGTTCGGTGACCGGCATATTGACGAAAGACTGCGCGCTGATCGCCTTCAGCGCGTCGGCGCCCGCGGCGGTACGCGGATCGCGATAGGCGTCGGCGATGGCCACGGTTTCGCCGCGACGCAGGTTCTCGATATAGGAGCCGTAATCGCGAAACTGCAGCACGCCGGCGAGGCTCTTGATGCCCGGCGCATTCCAGTCGCGGTTGATCAGGATGGTCTCGGTGGCGGGGTTGATGGTGCCGTAGCCAGCGCGGCTGACACCCAGTGTAGTGCCGAGAATTTGCGCGGCGGCGAACGACATTTCCGCGAGATCGTCGAGATCGCGCAGTCGGTCGTTCAGCGCCACCCGCGCGCTCTGTCGCAGGTCGGCCAGCTTGCGCTCGGTGACGTCGATCGCCGCGCCCGGCAGCCGCACGGCGGTGCCATCGGCGTCGCGGATGACCTGGCCGCGCGCCAGGATCCAGCGCTCGGAGCCGTCAGGCTGGCGCAGGCGGTATTCGCTGGAAAAAGTGCCGTTGCCGTTGATCGCCTGTTTCAGCGCGGCGTCGAAGGCTGGCTGGTCGTCCGGGTTGAAGCCCTTGATATAGGCCGCGAGCGGCGCGCCGCGCTTCGCCAGCGCGACATCGACGTTATAGATGCGGGCGAAGTTGGCGTCGGAATGCACGATATCGGTGGTCAGGTCCCAGTCCCAGACGCCGACCATGTCGGAGGCGCCCAGCGCGGCGGTGAGCCGCTCCTCGCTGCGGGCGAGGCGCTGTTCGGTCGCGATCAGGGCGGAGATGTCGGCGTCCCGACTGATCAGCGCGCGGCGCAATGCTGCGCAGACGGCGACGACAAAACCGCCGACCAGCGCATAGAGCGCGGCGCCCATCCATGAACTGGAGGAAACAGTATCGCCGGAGAACAGCCAGGTTGCGATCAGCGCCGATGCGGCGGTGGCATACAGGCCAGGCGCCAGGCCCAGACCGAAGGCCACCGCCATCAGGACCGGGAAGAAGGGCAAATACGGCACACCGGTCACCGGCAGCGCCCCCCGCACCAGCGCCGCGAGCAGCACGGCAAGGGTCGACAAACCATAGCTGGCCGCCGGCGGCAGCTCCGATGTGAGGAGCATGCGCAGCAAGCGGTCTGACGGAGAGAGGCGGGTCAGGGGACACTTCCGATGACAGGGGTGGACGGGAAAACAGCAGGGCTACTATCAGTAATCAAATTCACCGTCACTTTGCGCGGCTGTCAATCGGCTGGTGATGGATATTGCCGTTGCCAGGGAACCCGGCTCTGTTTTACGGCTTATGCAGAATGCGCCGTTCGGTGCGCGGACAACCCAGGCGGGCAGATGATGCGACCGTTAATGATCGCTATCGGGATCACGCTGATCGCCGCAAATCCGTTGATCGCAGCCGAACTCAGCGCCGACGCCATCAACGCCGCGAATTTTACCGGAAAACCGCCGTCGGACAGCAAGTTCAGCCCGCTCGCTGTGAAGGTGCAGGTGCTGCTCGATCGCGCGCATTTTTCGCCTGGCGAGATCGATGGTCTGTTCGGCGACAATGTCGAAAAAGCGCTGCAGGCCTTTGCCGAGGCCAATGGCCTGCCAGCCGGAAAGGTGCTGACGCCGGAGATCTGGAATCGACTGCGGCTGGCCGCCGGCGAGCCGGTGATGGCGAATTACGTCCTCACCGACAAGGACGTGAAAGGTCCCTACCTCGACAAGCTCCCGGTCAGGATGGAAGAGATGAAGTCGCTGGAACGGCTGGACTACACCAGCGCCAGGGAAGCGCTTAGCGAACGTTTCCATATGAGCCAGGATCTGCTCGAGGAGCTTAATCCGAAACAGAAATTCGATCATGCTGGCGACCGTATCGCGATCGTCAATCTACCGCGTCAGAGACCGGTCAAGGTGGCGCGCATCGAGGTCGACAAGGTACGCCAAACCGTCAAGGCCTTCGCCAGGGACGGTGGGTTGGTGGCGTTTTACCCCGCCAGCGTCGGCAGCGAGGAAAAACCGACGCCGTCGGGCATTCTGAAGGTCACGTCGGTGCACGCCAATCCGACGTATCGCTATGATCCGAAATACAAGTTTAAGGGCGTGGAAGCGACCAAACCGTTCACCATCGAGGGCGGTCCGAACAATCCGGTAGGCAGCACCTGGATCGGCCTGTCACAGGCCAGCTATGGCATCCACGGCACATCAGACCCGTCGCGGGTCAGCAAGAGCGATTCCCATGGCTGCGTACGGCTGACCAATTGGGACGTCGCGCGGCTCGGTGAATCCGTGAAGAAGGGCGTCGAAGTGAGCTTCGTTGACGGCAAGCAGGCGGCGAAATAGATCGCGGCATTACACCCGTTATTGAGGCAGTCGCTGCCGCTTTTGTAGTTCCTCGCACTGTTGCTGTTGTCGAATTCGCCGGCTAGGCTTGGCGCATCTGATGGAGGAAGAGCGCTTGACCGACGCTGACGACAGCAAGATTTCGCAGGATCGCCGCCAGGCGCTTCGCTATGCCCTGACAATCGGCAGCGGCGCGGCGCTGGCGTCCACGCTAACCAGCCCGGCATCGGCGCAAAGCGCGGACAACATGCTTGACCGCATTCGCGCCAGCAAGGTGCTGCGCATCGCGGTGCTACCCGGCGAACTGCCCTATTTCAGCAAGGATCTCGCCACCGGCACGTGGTCGGGCTTTTCGATCGAGATGGCCAATGACATCGCCAAGCTGCTCGACGTCAAACTCGAATATACGGAATCCACTTACGGCAATACGGTGCTCGACCTGCAGTCCAACAAGATCGACCTCGGTTTTGCCCTCAATCCGACGCCGCAGCGCGCGCTGGTGATCGATTTTTGCGGCACCGTGTTCCAGCATCCGTTTGGCGCGATGCTGAAGAAGGGCCTCGAGGCCAAGACCTGGGCGGACATCAACAAGCCTGGCATCACCATCGCCGTTGATGTCGGTTCCGCCAATGAGACGGTGGCGCGCCGGTTCGCGCCGAATGCCATCATCAAGTCGCTGAAGTCGCGCGATGAAGTGATGCTGGAGATGTCGTCGGGGCGGGTCGATTGCGTGGTCAATGCGCTGGTGCTGGGCCTGACGGCGATCGCCAAGAACCCCAGCCTGGGTACCTACCGGATCCTGCAATCGCCGTCGGTCGCGATTCCGAGCAGCATGGGGGTGCGGCGTGAACCCGACAAGCGCTGGCGTGATTTTCTCGCGGTGTGGGTCGAATACAATCGCGGCATCGGGCAGATGCGCGAATGGTTTCTAAAGGGACTGTCGCTCACCGGCGTCAAGCCGGAAGACGTGCCGGGCGAGCTGGTGATCTGAGGGGAGTTTGATCCTCACCACGAGGTCGGCGGGTGGGCTGATAGCAGCGTCGCTCGAAAGCTGCCGTTGCGCGCTCATGCCTTGTCGTAACTCATGCCGTTTTCGAACCGTCGCGCCAGGTAGGTGGCGGGGAACAGCATGGCGAAATAGATCAGCGCCACGATCGTATAGACCTCGAGCGGCCGGTAGGTGTCGGCGTTGATCAGCGTGGCGTTATAGACCAGGTCCGGCACGGCAATGATGGATACCAGCGAGGTGTTCTTGAGCTGTGTCACGGACTGATTGACGTAGGGCGCCAGCATCGGCTTCAGCGCCTGCGGCAGGATCACCAGCCGCAGCACCTGCCAGGGCCGCAGGCCCAGCGCGCGTGCGGCGTCCCATTGTCCGCGCTGGATGCTCTCGATGCTGCCGCGGACGATCTCGGCGTAGAAAGCGCCGCCATAGAGCGACAGCACGCTGATCGCGGCGGCATGCGCCGGGATGTTGATCCCGATGATCACCGGCAGGGCATAATAGAACCAGATGATCTGCACCAGCAGCGGCGTACAGCGAAACAGCTCGATATAGGTCAGCAGCAGCCAGTCGATCACCGGCAGGCGCCGGAGGCGAAGGATGCCGACGGCGAGGCCAATCGCGCTGCCGATCAGGATCGTGCCGATTGTGTAGGCGAGGGTCCAGCCGATGCCGAGCCAGAACAAATGGCTGTATTTGCCGAGAATGGCAAAATCCCAGACGTAGTTCATGGCTGACGCCGCTTGGCCGCGATGCTCCGGCTGGCCGGTCTTTTCTTGCGGGGCATCAGAGGTACCGGGCCGGCGAAAAGGCGCTGGTATCGAATGGCGGCGCCGCGCCGGCGATCATCGCGGCGATCGCCACGCCCGAGGCGGGGCCGGTGGTGAAGCCGATGTGCTGGTGGCCGAACGACAGCCACAGGCCGGGATGTCGCGGCGCGGGGCCGATCATCGGCAGGCTGTCGGGCAGCGTCGGCCGCGCGCCCCGCCACGGCTCGCCAACCGCCTCGCCGAATTCGAGCACGCCGCGGGCCAGCGGCAGCGCGGCGTCGAGCTGGGCGAAGGAAGAGGGCGCGTCGCGCCCGGTCAGCTCGACGCCGGTGGTCAGGCGAATGCCCTGTTCCATCGGAGTCAGCACAAAGCCGCCTTCAAGGTCGTGAATCGGTCGCCGTAGGGAACGCGGCAGGGTTGGCTGGAAATGCTGATGATAGCCGCGCTCAAACGCCATTGGCACCTGGTAGCCGAGCGGGCGCAGCAGGTCGGCGGACCACGGCCCCAGCGCCACCACGACATGGCGTGCCGTGAGTTCGCCAGCCGGCAGCAGCACCCGCCAGCCGTCGCCTTCCGGGACGATCGCGGTGATCTCGGCCTGCCGGATCTGGCCGCCGATGCCGGCAAACATCCGCGCATAGGCCTTGACCACTTCGCCCGGCGAATCGACCGACGCTGTATCGCTGTGCAGTAGCGCGGTGGTGTAGACCGGCAGAAGGTTTGGCTCGAGCGCGGAGATGGCCTGGCGATCGAGCAGCTCGCTGCCGATGCCGTATCCGGCCAGAAAGGCCTGCTCGGCCTTGGCCGCCGCGCTGCCGTCACTGCGCCAGACCTTCAGCCAGCCGGTCTCGCGAATGCGATGGCCCGCATCGGCCTGGACGATCCACTCCCGGTGCAGCTTGAGCGTGGCGACCGAGAGGCTGTGCAGGGCATCGGCCCGCGGCCTGGTTCGGGAAGGAATGGCGTTGGCCAGAAAGCGGGCCAGCCAGCCGACATTTCGGACGGCCCAAGCGGGATCCCAGCGCAGCGCCGGATGTTGGTTCGACAGATATTTCGGCAGCATCGACCACAGCGCCGGCTTGTTGAGCGGCAGGATCGAGCCGCTGCTGAGCACGCCGGAATTGCCATAGGAGGTCTCGGAGCCCGGCTCGCGCCGGTCGAGCAGGATGACCGAGAGGCCACGCTGCTGCGCGGCATAGGCCGCCGACACGCCGACGATGCCGGCGCCGAGGACGATCACGTCCGCTCGCTTGCCCGTTCCGTTTTCCGACATCGCTTGGACCTCAAAGACTCACCATTCGAGAATCGAAAGGCAACTAACGTGCCGTTTGGCCGCGTCAGGAATTGTTTGGGCCAAAGCGGTCATGGCATGGACCTTAGCCGCGAAAATCCCGCACCCGTTTCACCATCTGCTCGACATGGGCAATCGGGGTTTCCGGCTGGATGCCGTGGCCAAGGTTGAAGATGAAACGGCCGGAAGCGTAATTGGCCAGCACGTCGTCGATCGCGCGGTCCAGCGCCTCGCCGCCGGCGATCAGTACCAGCGGGTCAAGATTGCCCTGAACCGCGACCTTGCTCTGCACGCGCTCGCGGATGAAGGCGGGCTCCGCGGCCCAGTCGATGCTGACAGCGTCAATGCCGGTCGCTTCGACATAATCCGGCAGCTGCGCGCCGGCACCGCGCGGAAAGCCGATGATTTTGGTGCCAGGCGCCTTGGCGCGCACGCCGTCGACGATGCGTTTGGTCGGCTCGACCGACCAGCGCTGGAATTCGCGCGGTGGCAGCACGCCGGCCCAGGTGTCGAAAATCTGCAACACGTCGGCGCCAGCCTTGAGCTGGCTGAGCAGATAGGTGATCGAGTTCTCCACAATGGCGTCGATGATTTTAGCGAAGGCTTCGGGATGGCGGTAGGCCATCATCCGCGCCGGCGCCTGGTCCGGCGTGCCCTTGCCCGCCACCATGTAGGTCGCCACCGTCCATGGCGCGCCGCAGAAGCCGATCAGTGCGATTTTCGGATCGAGCTGCGCGCGCACCCGGCGTAGTGCTTCATAGACCGGCTCGAGCTTGCTGAAATCCGCCTCGGGGTTCAGCGTGGTGACCAGCTCCGGCGTGTCCATCGGGTCGAGCCGTGGGCCTTCGCCAACCTCGAAACGCACCGAGCGGCCAAGCGCATAGGGGATCACCAGAATGTCGGAGAAGATGATCGCCGCATCGAAGCCGAAGCGGCGGATCGGCTGCAGCGTCACCTCGGCGGCGAAATCCGGATTGAAGCAGAGGTCGAGAAATCCGCCGGCCTGCGCGCGCACTTCGCGATATTCCGGCAAATAACGGCCGGCCTGCCGCATCATCCACAGCGGCGGCACGTTCTGGCGCTGACCCTTGAGAACTTCGAGGAACGGTTGGGCGATGAGGGACTTTGTCAAGCGGGGTTTCCGTGAGGGTTCGACAGGCATGATTGTCGTTCCTGATACACTGCTGCTAGGCTGTTGGCGAGCCGGGTGCTTCAAAAGGACAAGGTCAAGGTGATGAACGAAGCCGTAGCAACCGCGAGCCCTGTGACATGGCGGTCCGGTGATCTGCCGGCACCGGTGTCCGGCCAGCGCCACGAGATTGCCAGCGCCATCGGCCGCCTGACCTATTACGCCGCGAGCCCCGAAGGCGGCAGCGCGCTGCCGCCGCTGTTGCTGCTTCACAGCATCAATGCCGCCGGCTCCGCCTATGAGGTGAAGCCGCTTTACGAATATTATCGCAACACCCGCGATGTCTATGCGCTGGAGCTGCCGGGCTTCGGTCATTCCGAACGCGGGCCTCGAAAATATACGGTCCGGCTGATGACCGACGCGGTGCTGCTGATGCTGCGCGAGATCCATGGCGTTCATGGCGGCGCGCCGATCGATGCGCTGGCGGTGTCGCTGTCGTCGGAGTTTCTGGCCCGCGCGATCAGCGAGATGCCACTGGCCTTCCGCAGCGCGGCGCTGGTCAGTCCGACCGGCTTTCGTGCCCGCGCCAAGGCCACGAAATGGCGCGATGGCACCCGTGCCATGCCGTGGCTGCATGCAGTGTTCGAATTCCCGCTATGGAGCCGGAGTTTGTTCCGGCTGTTGAGCAGCCGGCCGAGCATCCGTTTTTTCCTGAAAAAGACCTGGGGTTCCGACAATTATGACCGCGGGTTGTTCGAATATGACTATCTCACCACCCACCAGCCCGGCGCGCAGCACGCCCCTTACTACTTTGTCTCCGGCTATCTATTCAGTGAAGACATCTTGCGTGTCTATCATTCGCTGACGCTCCCAGTATGGATGAGTCACGGCGTCCGCGGCGACTTTGTCAATTACGGTGCAAAGGACAGCGTACAGGGCCGTGCCAACTGGTCCATCGATGTGTTTCCGACCGGTGCGATGCCGCATTTCGAGGCTGAAGCGGCCTTCATCGCGCGGTATGATGCGTTTCTGGCGAGTGTAGAGTAGGCGTCGATCGCAATGGCGATTCTGAACTGGAGCGTTGACGGCGCGAACTGGCCGAACCGGTCCGCCAGTCGCTTTATCGAGGCCGCGGGGATCCGCTGGCATGTGCAGCGCATGGGGGCCGGACCTTCGCTGCTGCTGCTGCACGGCACCGGTGCGGCCACCCATTCGTGGCGCGGGCTGTTGCCGCTGCTTGCCGACCATTTCGATGTAATCGCACCCGATCTGCCCGGTCATGGTTTTACATCGGTGCCGGCACCGTATCGCCTGTCGCTGCCCGGCATGGCCGCTGATATCGCGGCGCTGCTGCGCCGGCTCGACGCCTCGCCGTCAATCGTGGTCGGCCATTCCGCTGGCGCGGCGATCCTGGCGCGGATGTGCCTCGACGGCCGCATCACGCCGGATCTGCTGGTCAGCCTCAACGGCGCGTTTCTGCCGTTCGGAGGCTTTGCCGGGCATTTGTTCGCGCCGTTGGCCAAATTCCTGGTGATGAATCCGATGGTGCCGCGGCTGTTTGCCTGGCAGGCCGCGTCCGATGGCGGGGTGGAACGGCTGCTCGACAATACCGGCTCGCATATCGACGCGGAAGGCATCGCGCAGTATCGCAGGCTGGTGCGCAGCTCCGCCCATGTCGCCGCCGCGCTGCGGATGATGGCCAACTGGCAGCTCGAGCCATTGCAGCGCGACCTGCCGAGACTGAAGGCAAAGCTGGTTCTGGTCGCGGCCAGCGGTGATCGAACGATCTCCTCCGATGTCGCGCGCCGGGTCGCGAATCTGGTGCCGGGCGCGGTAATCGCGCGCGTCGCCAGCCTCGGCCATCTCGCTCATGAGGAACAGCCGGCGCTGATTGCACAAATGATTTTGAAACACGCGGCGCTTGAAGCGAATATGTCAATAAAATGATACATATTCGCTCTAGCAAAGTGTCAATAAATAATTACAGTATCATCATGCTTGATCCGATCGCGCCATCTCGGACGACATCAGGAGATTGCCAGCCGCATGCGGTGGTAATCGGGAGCGGCTTTGGCGGGCTGGCCGCTGCTTTGAGGCTTGGCGCAAGGGGCTATCGTGTCACCGTGCTGGAAAAACTCGATGCGCCCGGTGGCCGTGCCTACGTGTACCGACAGGACGGCTTTACGTTCGACGCCGGGCCGACCATCGTTACCGCGCCATTCCTGTTCGAGGAGTTATGGAAATTATGCGGGCGCCGGATGAGCGACGACGTCACGCTGGTGCCGGTAACGCCGTTCTATCGCATCCGCTTTCACGACGGCACGCATTTTGACTACAGCGGCGATCCCGTCGCGATGCGCGACGAGATCGCGCGTTTCAGTCCTGACGATGCCGGCGGCTATGACGCCTACATCAAAGCCTCGGAAGCGATCTTCAAGGTCGGCTTCGAGCAACTCGGCGACGTCCCGTTCAGCACCTGGACCGACATGGCGCGGATCGCGCCGGAAATGATCCGGCTGTCGAGCTTTCGCAGCGTCTATTCGCTGGTATCGAAATTCTTCAAGCATCCGAAGCTGCGCGTCGTGTTCTCCTTCCATCCGCTGCTGATCGGCGGCAATCCCTTCACCGCCAGCTCGATCTATTGCCTGATCGCATTCCTGGAACGACGCTGGGGCGTGCATTTTGCCATGGGCGGTACCGGCCGGCTGGTTGAAGGGCTGGTACGGCTGATCGAGGGACAGGGCGGTGCGCTGCGCTGCCAGCAGGAAGTCCGCGAGATCCTCGTCGAAGGTGGCGCTGCGCGCGGCCTACGCCTCGCCTCCGGCGAAATCCTCAATGCCGATATCGTCGTCTCCAATGCCGATTCCGCGACCACCTATCATGATCTGCTGCCGGCTTCTTCGCGAAAACACTGGACCGACCGCCGCATCGAACGCGCGCGCTATTCGATGAGCCTGTTCGTCTGGTACTTTGGCACACGACAGAAATATCCGGATGTGCCGCACCACATGATGCTGCTCGGGCCGCGCTACAAGGAGTTGCTCACCGACATTTTCGAGCGAAAAATTCTCGCCGATGATTTCAGCCTCTACCTGCATCGCCCCACCGCCACCGACCCGTCGCTGGCGCCGGACGGATGCGATGCCTTTTACGTGCTGTCGCCGGTGCCGCATCTGCAGAGCGGCACTGACTGGCGCGCTACCGCCGAGACCTATCGCCGCGCCATCGCGCAAACATTGAGTGACACCGTGCTGCCGGATCTGCACAACCGGATCGTCACGTCGCACATGTTGACGCCGCGGGATTTCCAGGACCGGCTGTCCTCGTTCCGAGGCGCCGCTTTCGGCCTCGAGCCGGTGCTGACGCAGAGCGCCTGGTTCCGGCCGCACAATCGCAGCGAAGATATCGAACGCCTGTATCTGGTCGGCGCCGGCACCCATCCCGGCGCGGGTCTTCCCGGCGTGCTGTCGTCCGCCCGCGTTCTCGATTCTCTCGTGCCCGACGCGCAAAGCCTTGCGCGCTCCAACCTGGTGACTGCTGCATGACGACACCCACCGACGCCACGGATATGGCCGCCTGCCGCGCCTTGCTGAAGGGCGGCTCGCGCACCTTTCATGCCGCCTCCAAGGTGCTGCCGCGGCGGGTCGGCGATCCCGCCATCGCGCTTTATGCGTTTTGCCGGCTGGCAGTTGATGCGGTGGATCTCGGCAACAATCGCGCCGCCGCCGTGGCGCGATTGCGGGAGCGGCTCGACCGCGCCTATCGCGGCCAGCCGATGGATCTCGCCGCCGACCGTGCCTTTGCCGGTGTCGTCACGCGTTTTGCGATCCCGCGCGAATTGCCCGAAGCGTTGCTCGACGGACTGGCGTG
>NZ_JANXTC010000209.1:0-12922 GCF_025356345.1 Tardiphaga sp.
TCTCCTTCTTGTAGATCTCCATCATCTCCTGCTGCTGCTTCATCTTTTCGTCAGGATAGCGCTCCTTGAGCAGCGCCAGCTGCGGCTGTACCGCCTTCATCTTGGCCATCGAGGCGTAGGACTTGCTGGCCAGCGGGAAGAAGATGATCTTGACCAGCACCGTCACCAGCAGGATGGCGACGCCGAAATTGCCGACGAGGTGGAAGAAGAAGTCGAGCGCCAGGAACATCGGCTTGGTGATGAAGTAGAACCAGCCCCAGTCGATCAAGAGATCGAAGTGGTTGAGGCCGAGCTGCTGGTTATAGCCGCCGAGACCGACGGCGAGCGGGAAGTTGATGCCGACGGTGGCGGCTTCCTTGGCGCCGGCGAACAGCCGGGCATTGGCCGTACCGGTGCCGCCGGCCGGAATGGTCTGCGCATCCTGCAAATAATCGGTCTGGTAGGTATGGACGGTGCCGACCAGATTCGAGGAGAAGCGCGCCTGCAGCTGCGCGGCGGGGTCTGGCAACAGCGCCGAGGCCCAGTACTTGTCGGTGATGCCGAACCAGCCATTGGTGATCTTGAAATTCACCGCCTTGGCTTCGTCGATTTTCTTGTAGCCATATTCCTGCAGGCCCTGGTCGCCGAGATAGCCGACCAGGCCTTCATGCAGGATGTAATAGCCTTCGACATGCGGGGTGCCGTGGCGCGAGATCAGCGCGAAAGGATACAGCGTCACCGGCGCACTGCCGGTATTGATGACGTCGTCCTTGATGGTGAAGAGGTAGCGATCATCGATCGCGATGCTGCGGCGGAAGGTCAGGCCTTCGCCATTGTCGAATTTCAGCGTCACCGGGGAAGTCGGCGTCAGCGCGCCGGTGCCTTCCTGGATCCACGGGGTGTTCTGGTCGGGAATCTTGGCGTTCGATCCAGCCGCGGCGACCCAGCCGAACTCCGCATAATAGGGAGCGGCGGTGCCCGACGGCGAGAACAGCACGGTGGCCGGCGAAGTCGGATCGACGGTGTCGCGGAACTTGGTCAACGCGATATCGTCGATGCGGGCGCCCTTCAGGGAAAGGCTGCCCACGACGCGCGAGGTTTCGATCCGGATACGCGGCGACGAGGCGATGGCAACGTCGCGGCTGACGAGCGGCGCGTTGGAGGCGCCCTGCAAGGCAGGAACGCTGCCGGCCGGGGTGGCCGCACCGCTCGGCGAGGTGCCGGGCTGCGCGGTGGGGTTCGCCAGCTGGCTCTGGATCTGCGCCTGCTGGCGCTGTTTTTCCATCGTCGGAATATTGAAAAAATACTGCCAGCCGAGCAGCACCAGGCCGGACAGAACGACGGCGAGGATGGTATTTCGATTGTCGGTCATCGTTCAGGTCTCGTCATTCAAATACGGGTGCGGCTTCGGGCCGGCTGCGTGCTTGTCGCAGGCTGGAACAGTCACGTCACGCTCGTTTTAGATGGCTGTGCTTTGGCGGATTGCCGGTCGAGGCGATGAAGCGCCGAGCGGAGATCTTCGAGCATGGTGGTGAAGTCGCGGTTCAGCGCGACACGACGGCCGACTAGCACATAATCGCTGTGGGGTCGCATGGATATGACATCGACGCGCTTCACCAGTTCGCGAAGCCGGCGTCGGATCCGGTTCCGCTCAGTGGCGGTTCCGTTCTTTTTGGTCACGGTGAAGCCGACCCGGATCGGGCCGTCATCATCTCGTCGCAGGCTCTGCAGTACGAAGGCAGGGCTGTTCATCCGCGGCCCATTGGCAACGGCGAGAAAATCCGCTCGCTGCCGCAACCGATCCATGATGAGATCTCGGGAAAGAGGCCCGATCAGGCGCTGAGGCGCTTGCGACCACGCGCACGGCGGGCTGCGAGAACCTTACGGCCGCCGACCGTCGCCAAGCGAGCGCGGAAGCCGTGGCGGCGCTTGCGCACCAATTTACTGGGTTGATAAGTCCGCTTCACGGGTCGTTCTCCGCTGACCGGGCAATGAGCCAAGGTATTTTGAGGTAAGTCCAAAAATGCTGGCTCAAGCGAGCCGTTTCCGGTCGCCAGTGAGCCGCCCCGATGCAAGACCGGGCCATCGCGGACAGTTGGCGGGCTTATACGGGAGCGTCCTGTTTTCGTCAATCTTGCCCTGTACAGTAATATGCAACCATCAAAATACCTGAAAACGCGGGACTATTCCGGTAGTAGCGGTGTTTTCAGGATGTTGTTGACGTTGCATGTATTGTCTCGCGGACAATGGCCGGGCTGCCGGCCTCCGCCGCGGAAGGGTGTTAAATAATCGGATCGAATCGCAGTTTGAACCGTAGCTCAAACAGGCGCATCGCCCCGTCGTCAGATCAGAGGCCCACATCGTGCCAATCGCGAGCGAAAAGCCCGCAGAATTAGCGTCGCGGTCGCGGCCCGTGCGCCGCCTTGGGCTGTCCGGCAAGCTGTTGCTGCTGACCATCCCGCTGGTTCTGATTGCCGAAGTGCTGATCTATGTGCCCTCGATCGCCAATTTCCGCCTCAACCGGCTGAACGACAAGCTCGCCGCAGCCAATACCGCCGCGTTGGTGCTGGACGCCGCGCCGCTCGGCCTGGTGCCGGAATCGCTGTCGCGGCAGATCCTGGGCAGCATCGGCGCCCGCGCCGTGGCCATCAAGATGGGGCAGCAGCGCCGCCTGCTGGCCAGTGCCGACCTGCCGCCGCAGATCGACCATGACGTCGATATGCGGTCCATCACGGTGTGGTCGGCGATCGTCGACACGTTCGAGATCATGCTGGAAACCGGCAACCAATCGATCCGGGTGATCGGGCCGGTGCCGGCGGGTGCCCAGAAGGGGGCACAGTTCATCGAAGTTGTGATCGACGAGCTGCCACTGCGGCAGGCGATGTACCGCTTCTCCAGCAATCTGCTGCTGGTGTCGCTGGGGATTGCGATTCTGACGGCTGGGCTGGTCTATCTGGCCCTGCATTACCTGTTCGTGCGGCCGATGCGGTATCTCACCGCCAATCTGGTCGCCTTCCACGAGAATCCGGAAAGCCTGTCCCGGATCATCATCCCGAGTCAGCGGGGCGACGAGATCGGCGTCGCCGAGCGCGAATTGTCGGACATGCAGCGCGACCTGGTCTCGATGCTGCACCAGAAGAGCCGGCTGGCGGCGCTCGGTCTCGCGGTATCCAAGATCAACCACGATTTGCGCAACCTGCTGGCCTCGTCGCAGCTGCTCTCGGACCAGCTTGCCAGCGTGCCGGATCCGCGTGTGCAGCGCTTCGCGCCCAAGCTGATGCGCTCGCTCGAACGCGCCATCGCGTTCTGCCAGTCGACGCTGTCCTACGGCCGCGCCCAGGAGGCCGCCCCCGACCGCAAGCGGGTTCTGGTGGAGCCGGTGTTCAACGAAGTCCGCGAATCCGCGGGTCTGGCGTCGGATGCGTCGATTTCCTGGATCAATGCCATCGAGCGCGGCCTGACCATCGACGCCGATCCCGATCAGCTGTTCCGGATCCTGCTCAACCTCGTGCGCAACGCCGCCCAGGCGCTGGAGGGCCAGCCGCCGAGCGATGGCGCCCCGCAGCAGATCCGCGTCACGGGCCGCCGTGAGGGGTCTGTGACCATCCTGGAAGTGTCCGATACCGGCCCCGGCGTGCCGCAGCGCGCCCGCGATCATTTGTTCGAGGCGTTTCAGGGCTCGGCGCGCCCCGGCGGCAGCGGGTTGGGGCTGGCGATCGCCGCCGAGCTGGTACGGGCCCATGACGGCGACATCCATCTGGTGGAAGGCACGCTCGGCGCCACCTTCCGCATCACCATGCCGGACCGCCCGGTCGAACTGCACAGCATCCGCAGTGAACGTGCCCGGGCCTGACGACCGGTCAAACCGGTCAGCGGGGGGGGGGGGCTGCGACCAGCGATTCGGTCGAGCCGGAATAATTTCGCTCCGGTTTTCGGTTGTCGCGTCGCGCCGGTGCGCCGTGTGGCGGTGCGATACCGCCTGAAACGGCGTGATTTGCGAATGACCACGAAACTGTCATGCGGCGCTTGCCAAGCCTGTCCGGACTCGGTAGCTATGGCGCGCTTTCGCAAACCACCGGTTTCGAAACATGAGGCATCGACGGGTTCAGGCCCCCGGTGCTCAAGGCACGCGCCCGTAGCTCAGCTGGATAGAGCACTAGACTACGAATCTAGGGGTCAGAGGTTCGAATCCTTTCGGGCGCGCCATTCACAATCGGGCCAAGAGCCACGGGCCCGATGGGTTACCACCCATGGATTGGGTAGCCCGCATCTAGTCCTTTAGCTGACTATGTCGAGTTATTTGGCTTGGGCGATGTGCCTCGCGCAGCTTGATGAGCGCCGCTAGGCGGACGGCTGAACTGCTGGCCCTGCCGCAGGCCAGCGAAATTCCGTTAATGCAGATAGCTCGCCAGATTGAGGCTCTGCACCTTGGCGATCGCCGCGTAGGATGCCGTCAGTTGCGCCTGGTAGGTCGACAGCGATGCCGTGACGGCGGCGACGTCGACGCCGGTGAGGTCGCTGCCCAGGGTCTGGGCGTAGGATTGATATTCGGTCTGTGAGGCGCTCGCCTTCTCGATCGACGCCTCGGCATTGGAAATCTTGCTCTGCACAACGCCGAGCGCGCTGACCGAGTTGGTAGTCAGGTCGAGCGCCTCGTTCAACGTGTCGGTAGTCAACGGCGAATTACTGGCCACCAGGTTCATCGCCCGCATGATCTGCTCGAACGCGGTGTTGTCGGCGGTCACCCCGTAGGACACTGTCTGGCTGTCGGAGACGCGCACCGAGGCCACCGCGCTGTCGCCCTGATAATAGCTGGCATCGGCGGTCGATGGCGACGTGGCGGCCGCATAGGTCGTGCTGGAAATATCGACCGGGGCCTGGTCGGTCCTGGCGCCGCTGAACAGATAGTTGCCGCTATATTGTGTGTTGAGCAGCGAGGCCATCTCGGTCAGCATGTCCCGCGCTGATTGTGTCACGCTTGCGGAATCGGTGCTCGCGGCATTGGTGGCCGCGGTAAGCAGGCTGCGGAATTGGGTCGTCAGGTCGGCGATCGAGTTGACGGCCGAATACATCACCTGCACCTTGCTGCCGGTTTGCGTCGCGGCGTCGATATAGGATTGCGCGCGCGTCACCGAGACCTGCAGGTTCAGCACCTGCTGGGTCGACGAGCCCAGCCCGCCAAAATCCGGCGAGACTACGCCGGAGGCCTCCTGCATCTGTTGGTCGGCCATCGTGCTCTGTGTCTTCAGGGCCGCGGCAATCATCTGCTGGCTGATCGCGAAGGTGGCGACGCGCATTCCCATGATCAGGCTTCCTAGGTGCTCTGGATGGCGGTCATCAGCGCGGTGAACATCGCATTGATCGATTGGATCAGCTGCGACGCGGCGGTGTACTGATTCTGCAGCGTACTGATGGTCGCGGTTTCCTCGTCGAGATTGACCCCGGATTGCGACGACATGGCGCTCGAGAAGGTCGATAGCGTGGTCTGCTTGGACGTCAGTGTTGTGGTGGCCGTCGTCGCCCTGGAGGCGACGTTGGAGATGAGGTCGGCGGCATAGTCGGCGAACGATCGGGTGCTGGCGCCGAGACCGCCGCTCGCGCTGAAGCTGGTATTGCCGGTGAGCGCGGAATACAGCGCGTCGATCACGGTGGTCGAGCCGGTGCTTAGCACCGAACTACCGGTGGTCAGCGTCGCCGAAGAATCCAGCGTACCAACCGGCAGCAGGCCGGAATTGCCCAGGATGTCGCTGCGCACCGCGATATTGGACGCGCCGGTGCCGGTGACGAGGTCGTTGAGGCCTAGATAGTCCGACAGGCCGACCGCGGGACTGCCGACCGCGCTGGTCATCTCGTTGATGGAGACGCCATTGCCGCTGTTCGAACTCGTAATGACCAGGTTGCCGCTGGAATTGATCGAGGCGCTCAGTCCGGAAATGCCGTTGATGGCAGTCACGAGGTCGCCGACGGTGGAGATGGTCGATAGGTCGATGTCGCCATAGGACACCAGCTTGCCCGACGCGTCCGCCGCGGCGATGCGCACCGTCCCGGTGGCGTTCAAAGAGGTTGTGGCGGTGACTGCGGTTGTGCCGGTCAGCGATGCCGGCGGCGGAACCGCGGTGCCGGCGTTGGACACCGCGTTGAGGCTCGACGCCAGCTGGGTGGCGAGCTGGTCGAGCTGGGTCTGTGCCGCCGGCAGCACCGTGTCGCGCAGGCTGACCAGCGCACCGATATTGCCCGAGCCGATCTGCGAGGTGACGTCGACGCCGTTGACGCTGATGCCGCTGAGTCCGGTGCTCGCAGTCGTGTCGTAGGTCGAAATCGCGGTGACCGATGAGGCTGCCGTGAAGCTGAGCGGATGCACGGAGCTATCGACCAGCGCCTGACCGGAGGCGGTAAAGATCTGCATGTCGCCCGATGAAGAGATGAAGTAGCTGACATTCATCTGCGAGGCGACGTCCTGAAGCGCATTGTTGCGCTGGTCTTCCAGATCGCCGGTGGGCTGACCGCTCGCCGCCGCCAGCTTGATCTGACCGTTCAGACTGGCAATGGCGTTCAACTGCGTGTTGACGTCATCCACCGCCGAGGCGATCGCGGTGTCGGCATTGCCGCGCAGGGTCTGGATGCCGCTCGACGTGTCGCGTAGTTGCGCGGCGACGTCATCCAGCGCACTAACCGCGTTGGCCTGCAGCGAGGCGCTACTGGCGGTGCTGGATAGCGATGACAGCGCGGTCTCGAGCGACGCCAGCGTATTGGCCAGCGAGGTGCCGGTGCTGTCGGTCCCGGTTGTGCTGCCATAGAGCGCCTGCAACTGGTCGAGATAGCCGCTGCTGGTGGTGGCGCTGCCGAGCTCCGACGTAGCCGCGACCAGCGACTTCAGCAGCAGCCTGTCGACATTGCTCGTGATGGCCGTGATGGTGGTGCCGGTGCCAACGCCGCCGCTGACCGTTGCCGCCTGCACCGCCGTCTTGACGGTGTAGCCGGTGGTGCTCGCATTGGCGATGTTGGCCGAGGCGACGCTGATCTGGACCTGGGTCGCCATCAGGCTGCTGACGGCAATGCTGCGTGCGACGTCGAGTGACACGGGGTGCCTCGCTGCTGCTGAAGGTCAGGCCCGAACGCCGCGGGCGTAGGAGGCGGCGTGGCCGTTGACGCGGCCACCGGCGCCATAGGGCGAATTGTCGGAGATCTGCTCGCGGATCGCCGACATCACCGCGTCGATGCGGCGCTGGCTGGCCTCGATGGCGGCGCGCAGCCGTGTCATATTCTCGTCCATCGCGATGCGCAGGCTGTCGATCTTCGCCAGCACCCGGTGCTGCAACAGCCGGTCCGGCGTCTGCAGCAAAAGGTTCTTCATCGAGACTTCCTTGACCCACATTTCGAACATGTTGGCCAATTCGAGCTTGCGCTGGGTGTGGCGCGACTGCGAGGCGGGCAGCCCCATGGCCAGCGCGATGTTCTCCTCGGTGACCACATCGATCAGCGCGTCGATCAGCTCGATCAGGTCCTCGATGCGGCGTCCGTTGGCGCTCGCAACCGCGTGGCGCGGAGATTTCTGGTTGATCATGTGCGTTACTCCGTTGGTTATTTGTGGCGCGGCTGCGAGGCGCCGCGTGCGAGGGATCCGGTGCGGGCATAGGCGTTGATGGCCGTGGTGCGGGTTCCGACTTCTTTCATCTGCTCGGTCAGCACGGCGCAACGCTGGTTCAGTTCGGCACGCAGCATCCGGATGTCGCATTCCAGCGACAGCACGTTGCGGCGGTCGCGTTGATGAGCGGTGGTGGCACTGGCGATCATGCGGCGCAGCCGGCCGAACAGTGCGTCATCCTGGCGGGTTTCGGACATTGTGGCCTATCTCATGCTCGAGATCAGGGTGTCGAACATCTTGTTGACGGCCGTGATCACCTGCGACGCAGCCGAATACGCCTGTTGTGCCGAAATCATGCTGCTGAACTCGGTATTGGTGTCGGTGGTACTGGCCTCGAGCTCGCCGCCGTAAATGGTGCCGGCGCCGTTGGTACCGGATGTCTGCAAAACGGCGGTGCCCGACGCTGCTGTGGCCTTGTAGAGGCCACCGCTATCGGCCGAGAGCTGATCCTCGGCGGTGAAGGTGGCTACCGGGACCTTGTAGATCGCGATGGTTTTGCCATTGGAGTAGGTGGCGTTGACGTTGCCATTGTCGCCGACAGCGATGCTGCTCAGCTTGCCGAAGGCCAGGCCGTCGGATTCAATACTGGTCAGGTCCACTGCGGGCGTGGTGGCACCCGAAGAATATTGCGTCAGCCCGTTGGTACCGCCGATGGTGCCGAGGTTCATGGTGATGGAGCTGTCGGTGGCGCCGTCGGTCCAGCCGGTGATGGCAACGGTGGCCGGGCTTGGGGTCGTACTTGCCAGAGAACCGTCGCTGTTGAAGGTGATGTCGATCGATCCCGATGCCGTTCCGGTGGTCGAGGTCGAATCCGATGCCAGCGTCGGATTGGCAAAACTGGCGCTCCAGCTGTTGGTGGCGGTCTTGGTCCAGGTCACCTGCATCGAGTTCGCGGTGCCTAGCGAATCGTACAGTGAGATCGAGCTGGTGAAGGTCGCGCCGGTCGCCGCATCAGCCGGCAGGTTCGCCGCTACGGTGGTCTTGGTAGTGGCGCTGCCGCTGGTCTGCGCGACGCTGGTGTCGATCGGCACCAGCGTGTCGCTCGAGGCATTGCCGACCACATTGCCTTCTGCGTCGGTGCGCCAGCCGAGCAGATAGGCGCCGCCGCTGCTGGTCAGATAGCCGCTGCTGTCGATCGAGAACGACCCGTTCCGGGTATATTCCGTGGATCCGCCGGTCAGCGACGTGGTCACGGGGAAAAATCCGTTGCCCTGGATGCCCATGTCGGTGGCGCTGGTGGTGGTGGTCAGCAATCCCTGCGTCGAGATGTTCGACGACGACAATGTGTTGACGCCACCGGATGCATACGTCGTAGCGCTTCCCGAACTCGACACCAGCGACTCGAACGACGCGGTGGTCGTCTTGTAACCGACGGTGGAGGAGTTCGCGATATTGTCGGAGATCATCGCGATGTTGGCGCTCTGCGCGCTCAATGCGGAAATCGCCGAGGATAGTGCCCCTGAAAGACTCATGACTAGACTCCAGATCGGTTCAGGATGTGACGCCGATGACGCTGCTGACATCGAGTGCAGTGGTGCCGATCAGCAGCTTCGCGGTGCCGCTGGAGCTGTCGATGCCCGTGACCTTGCCGGAGATCGTCGTGTAGCCGGAGATCGCGGTGCCGCTGGAATCGGCCGCGCTCACCGTCAGCGAATAGGTGCCGCCGTCGGCGAGTTGCGTTCCGTCAGTGGTCTTGCCATCCCACGTGAAACTATTGCTGCCGGCGGTGGTGGTGCCGCTGCCGGTCCACACCGCATTGCCCGACGAGTCGCTGACGGTCAGCGTCGTGCTGGCCGCGGCCGAATCCAGCGAGTAGCCGAACGCGATCGAGCCGCTCGTCAGCGTCGCCGAATCCGCCTTGGCCGTGACGGTCTGGCCGATGTAGTTCGAGGAGTTCAGCGTCAGCAGGCTGTTGAACGATGTCAGCAGTGCACTCAGATTGGTGTTCAGCGTCGACTGCTGGTCAAAATTGGCATATTGCGTCATCTGCGTGGTGAAGTCGGTGGTGCTGGTTGGATCGAGCGGATCCTGGTTCTGCATTTCGGTCACCAGGATGTTCAGAAAGTCGCCCGAGCTCAGAGAGGCACTCGCGGCTGCAGCGGCTGTCGTCGCAGCGGTCGACGTCGTCGCCGCTGTCGTGGTGATGCTGGTCATGGCGTGCTCCGGCGATTTCCGAAGCGCGTGGCGCTTCGGAACTGCTTCGTGAATGGTTGAGGTTTTGAATTCCGCTCCTTATTGAAACGGCCCTTCCGGGCGATTCAGGCGGATATTTTTCAGACGCGAAAACGGCGCCGTCGGGCCGCGTGACGAATCCGAATTGTGGCTGTGCCACAGTGTTTTTTGTGAATTGGTATCAGGAACGCAGGACCGCGCTTGCCCGGCAAAAATTGCCGCGGGTGAGCGTCAGCGAGGTGTGGATTTCGGTCCGGCGCGGTTGCGGGTTTCAACCCCCGTCCCGGATGCGGGGCAACGTTTCTTGCAATGCCGGAACGCGCCGAATGCCGCGATGCACGGCACGGTTCAACCGACTGGCTCAGAGGCTAGCGCGCGGTGACCGGCAGCGAATGCATCGCGTGTCGCATCATTGCGGCATCGTCGGGCGATGGCGTGCCAACCAGGCCGCCGCACAGGCATAGCGCGAGGATCAACGTCGAACCTTTCGGCGGTACCGCCGACGTGCCGTCGGGGCCGGCGTGCTCGTTGTTCGATGGCTCGGAGGTGGCTTGGCGGGCCTTTTGCATGATGCGGTCGAGCAGGCCGTCGGGCGCGCGGATAGGTTCGGCTCGAAGCACCTGGCGCAGCCGCCTGGATTCGGCCAGAGCGGCGCGGGCCTGGTCGGAGCCGCGCAACAGTAGGTTGGCGTCGTCCCGCCGCGGCGCCGGCCAGTTCGTCAGATCGTCGCCGAACCGGCCGAGCAGATCCTCAAACTCCGTGACATCCATCATCGAAAGCGTATCCGAACAGCCAAGGGCCCTGAATGAAAATGAATTCAAGCAAGCCCACAATACCGCGGGCGCCCTTACGGTCCTAGGACACGCTTTGACGATAGGCAACATGAGCCGGCCTTTTTCAACCGCGAAAAGCCGGATTACCCGTCACCGGTAACTGAGTCCGGCGGTTTTCCGGCGAACGTCAGTACGGCCGGATCATGGGCCTGTCATTGAGGTATCATCTGGCCTTGGCGGTCTGGGCCGCCACCGAATCCCACGCATCGCGCATCTCGGTCAGGCTGCCGATGACGCGGCGATAGGACTGCGCCGAATCCGGCCGGCCATATGATCGCAGGCAGGCCATGATGAGCGCGTGATAGGTGGTGTGCAGGCGCTCGGCCACCGCGCCGCCTCTGTCGAAATTCAGGTTGTGGCTGAGGCCGCGCAGGATCGCGGTGGCGCGGATCATGTGGCCGTGGCTGTCCTCATACTTCCTGTGCTCGTTCGCCGCGATCGACCGCTGCAGGAACATGATGGCGCCATCGATCATCATGATCACCGCGCGCAGCGGCGGCACGGCCGTTGACGTGCTACGATAGGCTTGTGCGGCGTGAAAATTCGATTGATGATTCATGGCTAGCTACTGCTTGAGTTGAGAAGGGCTGAGAGGTAGTCGAGCGTCGAATTGGCGGTCGAGATCGCGGTCTGGTATTTTGCATATTGCGCCGTAAGCATCGCCTTGTAGACCGCGGCACGGGCGGTGATGTCGCTGATCTGCTGTGTCATCGTGGTGTCCTGTGACTGCAGGTTGGTCACCATGTCCTGAAGCGAGCCTGTGCTGGTATTTGACGCGGTGGTGGCCAGCGCATTGATCTGGGCGGCAATGCCGATGGTGGAGCTGATGGTGATCGACTGCGCTGTCGATCCGCTATAGGTGAAGGCCATCCCGGCATAGACGGTGTTGGCGGCGCCGATGATGGTGTTGCCGCTGACCGTGAACAGCGAATCGTCGCCGCCCACCGAGGCTGATATAAGCGCGCCTGAACTGTCGACGGCGAGATCCAACGTGAACGATGCCGGCGGCGACGTGTTGGTATTGACGACGGCCAGCGCGCTGGACGACGTCGACGTCTTGGCCGCGAGTAGCGCGATGACGCCGCTGAGATTGTCGGTCAGCGTGGTCGCGAGGGTGCTGGTGTCCAGCTGAAGATCGTTGGTGTCGCTGAACGACAGCCCGAGATCGGTCATCGACAACCCACCGACGCTGGTATTCATCGACTGCTCAAGCTGGGTCATGATATTGCGTATGGCGCCGTCGCCAAATAGCACTGCGCCCGAGTCGACGGTGCCGTCGGACGACAGTGTCTGCTGCGACGTCACATAGTCGCGGACCGCGTTGTAGGCCGTGACGAAGGTCGATAGCGACGTCGATATCTGGCTGGTGTCGGGCTCGATGGAAATGTCCACCGTGGAGCCGGTGGGGGTGCTCTGCAGCAGACTGAAGGTAACGCCGCTCAGGACGTCGGTGATGTCATTGGTGTTGCGTGTCAGTGCGATGCCGTCGAGGGTGAAGATCGCGGGCTGCGCGGTCTGCAGCACGTCGGCGAAGGCGCCGGAGCTGTCGGTAAGGCCGAGACTGTTGAGGACGTCGGTGCCGGATGCCACGCTGGTCTCGATATCGGCATTATCATTGTTGGCGGCCAGGACCATCTCGTAGGAGGAACTCGACACCTGGATGATCGAAGCCTGCACGTTAGTCGAGGACGTCTGCGCATTAATGGTGTCGGCGACGTCCCGCAGCGACATGCCGCTGGTGATCGAGATATCCACGCTGGTACCACCAGCGAGGCCCAGGGAGAACGTGCCCGTATAGTCGAGATCGGCGGTCTGGTCGGCGACCGAGGTGCTGATCACCTTCTGCGCCGTGGCGATCTGGCTGACCGTCAGGGTATGATCGCCGGTAGCGGCGCCGTTGGTGATCGACATCGAGACCGCCGACGAGGCGCTGATATCGCCCGTCGAGGTGATGGTCGCCGAGCGCGCGCCGTAGGCGCTTGAGGACAGCGAATTAACGATCGATTTTGCCAGCGCTGTGGTGTCTGCGGTCAGCGTCGCCAGCAACGTCTGGAAGCTCTGATAAGCGGCGATCTTGGCTTCGTTGGCGGTGACGCTGGTCTGGATTGTCGTCGCCGAAGCAGTCTTGGTCGCGACCTGTGCCGCGATCAGCGCATCCCAGTCGACGCTGGTAGTAGTCTTGGTGCCTGACGTGGTGGTTGTGGTGGAAGCCGGTGTGGTGGAGGCCGTGCTACTAACCGTCGTCATGACAAGGTACCCGGTTTGGCAAGGGGAGAGCCGACCGCGGGCCGGC
>NZ_JANXTC010000248.1:0-22094 GCF_025356345.1 Tardiphaga sp.
CAGCACGCCGACCACGCCGGTGGTACCAAGGCCGCGATGCACCTCGACGCCCCAGCCGGCGAGCTTCTCGGCGACGATGCCGGAGGTGCGGACTTCCTCGAAGCCGATTTCCGGATGGGCATGGAGATCGCGGCGGATCGCGGTCAGCTCGTCGGCATAGGCTTCGATGTGGTCGATGGTGGGCATGTGAGCGCTCCTTGGGTCAGAAAAAACGGGGAGTTAGCGTTTCCCGGATGCGGTGCGGCACCCTTGTGCCGCTCCGCGGATCCGGGATCCCGGTTGCTTCGTCAAAACCGGGACCCCGGCTCTGCGAAGCGATACTTCGTATCGCATCGCGTCCGGGGAACGTCGATCATGCAACGCACGCGAGTCATGTCGCGGGCGCGAGGGCGGGCGATGAGGTGGTCGGCGTGAACGGCGCGCCATTCGGCTTCAGGCGGATGCCCGGGCGCAGCCGCGTCCAGGGCAGGGTCGAGGTGTCGGCCGGCATTGCGCCGGGCGCGGCGCAGATCAGCAGTGAGCCTGCGATCGGCTCGAAATCGGCGCGGAAATGCACCGAGCTCTTGTTGACCAGGATCGATTCCGAGGTCGGCTCGATGCCGACGAAGCGGTACATCGCCTGATCCGCGAGCTGCGCCTTGTGCGAGGCGATCACCACGCGGATGTCGTTGATGCGCAGGCAGGCGGACAGGCCCATGTCCATGTCACGGCCGCCATAATAGGGGCCGTCGGCAACAAACTTGCCGTCGGACAGTTTTTCCACCGTAAATGTGTTCTCGTAGGGCGCATCGCCGGGAATGCCGGATTGGCCGCCGAGCGACAGCGTGATGGTGGCGCCTTCGCCGGCCTCATGCGCGGCCCTGGACGAGGCGGGATCGTAGATCACGCCGATCGAGGCTTTCGTCGCGTTGTTGCGCACCAGCGCGCGCAGCATGCCGGTGGTGTCGGAATCGCCGCCGGCGCCGGGATTGTCCTGGGTGTCGGCGATCACGATCGGCTTCGAGGCGGTCTTCGCCAGCTCCATCGCATGCAGCACGCCTTCGTCGGGCGTGTAGATCTTGCCGTCGAAATCGTCTTCGTGGCCGCTGACGAGTTTGACGATGGTGTCGGCCGCGGCGTCGGCGTCGGCCTGCGTCACGCCATAGGCGAACACGCTGGGTCCGCAATTCGGAATGTCGGCGGCGGGAAAGCCGGGGCAGAACGACAGCGTCGGGATCTGGTCGTCTTCCAGCGCGGCCAGCATCTGGTAGATGCCCTTCGTCGGCTGGTCGTTGGTGCACTGCCAGCTGATCGGAATCAGGAACGGCAATTGCCGGAATGCCTTGGCGAAGCTCTGCCCGGACAACAGCAACGCCATGTGGCGCGCACAGGCGCGGCCGGTATCGGCCATGTCGACATGCGGGTAGGTGCGGTAGGCGATCAGCGCGTCGGTGTCCTCGACCAGTTCGGGCGAGATATTGCCGTGGAGATCGAGGCTGATCACGAACGGAATGTCCGGGCCGATCACCTGGCGCACGCGGCGGGCGATCTCGGCCTCGCCGTCATCGAGATGTTCGGTGACCATGGCGCCGTGCAGATCGAGATAGACCGCGTCGAGCGGCAGCGCCGCCCGGATGCCGTCGATCATCTCGGTCACGATCCGCTCGAACGCATCCTTGGTGACATGGGCCGACGGGCTGGCGCCGCAGGCGATGGTCGGGATCAGCTCCCAGCCCTTCGCCTCGGCCGCCTCGATGAAACCGGCGAGGCCGACATTGATGCCGCGCATCACTTTCAGCACCTCGGCGCCGTGCGTCATCGACGGCCAGCCGCCGCCATGCACGAAGGCCTCAAAGGTCGCCTTGGTGGGGGCGAAGGTGTTGGTCTCGTGCAGGAAGCCGCCGATAGCGATACGGGTCATGAAGTTATTCTCGATTTCAATGGTTCGTCATTGCGAGGAGCCCTTGCGACGAAGCAATCCAGTTCTTGCCGATTCCGTGGCTCTGGATTGCCGCGTCGCTTCGCTCCTCGCAATGACGGATGATAGGCTGGAGCCTAGACGGCCGCGGCCACGTCGAGCCCGACCGGCCGGAAGTTGGCGAAATCCCATCCCCGTCCGGGCGCCGCGTCAAGCAGCTGTCGGGTATAGGCCTGTTGCGGATTTGTGAGGACTTCGCCGGCGGGGCCCTGTTCGACCACGCGGCCGTTCTGCATCACCGCGACGTCATCGCAGATCTGCGCGGCGACGCGCAGATCGTGGGTGATGAACAACAGGCCGATGCCGAGCCGGGTCTGGATGTCGTCGAGCAGCCGCAGCACCTGCGCCTGCACCGACACATCGAGCGCGGAACAGGCTTCGTCCGCCACCAGAACCTCGGGCTCCAGCGCCAGTGCCCGCGCGATGGCGATGCGCTGGCGCTGGCCGCCGGAAAATTGATGCGGATAGCGCGACACCGCGTCGGCCGGCAGATCGACCAGTTCGAGCAGCTCGCGCGCCCGGGCCATCGCCACGGCATGCTTGGTGCCGTAATTGATCGGGCCCTCGGCGATCGACTCGCCAACCGTGATGCGCGGGTTGAGCGAGCGATACGGGTCCTGGAAGATGATCTGGATCTTCTGCCGATGCGGCCGCAGCGCGTGCCGCGACAGGTCGGAGATTTCACGGCCGACGAGGCGGATGCCGCCGGAGGTCGGATCGATCAGGCGCACCAGACAGCGCGCCACGGTGGATTTGCCGGAGCCGCTTTCGCCGACGATGCCGAGCGTGCGGCCCTTGCGCAACGTCAGCGTGACATCCTGCGCCGCGGCGACTTCGCGCGCCTTGCCGAAGAACGAACGCTCGCGATACACCTTGCCGAGCTCGTTGGCTTCCAGCACCACCGGCACGAAGCCTTCCTGCACCCGTGGCGCGCGCGGCACCAGGCTGGGGACCGCCTTCAGCAGATTGCGGGTATATTCCATCGTCGGCGCGCGCAGGATGCCGTCGAGCGTGCCGGTTTCCACCAGCCGGCCGTGACGCATCACCGCGACGCGGTCGGCGATTTCGGCGACCACGCCCATGTCATGGGTGATGAACAGCACGGCGGTACCGTGGTCCTTCTGCAGATCGCGGATCAAGGTCAGGATCTGCTTCTGCGTGGTGACGTCGAGCGCGGTGGTGGGCTCGTCGGCGATCAGCAGCTTGGGCTCCAGCACCAGGGCCATCGCGATCATGATGCGCTGGCGCTGGCCACCGGACAGCCGATGCGGATAGGAGCCGAAGATGCGCTTGACGTCCGGCAGCCGCACCTGATCCATCATGTCGAGGATGCGCTTGCGGCGGGTGGCGGAATCCAGGCTGGTATGGGTGCGCAGCACCTCGTCGATCTGGTTGCCGACCGGGATCACCGGGTTCAGCGCCGTCATCGGCTCCTGGAAAATCATCGCCATGGTGGTGGCGCGCAACTGTCGAAGACGACGGTCGCTGGCCTGCAACACGTCCTCGCCGACCAGCTTGACGCTGCCACTGGTTGCCTTCAACGAATCCTTCGGCAGCAGCCCCATCGTCGTCAGCGAGGTCACCGACTTGCCGGAGCCACTCTCGCCGACGACGCACAGCGTCTCGCCCTGGCGGACCTGCAGCGAAATACCCTCGATGATCTTGTTGCCCGCCCCGGTCTTGCCGACGCCGACGCAGAGGTCGTCGATCTCGAGAACCAGCGGATTGCTGTTGACGATTGGCTTCATTGCTTCGTTCACTTGCCGCTCTCCCGCTGTTTCATGCGCGGGTCGAGCGCATCGCGCGCCGCGTCGCCGATCAGATTGACGCTGAGGATCGCGATCGACAGCAGCAGGCCGGGCCAGAAGATCAGCGATGGCTTGACCTGAAAGAACTGCCGGCCCTCGGCCATGATGTTGCCCCAGGTTGGCGTCTCCGGGCTGATGCCGGCGCCGAGAAACGACAGGATCGCCTCGGTCAGGATCGCGGAGGCGCAGACATAGGTGCCTTGCACGATCAGCGGCGCGACGGTGTTCGGCATCAGATGCCGCCACATGATCTTGGGCAGGCTGGTGCCCAGCGAGATCGCGGCTTCGACATAGGGTTCTTCACGCGCCGACAGTACCACCGAGCGGACCAGCCGGGCGACGCGGGGAATTTCCGGAATGGTGATGGCGATCAGCACGGTGGTCAGCGTGGCGCCGGACAGCGACACCACGGCGATGGCCAGCAGCACGCTGGGCATCGCCATCAACCCGTCCATCACGCGCATCAGCACGGCATCGATCGGCTTGAAGAACCCGGACACCAGACCGATCAGCAGACCGATGGCGATGCTGACCACGGCGGCGCCGAGACCGATGATCAGCGAGATCCGGCCGCCATACAGGATGCGCGCCAGCACGTCGCGGCCATAGGCGTCGGTGCCGAGCCAATATTCCGCGCTCATAGGCTTCAACCGCTGCGCCGGCAGCAGCAATTGCGGATCATGCGACGACAGCCAGGGAGCAAGGATCGCCGAGGCAATCACCAGCGCCAGGCACACCGTGGCAATCGCGATGATCGGCGTCGCCGTGAGGAAGCCGAGTGACGGACCCCCGCGCGAGGGAAGTGTTGCATTGGGTAGGGTTTCGATCGCCATCAGTCGGGGATTCCTAGTAACGAATTCTTAGTAACGGATTCTGGGATCGAGCAGCGAGTAAGCGAGGTCGATCAGCAGATTGACCATCACATAGACGAAGGACGTCAGCAGGATCATCGCCTGGATCACCGGGAAATCGCGCGCCAGCACCGCGTCGACCGTCAGGCGTCCGATGCCGGGCAGGTTGAACACGCTCTCGGTGACGACGACGCCGGAGATCAGCAGCGCGAAGCCGGTTCCGATCACGGTGATGACCGGGACCGCCGCATTGCGCAGCGCGTGGCGCAGCAGCACACCGCTTTCATTGATGCCCTTGGCGCGCGCGGTGCGGACATAGTCCTCGCCCAGCACGTCGAGCATCGCGGCGCGTGTCATGCGCGCGATCAGCGCGACATAGATGAACGACAGCGATACCGTCGGCAGGATGATGCGCTCGAAGAACGGCCCAAATCCCTTGAAGATGCTGCGGAAGCCCTGCACCGGGACCCAGCGCAATTCGATCGCGAACACCTGGATCAGCACATAGCCGATCACGAACACCGGAATCGAAAAACCGATCACCGACAGCGCCATGACGAAACGGTCGATCCAGGTGCCGTGCTTCCACGCCGCGATGACGCCGAGCGGCACCGCCACCAGGATCGACACCAGCATGACGCTGAGCGCGACGCTGATCGAGGGCTCGACGCGCTGGCCGATCAACTGCAGCACCGGCACGTTCGAGATCAGCGACGTGCCGAGATCGCCATGCAGCAGCCGGCCGACCCAGGTGATGAACTGGGTGTAGAGCGGTTCATTGAGGCCGAGCTGGGTGCGAATGCGATCAAGCTGTTCCGGCGTGGCGTTGTCGCCGGCGAGGATCGCCGCGGGATCGCCGGGCGTCAGCCGCAGCAACAGGAAGACGAACAACGCCACCACACCCATGACGGGAATGGCGGCGAGGATTCGGCGAATGAGATATCCGAGCATGACGCGTTCCTACCGGCCGACGACGCCGGACGTTTCACACGTCTGGCGCAAAGGGATCGGGAACGTCGCGGGCTCGTTGCATAATTTTATCATGGTCCTCACTGTCACAACTTGCCTGCAAAAGGAATGAGCAAGTCCTGTGCCACTGCCACAGTCGGCGCGCCTTTTCAGGCGCGTCAACGTGGCGTCGTTGTGCCTCAATCCAGCGTCGCCAGCAAACCGGCCATCAGGCGGCCGCGTTCGACCAGGCTGTCGACCTCGATGAATTCGCCGAGCGTATGCATGTCCGCGCCGCGAACGCCGAGGCCGTCGAGGGTGGGGATACCCATCGCGCCGGTAAAATTACCGTCGGAGCCGCCGCCGGAGCTTTCATGCTGCAGATCGATGCCGAGATCCTTCGCCACCAGCCGGGCTTTTTCGTACAGCGCCATGGTGCCGGCGTCCGGCTCCCATACCGGTCGTGTCACGCCACGTGTGACCTTGAAGGTGACGTCGTTCTCGGTGCCATTCAGCGCCATCATGCGCTCGATGCCGGCATCGAGATCGGCCTGGCGCTTCGCCATGCTGAGGGCTTCGCCGGTACAGGAGGAGGCCACGCAATTGACCCATTTTCCACCGTGCACAATGCCGACGCTGAAGGTGCAATCCGGGCCGGTCATCGCGTCGATGGCGAGGATCTGCCGCGCCATTTCGCGAATCGCCGAACGTCCGCTGGACAGCGTGGCGCCGGAATGGCTGGGCTTGCCGATGGCTTCGAGATTGAAGCGCGCGATCGCGTAGCGGCCGGTGACGACGCCCTTGCCGCCGCGACCCGCGGGCTCGGGCACCAGCACGTATTTGTTGCGGGCGGCTTCCGCCTCGATGATGTCGCGCGTCGAGGGCGTGCCGACTTCCTCGTCGGGCGTGAACAGGATGGTAATCGGCAGCGGCGTCGTGAACGAGGCGCGCGCCAGTTGCCGGATCGCTTCCAGCGACAAATAATTGCCGCCCTTCATGTCGCAGATCGCGGGGCCGTAGCATTTGGCGCCGTCACGGCGCCACTTCAGCGTTTCGAGGGTGCCGACCGGATGCACGGTGTCCATGTGACCGGCGATCAGGATACCGGGCTGGCCGAATTTCGGATGTGGAAAGCGGGCGCGGATGCAGCCGCCAAATCCCATGCGTCCGGCGACGCGTTCAATCGTCGCACCCATGATCGCCATGTCGCGCGCGGCGAGATCGAGCATGCCGTTGACGGCATTGGCATCCCATGTCGGGCTTTCGCATTCGACCCAAATGCGCAGGCCGGAAAGCATCTCGTCGGCGTCGAAGGGAAGGTTGGCGGGATTCATCGGAGCTTCCTTGTGGATAGGATGTCGATCGCGATCCGTCGAACGTTGTGCTTGCGATCATTGCGCGGGCTGTGGCGTGACTTAGCAGCAGGTGATTTGAGTTTGCAAACGGGCGAGGGCGCGACGTGATTGCGCAGGGCGGCGGCGACATGAAAACCCGATTGACGCGCAGCGCGCTTGGTGCAAGTCTTTGATGTGTAAAAGATTAAATGCCACGCGCGGTGACGCCTAAATTTCTATCGCGTTGCATAATGAATCATCGACCGATGATCAGTTTCCAATCAGGAGAGACCGATGTCTTACATCTCACGCTGGCGGCATTCCGCGGCGTTTTCGAAATCGACCCTGACCGGGATGGTGGTCGCAGCCGCGCTGGCGCTGCCGACCTTCTCGCTGCCGGCGTTGGCCGCGGGCAAGACCATCACCGCGGTGATGCATTCCGATCTGCGCGTCATCGATCCCGGCCTGACCACCGCGTACATCACGCGCGATCATGGTTACATGGTCTACGACACGCTGCTGGCGATGGATTCGGAGTTCAAGGTCCAGCCGCAGATGGCCAGCGTCAAGATTTCCGACGACAAGCTTGTCTATACATTTACGCTGCGCGATGGCCTGAAATGGCATGACGGCAAGCCCGTCACCGCGGAAGATTGCGTCGCCTCGCTGCAGCGTTGGGGCAAGGCCGACGGCATGGGCCAGAAGCTGATGGACTTCACCAAGAGCATCGAGGCGCCCGACGCCAAGACCATCGTGCTGACGCTCAAGGAGCCCTACGGCCTGGTGCTGGACTCGATCGCCAAGCCGTCGTCGCTGGTGCCGTTCATGATGCCGAAGCGGCTGGCGGAAACGCCGTCCGGCAAGGCGATTGCCGAGCAGATCGGTTCGGGTCCGTTCAAATTCGTGCAGGCCGAATTCCAGCCCGGCGTGAAGGCGGTGTATGAAAAGAATACCGACTACGTACCGCGCTCCGAGCCCGCGAGCTGGGCCGCCGGCGGCAAGGTCGTGAAGGTCGACCGCGTCGAATGGATCACGATGCCCGATGCGCAGACGGCGGTGAATGCGCTGCAGTCCGGCGACATCGACTTCCTGGAAAATCCGTCGTTCGATATCCTGCCGGTGCTGGCCAAGGATAAGGACCTCAACCTGGAGATCCTCAACAAGCTGGGCTACCAGACGCTCGGCCGGATGAACTTCCTGTTGCCCCCATTTGATAATCTGAAGGTGCGCCGCGCCGCGTTCCTGGCGATGAGCCAGAAGCCGGTGCTCGACGCGCTGGTCGGCGATCCCACCTACTACAAGACCTGTGGGTCGCTGTTTGCTTGCGGTACGCCGTTCGGCAACGAGGCCGGCGGCGATTCGCTGGTCAAGGGCAGCGGCATGGCCGACGCCAAGAAGGCGCTGGCGGAATCCGGTTACGATGGCACCCCCGTCGTGATCATGGCGCCGACCGACGTCATCACGCTGAAGGCGCAGCCGATCGTCGCGGCGCAGTTGCTGCGCGAGGCCGGCTTCAAGGTCGAGGTGCAGGCCACCGACTGGCAGACCGTGGTAACCCGTCGCGCCAGCCAGAAGCCGGTCAAGGAAGGTGGCTGGAACATGTTCTTCACCAACTGGGTCGGCGCCGACATCCTCAACCCGATCTCCAACGTCTCGATCTCGGGTCGTGGCACCAAGGGTGGCTGGTTCGGCTGGTTTGACGATCCGAAGATGGAAGAACTGCGCGACAAGTTCTCGCGCTCGACGTCGCTCGAGGAGCAGAAGGTCATTGCCGCCGAAGTCCAGGCGCGCGCCTATGACCAGGTCGCGTATCTGCCACTTGGCGAATACAGGATCCCGAGCGCGTGGCGGAAGTCGCTCACCGGCGTGCTGCCGGGCGCCGCGACCCCGGTGTTCTGGAACATCGACAAGAAGGAATAGCCTGGTCCGCTACGGCGGTTGAGGTTTGACGGTGGCCGCGCCGGCCTGAGCGATCAGGCCGGCGCAGCCGTGTCGGGATGGGGCTTTTCGCCGCGCCCCGCTTTGCGTATAGAGGCGGTCTAGCTGCCGCGCGGGCCCGTCTGACCGCCCGCGCCCACCCGGACAAGAGTGCCCTCATGGCGATAAGCGACACCAAATATCTGTCGGCGGATTATGCCGACCGGGTCGAACAGGCGATCCAGGCCCACGACGTCGACGCGCTGGTGGAATTTGCCTACGGCTATCCGTGCCGCTGCGCCAAGCGCAAGGGTGAGCCGCTCTGCGTCTGCCAGATGCAGGCCCAGGCGCTGCGCGCCAAGGTCGTGCCGCTGGCGCTGTTCGCGGGCAAGATCGAGCGGGTCTGAGCGGGCAGGGTGATCCCGCCGGATGTCCAGCCGGACGGCGGGCTTTGCTTTGCCACCGGGCTCGACTATGCAGAAGGCCTGATCCAACGATCAATGCGGACGTGGCGGAACTGGTAGACGCAAGGGACTTAAAATCCCTCGATGGCAACGTCGTGCGGGTTCGATTCCCGCCGTCCGCACCAGCTCTAATGGCAAAACAGCAAGGCCTCTGGAGCGGAATAATTTAGCATCGCTTGGCATCGTCCGCTCCGTCATGGCGAGGAGCCCTTGCGACGAAGCAATCCAGTCTTCCTTTGTGGCTTTCCGGATTGCTTTGCTTCGCTCGCAATGACGGCATTTACGCACTGCGTGGTGCAGGTGCCAAGGGCCCGGGGGCAGGCAGGACCCAGATCAGAACATGCCGCGCAGGTCACGGCGCCCGTTCACAATGCGGATGATCTCGATGCAGCCGACCGGGCCCTCATCACTGTCCGGGTCGGTGCGGTACAACAGCAAATAGGGGGCTTCGACCAGCATCCGCATCGACGGTCGAATGTCGGAGCGGCGAATGCCCATGCGGGGTTGCAACCGCAGCAATTGGCACTTGGTTTCGATGCGATCGAAATAGCGTTCGGCGGCGGCGGGCTGTTCAAGCCCGATCATCACGTAGATGTCCATCAGGTCGATTCGGGCCTGGTTGGACCACACCAGTTCAGTCGGCATTGCCCGCGACTTTTTTCGCGCCTTCCAGCCGCGCGCGGGCCTCTTGCCGCAGCTTCTTCATATCCTGCGCACCCGCGGGGCCGCTGGCGATGCCATCGTCCCACATCTGTCGCAGCCGCTGGATGTCTTCCTGGCGGAGTTCGCGCTTCAACTGCCAGTCCCGGACGGCCTCGCGCACGATCTCGCTGGTCGTCGCGTATTCGCCGGTCTCCACCGCTGCCTTGAGCGCAGCAACCTGCTCGCCGGTCAGGGCGATGCTCACTTTCTCAACCGACGCCATGTCCGCTCCGTGCCGTTATGGTGGTAGATATTACTACTTCTTGACACTAGCGGCAACGCGGTCGGACGGGCTGGACCTGCGTGATCCCTCGACGGCAACGTCGTGCGGGTTCGATTCCCGCCGTCCGCACCAGTGGTGGCGCCTCAATCCGGTCACCGGGGGCTGCTTTACGCAGCGTGATGGGTGGTTTACCCAACTTCAATGCCATTCAGGTTAGCTTGCTGCATGATCGATCGATGTCCCGGGAGTGACCTGGTAGAGGGGGCCCTGCTGTCGCGCGCCGTTTCGGCGCTCGCATTGCTGGCGCTCGGGATCCAGCTTTCCGGCTGCGCCAATATCGGCGACAGCTTTGCGTCGGCGGCCTTCGTCGATCCCGCCAAATACGACATGATGGACTGCAAGCAGCTCGAGGCCGAGCGCAAGTCGCTGGCGGCGCGGACGGCCGAATTGCGCGGGTTGATCGAGAAGGCCAAGACCGGCAGCGGCGGCACGGTGGTGAGCGAGCTCGCTTACGGCAATGACTACATCTCGGTACGGGCGTCGACCAAGCTGGTGGAAGAGAACTGGGAGCGCAGCAAATGCGTGGCCAGCGCCGTGGTGGTGACGCCGGCCGAGCCCGCCGCGCCGGCGGTCGGCGCCCGCAAACGGGCCAGCGTCGCCCGCTAGGGCCTGATTGCTAATCGTTCAATCTTGTCCCGGACGCGATGCACCACGCCCAAGTGGGTGCGTTGCATCGCGTCCGGGACACGTGCGGCTGGGCACAATCCGTTACGACCACGGCCTTCTGGACCAGACCGCGGCGGCCATCACGGTCGCCAATCATAGATCCAGTTTTGCCGCGCTTGCAGCCGCGCCGTGCCGAGCGCCTGCATGGTGAGGTCGCGTGCGACGGCCATTGCACCGCGCAAATGATAGATCTGGCCGGATTGCCGCGCGGTGCGCTGCACCCGGCCGACGCGGGCGCGGCGGGCCGCCGCGTAACGCGCCAGGGCCGCCGGCACGCCGCCAGGATCGCCCAAGCACCTGGCCAGCACCGCGGCGTCCTCGATCGCCATGCCGGCGCCTTGCGCGACAAAGGGCAACATCGCATGCGCGGCGTCGCCGAGCAGCGCCACCGGTCCCCGGTTCCAGACCCCGCCATCCGGCATCGTGAACAGGGCCCAGCGGCGCCAGTCACCGACCGCCTCGATCATGTGCCGCGCGGCGTCCGGCCAGCGCGCCGCCGCGAAATGATGCCTGATCTCGGCGATATCACCCGGCGCGCTCCAGCTCGGGCTGTCGAGCGTGCCGGGCATCAGGGCAACGATATTGGTCTGCTGGCCCGACGCCATCGGGTAGGCCACCAGATGCGCCTTGGGTCCCATCCACAATTGAACGCGGGGCGGTGTCAGCTCGGCCGGAAGCCGCCCCGCGGCGATGGTGCCGCGCCAGGCCACCAGCCCGGAAAAGCCGGGCTGGACATCGGGGAATAATTGCTGCCGCACCGCCGACCGCACGCCATCGGCGCCAATCAGGGCCAGCGCGGACAGCGGCGCGGCACCGTCGCCGGAGCGGACCACGACGCCGTCGCCCGTGATTGCGAAATCCGTGAACGGACAACCGAGGCGAAGCTCGATGGCGGGGATTGCCTTGACCTGAGCCAGCAACGCGGCCTGCAGATCGGCGCGGTGCAGCAGCCAATAGGGCGCGTCGGTGCGGCCGTCACCCCTGTCGCGCAGCGGCAGCCGGATCACCTCGCCGCCACGGCGCACGCTCATGATGCTGACCGCGTCCGGCGCGGTGATAGTCGGGGCGAGGCGAGGGCGCAGGCCGAGGTCGGTCAGCACCCGGCTGGCGTTCGGCGACAGCTGCAGGCCCGCGCCGGCTTCCTCCAGCCGCGCGGCCTTTTCCACGACAACCACGCGACAACCACGCGCGGCCAGTGCCAGCGCCGCCGTCAACCCACCGATGCCGGCGCCGGCAATGACGATGGGGTGCGACGTCGTCACCAAGACCGATCAGGCGACCTGGTCGTGCAACACGCATTCGGGCGGGCGCGCTTCGCCGGGGCCGAGATCGGTGGCGAGGCGGTACAGCGTCGAGCAATACGGGCAGATGATCTCGTTGTCGTTGCCGAGGTCGAGGAAGACGTGCGGATGGTCGAACGGCGGATTGGCGCCCACGCACATGAACTCCTTCGAGCCGATCTCGATGATCGGAACGCCGGCATCATTGTGAAAGTGTGGAACGACGTGGTCGGACATCTTCTCTACCTTTGCTGGCATTGTGCGCCGACAACGCGGCCGGCGGGCCATTCAGTGCGGCGCACCATACCGGCGGCCGATGGAGATTCCTAGGCCGTGATAGCCGCCGCAATGGAGCAAATTCGACACAATCTCGTTGCCTCCGAGAAGCCCTTCTTTCGTCGGGGCTGTTGTGTCGGGAAAATGGCGCACCACCTGTCCTAAAGGTGCGGCAATAGGGTTTTGAGCGATGTGGCGGCGGATCGACACGGCACTGACGGGCATCGCGGTGTGCGCGACCGTTGGCTTGCTGTTGTGGCCGCAGGCCCGCGACGCCGGTGCCGTGCTCGCGGCGCAAAATGATCCGGTGGCGCTGGCCAATGCGCAACTTGTCGCCGCGCTCCGCAATGATCCCGCAGTACTGACCCGCAATATCGACGACGCGCTGGCCGCCGACGACGCCGATCTGGCGAAGAGTTTTGTCGACGTCGCCGCGGCACAGAAAATCGTATTGTCCGACGCGGTGTCGAAACGCGTCAGCGATGCCGTCGCCGAGGAAAACTCCGCGTCGCATTTCGCCGGAAAATTCGCCTCCGGTTTCATCACCGGTAATGCCGATGATGTCGGCAGCATGTCCGGCACGGTGGCCGGCGATCTGTTCGTGTTCGGCGACATCCGTGATGTGGTGCGCGAGGGCAAGCATCTCGCTTTGGGCGAGGATACCGATCACCTGATTCTGGGCCTTGCGGCCGTCGGGCTGGCCGTGACCGCCGCCACCTATGTGACGGTGGGCGGCGTGGCCCCGGTGCGGGCCGGTCTGACGCTGGTCAAGGACGCGCGCAAGGTTGGTCGGCTTGGCGAGGGCCTGACCGCCTGGGCCGGCCGCTCGGCGCGCAATGTCGTCGATACGCCGCTGCTGCAAAGCGCGCTGGCGGATGCCTCGCTGCTGCGGCCGGGCAAGACCATCAGCGCGGTGAAGGCCGCGTTCCGCAGCGACAGGGCGGGTGGCCTGGTGCGGCTGGCCCAGGATGTCGGCCGCGTGGGCGAAAAGGCCGGCGCGCGCGGCGCGCTGGATACGCTGCGCATCGCGCAGGGCCCGAAGGATGTCGCGCGCGTCGCCAAATTGGCCGAGACGAAAGGCGGCCAGACCCGCGCGATCCTGAAGATGTTCGGCCGTGGTGCGATCCTGCTGGTCGCGGGCGCCTTCAACATGAGCCTGTGGATGCTGTGGGCGGTGTTGGCGCTGTTCGGCTTCGTCGCGTCCATCAAGGCCACCACCGAGCGCGTCACCTGGTCGTGGCTGCGGCGCTCGAAGGCGCGAAAGGCGCGCCGCGAATTGCAGCTTCGCCACGAAATCGCCTTGCGGCCCGCACTGGCGGCCAATGCGTTGCACGGATAAACTGTGCCTCCCGCCGACCAACATCTTCCATCATAAACGGAATTCTGGATGCCGAGCTTTCACAACGGCGCTGTTGAAATTGCCTATCTCGATGAGGGCGAGGGCGATCCGATCGTTCTCGTCCATGGCTTTGCCTCCAGCAAGAACGTCAACTGGGTGTATCCGACCTGGGTCTCCGAGCTGAAGAAGCACGGCAAGCGGGTTGTTGCGCTCGATCATCGCGGCCATGGCGATTCGACAAAACTCTATGATCCCGAAGATTACCATCTCGGCATGATGGCGGACGACGTCCGTGCGCTGATGGCGCACCTCGACATCGAACGCGCCGACATGATGGGCTATTCGATGGGCGCGCGCATCACCGCCCTGATCGCCGAAACCCAGCCGCGACTGCTGCGCAGCGCGATCATCGCCGGGCTTGGCATCGGCCTGATCAAGGGCGGCGGTCCGGGCGAGAATGTCGCGGTCGCACTGGAGGCTGATTCGCTCGACGACATCACCGATCCGGTCGGCCGCACCTTTCGCACCTTCGCCGACCAGACCCGCTCCGACCGCCGCGCGCTGGCGGCCTGCATGCGCGGCTCGCGGCGGCTGATGACCGTCGAGGAGGCCGCGCGCATCACGGTACCCACCTTGATCGCGGTGGGCACCGCCGACGAGATCGCGGGCTCCGCGCAGGAATTGCAGCAGGTGATTCCCCATTCCGAAGTGCTGGACATTCCGAACCGCGATCACATGCGGGCGGTCGGCGACAAAGTGTACAAGGAGGGCGTGCTGGCCTTCCTGTCGCGCCGGCCTTGATCGGGGCTGCATCTTGTATTGGACGCGCGACCGCCCACTTCTCAGGCACGCCCCGCGCTAAGGCAGTTTCTCGGTGCGCGGCGAAATATCCGCCGAATCAAGGTCTTGGCCGCTGATGCTCGGGTAAAGCCGACGTTCTTTACCGCGCAAGGCGTGCCGCGACAGTCCGCCGCGTTGTGCTATACTGCATGACCGAACCGAAGAATTTGCGAGTCCAGCATGGCCGTGTCGAACGTAAATCCGCAGAATGCAAAACTGGCGACGCTTGATCCGATCTGGGACCGGATTCGCAGCGAGGCGGAGGACATTGTCAGCCGCGAGCCGGAACTGGCGTCGTTCGTCTATTCGACCGTGCTCAATCACACCCGGCTCGAAGAGTCCGTGGTGCACCGCGTCGCCGAGCGGCTCGATCATTCGGCGCTGTCCGGCGACCTGATCCGTCAGACCTTTGAGGAGGCGCTGCGCGACGAGCCGGATCTCGGCAATGCGTTTCGCGCCGATCTGGTCGCCGTGTTCGACCGCGATCCCGCCACCACCCGCTTCATCGATCCGCTCTTGTACTTCAAGGGGTTTCACGCGATCCAGAGCCATCGCCTGGCGCACTGGCTGTTGAAGAAGGGCCGCAAGGACTTTGCCTGGTATCTGCAGAGCCGGGCGTCCGCGGTGTTCCAGACCGATATCAATCCGGCCGCCCAGATCGGCCGCGGCATCTTCCTCGATCACGCCACCGGTTTTGTCGTCGGCGAGACCGCGGTCATCGAGGATGATGTTTCGATCCTGCATGGCGTTACGCTGGGTGGTACCGGCAAGGAGAACGAGGACCGTCACCCGAAAATTCGCCGTGGCGTGCTGATCGGCGCCGGCGCCAAGATTCTCGGCAATATCGAGGTCGGCCATTGCGCGCGCATCGCCGCGGGTTCGGTCGTCGTCAAGCCAGTGCCGCACAATGTCACCGTGGCCGGTGTGCCCGCCAAGATCGTCGGCGAGGCTGGTTGCGCCGAGCCGTCGCGCACCATGAACCAGATGCTCAACGCGACCGGGTTGTGATCGCCGCGCCGTGGCAACCGTTTGAGCCGGGTCTGTGATTTTTCGATAAACCGCCTAGCGGCGCGCGCCGGCACGCTTTAAAGCTTCGCCGTCAGCTCAACCAACATCAATTGCATTGGAGATCCCTGTGGACGTTCAGGAAGTCAGAAAGCTCGACGCCTATCTCAAGCGTATCTTCGGCAATCAGAAACTCCGCGTCGTGCCGCGGCCGAAGAAGGACGATTCCGCCGAGGTCTATATCGGCGAGGAATTCATCGGCGTGCTGTTCGTCGACGACGAGGATGATGATCGCTCGTTCCAGTTCCAGATGGCGATCCTGGAAGAAGATCTCGTCGAGAACGACTGAGTTGATCGCTGACCGGGTTTACCGCTTCGGTCCGCTCAACTGCAGGGTCAGCGCATCCATCGCATTCCCGACCTCGCGCCATTGCTCCAGCCAGGCGCGGGGAAAACGGAAGACCAGGTCGGCGCCGCCGATGCGGCGCTCGCTCAGGCACATGCCGGGCGTGCGGGCGTCGCGGGTGCAGCGCGCCACCAGCGCCGGCGCTTCGCCGAGAAACAGATCTTCCTGGCTGTAGGGCGAGGCATCGCGGAACGGCCGCGTCGTCAGCCCATCCTGAACCGGCATCAACTGGTCATCATAGCGCGGATACACCGTGCGCAACCGCGCCTCCGGCGACATCGCCTCATGATGCGCCGTGATCGACAGAAAAATCCGATCGATCGGCTGCTGGGTTTCATCGAAATTCTCGATGCTGACATGCGTCGGCACGTCGCTGGCTTCCAGCGAGGGGTAGAGGTAGCTGAGATCGACGCGTTCCTGCGGCCCGGAATGTTTCTGCACCTTGCGGCGAAACGCATGGGTCGGGACGTTGAACAGAGTGGCGCCGACGCTGACCGGAATCCGGTCGGGATCGCCCGCCCGGCGGCTCTGCCAGGTCGGCCACAGCAGATAGGCGACAAGGGCCAGGGCGGTGGCGGCCAACAGCCCGCCGGTCATGATCGGAACCAGATGGCTGCGCCGGCTGCGGCGCCATTGCCGCGATCGGGACGTGGTTGGAAAAAGCAGGGACATGCGCACGCAACTGATGAACGGGAAGGGCGGCCGGTAGCCGTCGAATCAACCTCGAATATGCCAGCGGGTGGTTAACGGCCCTCTTGGTTTGCGGTGGTCGATGTGCCGGTCCGTCATGCGCCAGGCGCGGTCGCCATTAACCGTTTATTAAGGATAGGCTGGCGCGGGTCGGCGGGGTTTGCGATGCAGGGACGGTGTTCCCCGCAGCGAAAGAGTGCCGATGTCCCCGGACGCGTTGAATTCCCTGTTCCAGATCTGCATCGGCTTCGCGCTCGCGGGCGTGCTGTCCAGCGGCTACCAGGCGCTGGCGCAGCGCCCCGCCGGCTTTGGCCTGCTGAAGCAGGGGCCAGGGCCGCAGGCGCTGGCCGCCGTGCCGTTCCTGGTATTCGCCGCGCCGTTCCTGATCATGCGCAACACGCTGCGGCCCGGCCAGATCGAGCAACACCGCTTTCAGTTCGTGATGATCGCCACCGTGCTCGCCGGTTTCTGGAGCCTGATGTCCGGTACGTTCATCGTCATGACCCTGCGGGCCGTGGGCCTGCTGGCCTAAGTCTGGTGATCCATGGCAAGGTTCTCCGTACAGGGAGAACACCACCACCATGGCGATCTACGAACTCGACGGGCAGGGCCCGGATCTTCCGGCTGACGGAAATTACTTCATTGCCGACAGCGCGCAGCTGATCGGCAAGATCCGGCTGCTGGCTTCCGCGAGCGTCTGGTTCGGCGCGGTGTTGCGCGGCGACAATGAATGGATCGAAATCGGCGAAGGCTCGAACGTGCAGGACAATTCGACCTGCCACACCGACAAGGGCTTTCCGCTTGTGATCGGCAAGAACTGCACGATCGGCCACAACGTCATCCTGCACGGCTGTACCATCGAGGATGGCGCGCTGATCGGCATGGGCTCGATCGTCATGAACGGCGCGCGGATCGGCCGCAACAGCGTGGTCGGCGCCGGTTCGGTGATCACCGAGGGTAAGCAGTTTCCGGAAAATTCGCTGATCATCGGCGCGCCGGCGCGGGTCATTCGAACCCTCGACGACGCGCAGATCGCCCTGATGAGCGGCGCGGCGCGTTCCTATGCCGTCAATGGCCCACGCTTCAAGAACGGGCTGAAGAAGATCGGCTGAGGCCTCTCAGCCCTCGGCTTCATTCGCTTCGACCTCGCCGGCGACGCGTTCATGGCCGGCGCTCCACAGCGAATGTTCGTCGCTGCCATCCTGATACGGATTGGCCTCGGCGGGAATGCCTTCCCGGGCGGCGCGTTGGCCTTCGTCAAACGGATCTTTTGCCATGTCTGTGCTTTCAGGCTGGAGGCGCCGCGACGTTGCGGCGGGAGGTTGGCTGGCCGGAGTTCGACGCGCTCTTGCGCAGCGCATCTTTCAGATCGAGTGGTACGCCGTGTTTGTCAGCAGGTCGGCGAAAGCCTCGTCGGCCAGTTGCCGCGGCGTACCCATCCTGTCGCGGCCAGCGTATCGGAGTCGAAGCCGATCAGTTTACGCATGGCGCGGCTTCCGCGGCGCCGTGCGCCAGCGCTGCTTGCGTGAATCATCATAGGTCTTCGGCTGGTGTCGATGCGGCGCCCGCGCCTCGCCGAGTCGCGTCGGGCAGTTCGATGGGTTCACGAAACGGCTTGTCCCACGACACAACCGGGCTTCATTTGCGAAAAACTTTCACCGCATCAAGTGCGGCGTCGCCAAATCGTTCCAGTCGGGGAACTCGCGGCGTTCCGGCCCGTTGATCGCCGAAGGAAGAATTGCCATGACCCATGCCTCAAAGCCGATCATCTGCGCTGCTGCCATTGTCCTGCTGTTGTCCTGCAACGCCTTTGCCCAGTCGGGTGACGCCGTGGATGACGTGACTGGCCGTCTCGTCAGCACCACCAGCCCCGGCACCGCGAATTCAGGCGTCGGCATCGGTATTGCCGGCGGCGTCACCGCCGGCGGAACCTTGTTCTATGACAAGCCGACCACCGGCGATGCCGCGGTGGATGCGCAGGACCGCGAGGTCGACCGCAAGCTCAACAGCATCTGCAAGGGCTGCTAGCAGGCGACGCGGGAGCTGGAAAACCTGTCCCGCAGCATCCAGTCGCGATTTGTTGAGCGGCGACACGGCATGGCTGGTGGCTATTTGCCGCGACCATATTAATTGTGGAGCGTGGTTCGGGATGGGCGCGGCTGATTGACGGAGAGTGGTTCATGTTGCGGAAGATGGTGTTGGCGGCGCTCGCGGTGGCGGCGCTCGGAATGGCGGCCCCGAACGAGGCCTCGGCGGGCGGCGGCTTTGGCGGCCATGGCGGCGGATTTCATGGCGGCGGATTTCACGGCGGTGGGTTCAGGGGCGGCGGCTGGGGCGGTCGCGGAATTGGCTTCGGACTGGGATTGGGTCTGGCCGGCGCCGGCCTGTATGGCGCTTACGGTGGCTATGGCGGCTATGGCTATGGCGGTTACGGATATCCGGTCTATGGCGGCTATGATGACGAAGGCGGCTGCTATCTGGTGCGCAAGCGCATTCGCACCCCGGCCGGCCTTCGCTACCGCCGCGTCGAAGTCTGCGAATAATCAGTTCGACTGATACGGAGTTGAACGAGCATGCGGCCGCGGTTTCTATCCGCGGCCGTCTTCGCAGGGGCGGCAAGCGGTCCGGCGATCAGCTGAGCACGTGGTCTTCCGTCAGCCAGGCCTGCATCTGCTTCCAGCCAGCTGCGGCAGCTTCCTGGCGATAGCTCGGTCTGTAGTCGGCGTGAAAGCCGTGCGGGGCGCCGGGGTAGATCTTGACTTCAGCGATTTTGCCGGCCGCCGCCTGCGCCGCCTTGATGTCCGTAGCCAATTGCGTCGGGCGCTTCGGCCACGCCGGATTGGGCGCGTCGACCAGCGGGCGATAGAACGTCAGCCCGGCCCTCAGCGCCGAACCATAGGCGGCGTATTCGCACACATTGCGGCCTGGAGCAGGGTCTGATTCATATTGTTGATTGTTGAGATTGCTTGAAAGCTTATCAGGCCGATCGCCGCCTCGACTCGGACCTGTCGGTCTTCAGTTCTGTCAATGCGAGACGTCATGAACACGCTGGTCGTGGCGATCAGCGCTGCCAGACCGAACGCAACGGTCATGAGAAGACCAATGCCCCAGCGGAAATGCGTCCACTGCTCACCTTCGATCGCGGAGAGCCGGATTTCAATCTTGTCGAGGCGGCCATCGTCCATGCCATCAAATGGGCCGCCCGATTTTAATCCCTTGCCCATGCCGGATTGGTGCTGCTCCATCGCAGCGAACTGGTCCAGCTTCGGCTTGGGTTCGGCGGGCATCCATTATCCTCGCGACGGCCCAGAAGCAGGGCCGCCGGGGCGTTACGTTGCAGGTGGATCGCACCCGCAGCTTCAATGTTCGCCAAGCTCGAATTGGGCGCCGATCTTGGCGAGCTGCCCAAAAAGTTGCGGCCAGCTCTTGGGGGAGAGCTGGCCGCGCGCGATCCGGTCTGGGACGGGGAGGGGTGGGGATGTGACCGGGTCGCGTGTCTCCGAAACGGTTGTCGTTCAGCGCGAGCGGGCGCTGGCGGTGGCCACCGCGGGGCGGGAGTCACCGAGCGAGACCCAGACATTGGGATCGCTCTGCGACTGGCGCTTGACGAAGCGGTAGCCGGTGTCGGTCCAGGCCACCACGCTCTCGTTCTGATTGTCGAGAACGAACTCGCCCTTGTCGGTCTTCACCGTCAGCACGGCGTGGCCTTCGCCCTTCTTGTCGCGCACCACGGTGATCAGCAGCGCCTCGCGGGGCCAGCCGGCATCGATCAGCATCTTGCGCTTCAACAGCACGTAGTCCTCGCAATCGCCGTAACCATCGGTCGGCAGCGACCACCTCTCGATCACGCCCCAATGATCCATGTCGGTCATCGGCTTGACGGTTTCGTTGACCCAGCGGTTGACGCGCAGCAGGTCCTTCCAGGCGGTCTGCGTGATCACGATGTCGCGCGCCTGGCTGGCGCCGCCGTTGCAATCGCCCGGGTTCTCCGCGCAGAATTCAACCCAGCCGATCGGCGACCGCGTGGTGTCCCCGAGGCTCGCATAAAGTCGCTCGTCGCCGGCCTGCGCCGCCGCCGAAAATCCGAACAGGATGGCGGCGACCGCCAGTCCCGTGATCCGCCCCTTGCTACCAATCATCATAGCCCCCGCTTCTTGTTGGGACCATGTTTTGCACAGAGGATTTGTCGCGCCGCTAAATCGCGCGGCGACATTTGAAGCGAATATGGCTCAAACAAAAGTCGAATGCGAAATGTAGTTGAATCGAATTTGATTCAAGTTTGATCGACTGGAATTGATTCAAATCTTACATGTTAAGCCGGCACGCGCCGCAAATGCTGCGGTTGCGGCCGCAAAGGCCGCCGGCGTTAACCGATGGAACCCGCGCTACGAAAGCAAAAGGCGGTATCCGCTAACGCGGATACCGCCTTTGAACTTCGGAGAAATCGCCCGCCGGGGCGGTCGGCCGTTTACCGGGCGTTGACGCTATCTTCCAGCGTATCGGCGGGCTGCTCGTGGACGAACTCCAGCGCGAAGCCTTCCTCGAGATGACGCACCACGCGCGACCGAACCCGGCCGAGCATGACCTGCATGTTCATCGGCGGACGCTTCTCGGCGGCCAACGCCGCGCCGGACAGCGACAGATCGATGATGCGGCAATGCATCTTGGTGCCGTCCTCGAGCGTGAGCACGGAAAGCGGGTTGCGCGGCACCACGCGCTCGTGGCGGCGGTCTTCCGGCAAATTGAGAATGTCGCGGTTGGCGAGCCAGGTCAGCTGCGCCGCGAGCTTGTCGCGTTTGCGCGGCGTGGCGCCCACGCTCATCGCAAAACCATTGTCGATGATCCGGGTCAGCTTGCCTTCGACGCGGCCGACATGGTCGAGATAGGCGATCACGCGGTCGCCGACATTGCCGATGCCGGGGCCGAGCAGCGCCAGGCCGCCCGGCGACATGTTGATGACCTGGCAGGGGAACTCGCGGCGATCCGGCAGCATGTAGCGACCCAGCAGATGAACTTTGACCCGCTGATAGCGGCGTCGTTCATCGGGAGATGGAAGAAGGGATCGGGTCTGCGCAAACGCCATCAATGCCGTGCCGGTTATGCGGTTCAAAGCCAATCATGACCGTACCACCGACAGGGTTAACGCTGGGTTAGCATATACCGACAGCGCAATCTTCCGGAGACAGGCCACGTGCCGATATCCATACGACTTTATCGCAGCCCCTCATAGACGATTAGTCCGCGCGCCGCCCGCAGCTTGCGCAGGGCGCGCGGCGCAAAGCGCTGTGGCTGGTGTGCCAGATAACGGAACGAGGTCATCTCCAGCGG
>NZ_JANXTC010000304.1:0-10905 GCF_025356345.1 Tardiphaga sp.
CAACGAGACCGACAGCGCGGCGCTGCTCGACCTGCTGATCGAATTCCGCGACCAGGGCATGTCGGCGATCCTGATTTCGCACAAGCTGAATGAGGTGTCACGTGTCGCCGATCGCATCACCGTGCTGCGCGACGGGCGCACCGTCGATACGCTGGACTGCCGCGCTGGGCCAGTGGAGGAGGACCGCATCATCCGCAAGATGGTCGACCGCGACCTCGCCCACCGCTATCCGAGGCGCGAACCAAAAATCGGCGAGCCCGTCTTCGCTGTGCAGAACTGGTCGGTGTACCACCCGCTGCACGCTGAACGGCAGGTCATCAAGAATGTCGACTTTCACGTCCGTCGCGGCGAGATCGTCGGCATCGCCGGGCTGATGGGCGCCGGCCGCACCGAATTCGCCATGAGCCTGTTCGGCCGCTCCTGGGGCCGCGAGATCACCGGCCGCGCCACGCTGCACGGCCACGACGTTGATCTCTCCACCATCGAGCGCGCCATCGCGGCCGGGCTGGCCTATGTCACCGAGGACCGCAAACAGTTCGGCTTGCTGCTCGCCTCCGACGTGCGCAAGAATATCACGCTGGCCAATCTCGACGGCGTCGCTCACAACAACATCATCGACGACATGTCCGAGCTTCGCGTGGCCAACGATTATCGGAGCCGGATGCGGATCCGCTGCAACGACGTCTATCAGGAGGCGGGCAAGTTGTCCGGCGGCAACCAGCAGAAGGTGATGCTGTCGAAATGGCTGTTTACCGATCCAAATGTGCTGATCCTCGATGAACCGACGCGCGGCATCGATGTCGGCGCCAAATACGAGATCTACTGTATCATCAACGAACTCGCCGACGCCGGCAAAAGCGTGATCGTGATCTCGTCCGAAATGCCGGAACTGCTCGGCATCTGCGACCGTATCTGCGTAATGAATGAAGGTGCCTTTGTCGGCGAATTTCCCGCCACGGATGCGACGCAGGAAAGGATCATGCGCGCGATTATGCGCAAGGGAGAGAAAACCTCATGACCGACAAGACCGTGGCGGCCGCCGAGCCGCGCAAACATGCCGGCTTTCTCAAGAATAATTTGCGCGAATACGGCATGCTGCTGTCGTTGTTCGCCATCATGCTGTTTTTCCAGGTTGTCACCGAAGGGACGCTGCTGCGACCGCTGAACCTCACCAATCTGGTGCTGCAGAACAGCTACATCGTCATTATGGCGCTCGGCATGCTGCTGGTCATCGTAACCGGGCACATCGACCTTTCGGTCGGCTCGGTGGCCGGTTTTGTCGGTGCGGTCGCCGCCGTTCTGATGGTGCAGTACGGCGTCCATTTCATCATCGCCACCCTGATATGTCTGGTGCTCGGCGGGCTGATCGGCGCGGCGCAGGGTTACTGGGTGGCCTATTTCAAGATTCCCTCCTTTATCGTCACGCTGGCGGGCATGCTGGTGTTCAAGGGGCTGGCGCTGGCAATTCTGGCAGGCCAGTCGGTCGGCCCCTTCGCGCCGACCTTTCAGAAATTGTCATCCGGCTTCATTCCCGAGCTGATACCGGATGCCGGTACGCTGTATCCAACCTCGCTTTTGATTGGCGCGGCGCTCGCCATGGCGCTGGTGATGATGAACCTCAGGGCCCGCGCGCGGCAGCAGAGCCATGGCATGGAGGCCGATCCATTTGGATTTTTCGTGTTCAAGAACGCGCTGCTATTCACCGCGATCGTCTACTTCACCTATCTGATCGCCTCGCATCGCGGCCTGCCCAACGTGCTGGTGATCATAATGGCCCTGATCGGGATCTATGCCTTTGTCACCACGCGCACCACGGTGGGCCGACAGATCTACGCTGTCGGCGGGAACGCCAAGGCGGCAAAACTGTCCGGCATCAAGACCGAGCGGCTGACGTTCCTGACCTTTGTCAATATGGGCGTGCTGGCGGCGTTGGCTGGCCTGGTGTTCGCCGCCCGACTTAACACCGCGACGCCGAAGGCCGGCCTCGGCTTCGAACTCGACGTCATTGCCGCCTGCTTCATTGGCGGCGCATCTGCCTATGGCGGCGTCGGCCGCGTCGGCGGCGCGGTCATCGGCGCATTGATCATGGGCGTCATGAACAACGGCATGTCGATCCTCGGCATCGGGATCGACTACCAGCAGGTGATCAAGGGGTTGGTACTACTCGGCGCGGTGTGCCTCGACGTCTACAACCAGAAGCGCTGAGCGTCCGCCGCGGACTTATCAGCCAGAACAACGGGACGTCCACGCTGGTCGGCACTGTGTTGCAAAAGCCCGCACCCGGAATAATTAGCAGTTCCGGCCCCGGGGGAGGGAACTCTGATCGAAGGAGCGGGTTGCCGGCATTGAAATGGGGCGACCAATGACAAATCCGACACCGAAATGTCCGCGATGCCAGGGGCAAATGGAGTTCCAGCGGATCGATCCCGGAATCCGGGGGTTCGATAACCACGTCTATGAGTGCGGCCGTTGCTACACGATGAAGACCTCCGCTGTGAGCCGTTCGCGTCTGGACATCGCGTCGGCCAAATAGATGGCGGGCAGAGCTGATCCCGCATGGCGTGTCGCCTAGGCGCCTCGGCTCTGATGACCGGAGATACTGCTGTCAGCCATCTTGGCCTTGATGGCGGCCCTGATCGCCCGGACACCTGGAAACGGCATGCCTAGTTTGCGGGCCTGGGCCTGAACCGAGGCCTGCGGCCTTTTCATGATGACGGCCGCGCGAGCCAACGAAACCCGTGCTGCGATCAACTCTTTAAGTTTATCGATCTGCTGGCCGTCCCACGGCGTATAGTTCTTCATTCGACACCTCGCTTCGCCAGTTACTACGACCAGGAGGGGTAAATGGTTCGGCCTTCACGGATTTGTCAGATAAATGCATGGCGACCGACGCAGTCGGTCTTGAACTACGGCGTGGCCACGATGACGCGCGCCCCGGCATCAGCGAGATGCTGACGCTGTTCCGGCGACGCGCCGCTGTCGGTTACCAGGGTCCAGCGCGGCGGTAGTGACGCCCAGGCAATCTGCTCGGCGCGGCCAAGCTTGCTGGCATCGGCCAGAACGATAACTTCCTTCGCCTGTTCCATCATCAGCGACTTCAACGCTACCTGCTCAAGGTCCGCCTCGCACAGACCACGCTTGTTGACCACGCCATCGGCACTCATGACGGCACGGTCCGCGGTCATGCGGCGTAGCGATTCATGGGCCAGTGGCCCTATCGTGCTCATGCTGGTGGCGCGCAACGTGCCACCCAGCACGACCAGTTCGATTGACGGAGCCTTGGCAAGAAAGGGCAGCAACGCCAGATTATTGGTGATGATACGCAGCCGCCGCCGCAGCAGCAGCCGGCCAAAGGCTGCGACCGTCGAGCCCGCGTCGAGAATCAGCGTGTCGCCATCCGCGATCAGATCGATCGCCACGCGTGCGATCGCCTGCTTCTCCTTGCCCTGGACGGCAAGCCGCTGCTCGAGCGTCGTCTCGGCAGCCTGCCCGGTAAGAATGGCGCCGCCATAGGTGCGGCGCACGGCATTGTTGCGCGACAGATGCTGCAGGTCGCGCCGCACGGTAGAGGCGGAGACGTCGAACCGCCGCGCCAGATCGTCGACGTCGATCTCGCCGGCGTTCAGCGCTTCCAGCAGGCGGGCGTGACGTTCCTTGCTGCGCATCGACATCAGAATCGAGACTCACTCGCTGGCAGACCCATCTTCAATCGATAGCACGCCGATTCAGACCTGCGGACATGTTCGCCCAATCCGGGCTATCGTTCCCCGGACGCGGTGCGCTGCGCCGCTCTTTGCGGCGTGGTGCGCCGCAGAGCCGGGGTCCCGGTTGCGCGTAGACTAAACCGGGATCCCGGATCTGCGGAGCAGCATGAAGAATGCCGCACCGCGTCCGGGAAACGGTTACGCCGCCTGGCTGCGCTTCGGCGCCAGATCGGCGGCCTGCCGCAGCGCCTCGATCAAACTGCGCTCGTCGGCAATACCCTTGCCGGCGATGTCGAAGGCGGTGCCGTGATCGACCGAGGTACGGATCATCGGCAGACCGACCGTGATGTTGACGCCGGATTCCAGCCCGAGCACCTTGATCGGGCCGTGCCCCTGATCATGATACATGGCTACCACCATGTCGTAGTCGCCGCGGCCGGCCAGAAAGAACAGCGTATCGGCCGGCAGCGGACCTTGCACGTCCCAGCCCTTGGCCTTGCAGGCGAGGACCGCCGGCGTGATCTTCTCGGCCTCCTCGCCCTGACCGAACAGGCCGTTTTCGCCGGCATGCGGATTAATCGCGCAGACGCCGATCTTCGGATTTTTGATGCCTGCCTTGATCAGCACGTCATGGCCACGCGTGATCACCCGCTCGACCAGACCCGGCTCGATCTTCCGGATGGCGTCGATCAGGCCGATATGGGTGGTGACATGAATCACGCGCAATTTTGGCGAGACCAGCATCATCGAAACTTCCGGCGTTCCGGTCAGATGCGCGAGCAACTCGGTATGGCCGGGATATTTGTGGCCCGCCGCATGCAGCGCTTCCTTGGAGAGCGGCGCGGTGCAGATCGCCTGCGCGATCCCCGACTGCACGACTTCCACGGCTTTCTCGATATAGCGATAGGCAGCTTCACCGGCGATCGGCGACATCCGGCCGAACGGCAGATCGTCGGGCACGTTCTTCAGATCGACGCACTGCACCGCTTTTGATACGAAGTCCGCGTCCTTCGCGTCGGCCAGCGCGTCGACGTCGAGCGCAACGCCGACCATCCGGGCGGCCTTGCGCAGTCGGGCGGCATCGCCGATCACCAGCGGATTACAGATCTCGTGGGCGTAAGGCTGGGCCAACGCCTTCATGACGACTTCGGGGCCGATGCCGGCCGGGTCGCCCATAGTGATCGCAATGGTGGGACGGCTCATGTGAAGCTTCCTTGGGTTCGGACGGCGCGAAGCCGCTCGGCGATGCGGATGAGGCTCTGTTCGTCGCCGAACGCCCCCGCCTTGGTAGCAATCGGAAACGACAATTCGCCGAGCGTCAGGCCTAGCGAGACGCCGGGCTCGATCTCGTCGGCAAGACGGATGCCGTTGACGCCGAAGCGCGACAACAGCGCGGCGGCGGTTTCGCCGCCGGTCGCGGCAAAGGCACCGATCGCAGGTGCGACCGGCGCCAGGACATCGGCAAGCGCCTGCGCTAGCTGCGGTCCGAGTGACATATTCGGTTTGTCGTCCATCATGATCTCGACCAGCGCGTCACCGCCGGCCGACAGGCGCCTCATCACATCGGCCGCAAGCCTGGCTCGATCGGCGCCGTCGCCCAGGAGCGTCGTCGCCGTGACCGCAAAATGTTCGACGGTGCCGGTTGCTGCAAGTTCGCGCGCCGCCGCGCGTGACGCCCCGGCAAGCGAGCCTACCACGATCAGGGTGCCCAACGCGCTGGCCGGGATGCGCAACGGCTCGACATCGCTGTCGGCATCAAGGCCGGCCAGCGCGTGCGCGAGGCCGGCGCTGCCGATGAAGAAGGTAGATCGGGACGCCAGCAGGCTGGCCTTTGCGATCAGATGCAGGTCGTGCTCGGTCTCGGCATCGCAGGCGGCAACGACGTCGCCTTCGGCTGCGAGTTTGGCAAAGATGGCTTTGAGGTCGGGGCCGCGAATCGTCGCCAGCGAAACATGCTCGCCGCGGATGCCGGCGGTGGCCAGCACCTCGACGAGGTGGGCGGTCGGATAGGTGTGCTCGCGGACCCAGACTTCGGCTTCTTCCAGCGGACGCCCCTTGACGTGAATGCGGCCATCGATGGTGGTGCGCCCGGTGGCCGGAAAGGCCGGCGCGAACACGCCAAGCGCCGGGCCGGATTGTGACGTGAGGTGCAACAGCGTGGCCGCAATCTCCGCCGCAGGTTGTCCCCGCAGCGTCGAGTCGATCTTCTTGAACAGGATCCGTCCGGGCTCGGCGAGGCGCGCCAGCACGTCGGCGTGGCGGCGTGCCGCGGCTGCGCCCGAAAGACCGCGGCTCGCCGCGTCATAGGCGAGCACCGGCAACTGGTGATCCGACAAGTCGACGGCCTCATCCCACATCACCGCGGCGGCGCGTCCCCTTCTTCCGAAGGCAATCGCGCAGTCGGCGGCACCGGTGAGATCGTCGGCGAGGATCAGCCAGTCATTCGCCACCTCAGTGACCGACAGCCGGTGCAGGCGTCCCCACACCCGCCTCGGCGGAGGCGACCGCATCTTCATTTGGCTCGACGTCGCGACCGACCTTGCTGGCGACCCACGAGGTGACAATCGGCGTCAGGATCGCGGTCACCACCACGCAGGCAGCAATCAGAATCGTGGCCGGGCCAGCAGCATCCGCATAGGCCGGATTGGCCGCGGCGACGATTGCCGGCACGGCCGCGGCATTGCCCGCGGTCGAGGCCGCCGCCACACCGGCAACACCATTACCGCCGGTCCAGCGATCGGCAAAAAATAGCGGGATGCCGGTCACGACGACGACGGCGACGCCCATCGCGAGACCCAGCAGGCCTGCCTGCCAGACCTGGGACAGGTTGAGGCCGGTGCCGAGCGCAAAGGCGAAGAACGGGATCATCACCGGTACGGCCTTGCTGAGGAAGTCGCGCATCTCGCGGTCAAGATTACCGATGATCATGCCGATAATCAGCGGCAGGATGGCGCCGACCAGCGCCGGCCACTGGAACGAGGACAGGCCAGCCACGCCCAGCGTGATCATGGTCAGGAACGGGCCGCTTTCCAGCGTCATGATGGTGTAGGCGCCGACATCGCGCGGGCGACCATACTGGCCCATCAGCGCCATATACAGGCCGCCATTGGTATCGTTCATCGCCGCGACGATGGCGAGGGTCGAAACACCCGCGAAAATGCCGGCGGTGATCGGGGCTTCACCGAGGAAGCGGCCGAAGATCAGGCCGAGGATCATCGCGATACCGACCTTGACGATCAGCAGGGTGCCACCCTTTTTCACGATGTAGGGGGTGGCCTTGAAGTTGATGCTGGCACCCATGCAGACGTAGAACACCGCCAGAATGGTCAGCGCGCCACCGGAGAACAAGGCGCCGGTGAACGAGCCGAAGAATTTCGGTGTGTTGGGGAAGAACGCGGCGATCAGCGCGCCGAGCAGCAGCGGCACCGTCATCATGCCGCCGGGGACCTTCTCAATCGCCCGCTTGATTGGGACCTGCATGCTGTCTCCTCGCCGCGCATTGCGCATATTGTTCACTTCGCGCAGCAATGGTTCCTGCCAACGCGTTCCGGCGGCTTTTATGCGTACATCGCGCAATATTCAATAGATATTGCGCGATTCGAGCGAAATGAGTCTTCCAACGAAAAATGGTATTTTGGGAATGCTGAAGCGCTCCCGCGCCGGACGTGCTAGGTAGGCTTTTCGGGCGTTACCGCGGATTCCAACATTCCACCAAAGGGATACCGAGCTTGAGCGTCGCTTTCACGAAAGAAGACAGTGCCGAAACCGCGGCGGAAACGCTGCTGCCCGATCGTCCGGTCTCGTCCCACCCAAACCTCGTGACGCAAGCCGGATTACAGGCCCTCGAAGCTCAACTGCATCACGCGCGTGACGCCTACGAGGCGGCGCAAAAGATCGAAGAGGTCAATGAGCGGCGGCGACAGGCGGCCAGCCCGTTGCGCGACGCCCGCTACTTCGCATCCCGGGTGCGGACAGCACAGGTCATCGCGGATCCCGCGTCGACCGAAATCGTTGCCTTTGGCAGCACCGTGACCTTCAGGCGCGACGATGGGCGGGTCCAGACATATCGGATCGTCGGCGAGGACGAAGCCGATCCCAAGGCCGGCTCGATTTCCTTCGTATCCCCGGTAGCACGGCTGCTGATGGGCAAAGTGGCAGGGGATGTGATCGGCGCATCCGGTCAGGAGCTTGAGATCATGGCGATCACGTAGTACGCCCCTCCCAAGACGTCGCCAGCACGCTTGGGCGACCCAAAAGCCGCCCGTTTGGAAGGAAACTCCGCCGTGACAAAATCGCCAATCGTCCTCATCGATCAACATCCAGGCCGCTCGGCCCAGACCATCGGGATTGCGCGCGAACTGGGTACCGATATGGACCTGATTCACCAGCCATCGGTGGGTGTGGTCGGCACCAAGGGCGACAGCCAGTGCTATATGGGCGTGGCGGCCAAGGTGGATGCGATCCATGCCAGCCTCAAGAGCCGCATCGGCCATGGCGCGGGTCAGTTGCAACTGCGTCTCGTTCAGCCGGAATATACCATCGCGACGTCGGACGGCATCCGCAACGGCACCCGCGAAATGCGCTATTCGCTGATCGGACGCGAAGTGACGCATGATGCTTTGTGCGAACATCTAAGCGCCACGGGACTGGCCGGCACCATCGCCGTCGTCGCCTGCGACAAGCCGCCGGTCGGCACGCTGGCCGCGCTGCTCGAGCATAATGAGCCTGCGATCATCATGTCCGACGGACCGATCCATCCCGGCGAGGACCCGAAGACCGGCGAGAAGCTCGACATTGTCAGCGCCTATCAGGTCGCCGGCAACCCCGACGCCGCCTATCGCCATCACATCGCCTGCCACGCCTGCCCCGGCTATGGCAGCTGCGGCGGCATGTTCACCTACAACACCATGCAGACCTTCATTGGCGTGGTCGGCATGCAGCCGCTGCACATGGTGGCGCCACCGTCCGACGATCCGCGTCGCCTCAAGGAATTTCCGGACCAGCTGGTCGAATACCTCGCGCAGATGATGGCCAAGGGCCTGAAACCCCGCGACATCGTCGTCCGCGATTCGATCCGCAACGCCGTCATCGTCGCGATGGCCATCGGCGGCTCGACCAATGTGACGCTGCATGCGCCGGAAATCGCCCGCGCCGCCGGCTACGCCGATTTCTGGAAAGAAGTCATGACGCCGGCCGAGTTCAACTATCTGTCGCAATACGTCGTTCCGGTCCTCACCGATGCCCGTCCCTACGGCAAGTATTCGATGGTCGACATCGACAAAGCCGGCGGCGTGCAGGTGATCGTTCGCGATTTCCTGGACGCGGGCCTCCTCAACGGTAACGTTATGACCTGCACCGGCGAGACCTTGGCCCAGCAGGTCAAGCGTCTGGCGCCGAAGAAGCCGGATGGCCGCGTGGTGTATTCCATCGAGAAGCCCTACAAGCCGACCGGTGGCCTGCGCGTTCTCGGCGGCAACCTGTCGCCGGAATTTTCGGCTATTCTCAAGCTGGCCGGCGTCGAGGGTGGGCTCGAGAACAACATGTTCCGCGGACGCGCCTGCGTGTTCGAGGGCGAGCAGGATTTGATCACGGCGCTCGACAAGACGCCGGAGCGGTTCCAGGACCGCGACATGGTCATCATCCGCTACGATGGACCGAGCGGTGCTCCGGGGATGCCGGAAATGCTCGACCCGACGTCGCGCATCACGACGCTCTGCCGCAAACGCGGCATCGTCGTTGGATTGATGACAGATGCGCGCTTTTCAGGCGGGTCGGTCGGCCTCGTCATCGGCCACGTCGGACCGGAAGCAGCCCTTGGTGGCCCGATTGCCTTCATCGAGAATGGCGACGAAATCGTGATCGACCTGAATAAGAACGAGCTCAACTGCACCGCGCTGACCGATCCCGCCATTCTTGCGAAACGCAAAGCGGCCTGGGACAAAGTGGTCGCAGAAAATGGCGGCATGCATCCGAACTGCGGCGTCGCCGATACACGCCTGTTGCATCGCGCCCGGATGACCGCGGTCCCGGCCCGGCACGGCGGCGGCATGCACCCGAACCGCGAGGTCTGGGTGCGCGAGCCGCGCGAGGCAATACGGTCTGGCTTCGAGCCGAAAAACAAGTTCCGCCCCGCCACCCACAAGTCGTTCTGAGGCGGCCCCCTAAGGGCGCGCCTCTGCGCGAACACCAGAGGCATTCTGCAATGGTCATCCTGAACAAGATCTACACGCGCACCGGCGACGATGGCAGTACGGCGTTGGGCACTGGCGAGCGGTGCCCGAAGTTCGCGCTTCGCATATCCGCCTATGGCACGGTGGACGAGACCAACGCCCAGATCGGCGTGGTGCGCGTGTTGCTCGCGCCGACGATTGCAGCGCAGGTCCAGGGCGGCGGCGACCCTGTTCTTGATAAGCGGTTGGCACTGATCCAGAACGACCTCTTCGATCTCGGTGCCGATCTCTGCGTGCCCGATCGTGGCCAAAAGCCTGCCTACGAACCGCTCAGGATCTCGCAGGCACAAGTCGACCGGCTCGAAACCGAGATCGACGACATGAACGCCGCCTTGAAACCGCTGCGCTCGTTCGTGCTGCCGGGGGGCTCACCGGCCGCTGCCGCGCTGCATGTGGCGCGCACGGTCAGCCGCCGCGCCGAACGGCTGATGGTCGAACTCGCGGCGTTGCCCGACGAACCGGTCAGCGCGCCCGCCCTCAAGTATATCAATAGGTTGTCGGACTATCTGTTCGTCGCCAGCCGACATGTCAACAACAAGGGCGAAGGCGACGTCCTTTGGGTTCCCGGTAAAAGCCGGTAGGGTCGGTCTTTCCGCGATGTCTTGGCCGCCGCGTCTTGGCCGCCGCGTCGTCGCCACCGCCGAAGGAAGGATCAGCCGCCGTGTTCGTACCGCTTTCCGACGACAACCCGCTGCGCTCGATACGCCACGCTTACGTCACGATCGGCATCATCCTGCTGAACGTGCTGTTCTATTTCTGCGAACTCACAGAAACAGGGCAGGCGATGGCTGCAACGTTCGCGATCATTCCGGCCGAATTGTTTCAGGTGCGCATTTTTGGCGGCGCGGCGCGCGGTCCCTACGACGCGATCGCATTTCCCGAGGGGTTGACACTGTTAACCTATATGTTCCTGCACGGCGATCCACTGCATCTGGCCGGCAACATGCTGTTTCTGTGGGTGTTTGGCGACA
>NZ_JANXTC010000350.1:0-2332 GCF_025356345.1 Tardiphaga sp.
GCCATTGTTGTTGCACATCTCGACGGCGCCCTGAAAACCGCCGCCGGCGCCGGGCCAGGCCGACCAGTCCAGCACGGTCTTCAACTCGTCGATGTGATAGTCCGGCGGATAGCGGAACAGCGAGCGATCGTCCATTTTCGGCGGATCGACGATCTTGCCGGGATTGAGCAGATTGTCGGGATCGAAGCGGCGCTTGACCTCGGCAAAATCGTTGACGATGCGCGGGCCGAACATCGCGGCGTGAAATTCCGAGCGCATGATGCCGTCGCCATGTTCGCCGGAATGCGAGCCCTTGTAGCCGCGCACCATCTCGAAGGTTTCCTCGGCGATGGCGCGCATCGCTCGAACGTCCTTCTCGAGCTTGAGATTGAGGATTGGGCGCACATGCAGGCAGCCTTCCGAGGCGTGCGCATACATGGTGCCGGTGGTGCCGTGCTTGACGAAGATGCCGTTCAGCCGCGCGGTGTAGTCGGCGAGGAACGGCAGCGGCACCGCGCAATCCTCGACGAACGAGACCGGCTTGCCCTCCTGCTTCATCGACATCATGACGTTGAGACCGGCCGCGCGGAATTCGGCGATCCCGGTCTGCAGCGCCGGCAGGGTGATCTCGACCACGCCGCCCCATTTGCGCTTCTGATTGTCCCAGGAGAAGCCGAGATCGCCCATCAGCTCGCCAAGCTCTTTCAGCTTGCGCAGATTGTCGGCCGCGGTCTCCTCGGCGAATTCGACGATCAGCACCGCGTCGGGATCGCCGCGCACCGCGGTGCCGATGATCGATTTGAACATCTCGATGTCGCGGCCGAGCGCCAGCATATTGCGGTCGACCAGTTCGACGGCGATCGGCCTCAGCTTCACCAGATGCTGCGCGGATTCCATCGCCTGGTAGAAGCTGCCGAAATGGCAGATGCCGAGCACCTTGTGGCCGATCAGCGGCCACAGCTTCAGTTCGATCTGGGTGGTGAAGGCCAGCGTGCCTTCGGAGCCGACCAGGAGATGCGCCAGATTGTTGGCGCTGTTGTTCGGCACCAGCGCGTCGAGATTGTAGCCGCCGACGCGGCGCTGCACCTTCGGAAAGCGCTCGGCGATCTCGCCGGCCTCGCGCGCGCCCAGCGCCAGCATGTCGCGGAACAAAGCAGGGCCGTCATCGCCGGTACTCACCTCGCCGAAATGCAGCCGCGTGCCGTCGGCCAGCGCTGCATCCATCGCGATGGTGTTGTCGCGCATGGTGCCGTAGCGCAGCGAGCGGCCGCCGCAGGAATTATTGCCGGCCATGCCGCCGATGGTGGCGCGTGACGCCGTGGAAACATCGACCGGAAACCACAGCCCGTGCTTCTTCAATTGCCGGTTGAGGTCGTCGAGCACGATGCCGGGTTCGACCACGCAGCTGCGATTCGCGACGTCGAGCGAGACGAGTCTGTTGAGGTGTTTCGAGAAGTCGATGACGATGCCGTCATTGACGGTCTGGCCGCATTGCGAGGTGCCGCCGCCGCGCGGGGTGACGATGCGGCCGTCGTCGCGGCAGATTTCCAGCGCCCGCAGCGCCTCGTCGATGCTGCGCGGCACTACCACGCCGAACGGCATGATCTGGTAGAACGACGCGTCGGTGGCGTAGCGGCCGCGGTTGAAGCGGTCGAAGAACACCTCGCCGCTGACTTCGCGGCCGAGTCGGGCCGCCAGGGCACTGTCCGCTGCCGAACTCCGGATGATCGTCGCCTTCGCCATATGCCGAGCCTCGCGTAAAGGAGACCTGTCTTGCATCCGGTTTTTGGATTGGCAAGGCGGGGACGTCGCCACTCGGATGCTTGTCCCGGACGCAGTGCATCGCGCCTCCCCACGAGGCGTGGTGCGCCGCGGAGCCGGGACCGCAAAAAGCTCCGGCGGTTGGAACGGTCCCGGCTCCGCGCAGCGGCATGCGGCGATGCAAGGGCATCGCCTGAGAATGCCGCGGCGCGTCCGGGACAAAATTACCTGGCAATATCTTGATGAGTGATTGACATAAATCCTATCTAGGACTATAAGCACTTCGTCCTGTTCGCGAGGGGCGCTGTCATGAGGCGTCTTGGTAGCGGAGCAGGATGCGGTGTCCCGCGCGCGTGCCTCGCAAGCACGCCCCGGGAGGCTGGCGGTCACCGTCCGGGCCCATGACGGGGCTCTGCCTTGAATGGCTGGACGGGACAGCGAAAGGCGGGCGAAATCCCGCCGGAGTGTCCTCTTCGGAGGTCACGTGCTGGCCCGGAAGCACGGTCCCCCAGCCTAAAATCACCGCGGTGGCGCGCCCACAGGCGCCGCGATTCGTGGTGACACGGATCGCGTCCCAACCACCTACCCAACG
>NZ_JANXTC010000368.1:0-13876 GCF_025356345.1 Tardiphaga sp.
CATGCCCGGCATCGCCGCGTCGACCAGCGAGACGTGGCTGTTCGGGGCGCCGCCGAATTCGGTGGAGGCGCCGGAAAACAGCTTGGCGTGGGACGTCACCTGGGCATGGACCTCCAGCCCGATCACGATTTCCCAGTCGCCGGTGGCGCCCTTGATGAGTTTTGACGATTTGACAGGTGCGTTCATGGTCGGCTTTTACTCCGGCCGGGGCGCCGGGAAAACCCCCCGCGATGCTTTCCCGTATCTCTCTCGCAGCGTTCGAGCCTCACAGCCCGCGGGCAAAGGCCTGGAAGATCGGGCTGGCACGCAGCGTGTCGCGGCCGGCGGCGATGACTTCGTCGACCTGCTGGGGAGGCAGCTGAAAGCGGGTCGGAACGGCTTCCAGCAGCTTCGCCCGCGTCGGCTCGAGCTGATCGAAACCAAGCCGGCCGATAAAGAAATTCAGATCCTTGCAATTCCAGCCCGGCCGCGCGCCATAGCGCGCGCGCTCGGCCCCGGACAGGCCGCAGCGCCATTTGATCAGCGACGTCTGCCAGTCCTTCATCGAGCGATCGAAGGCGGAATAGTTGGCGCCGACGCTGGCGTCCATGGTGGTGTCCACCGCCGCGGCGAGCAACGCGACGCCACTGGGTCCTTCCACGGTATTGACCCAGTCGCCGGAAATCCCGGCCTTGGAGTCGACCACCAGGAACATGGCGCGACGAACCTTCACCGCCTGCTGCGGCGTCAGCGGGCCATAGGGCGTGTCGGAGGACTCCCGCTCGATGGTGAAGCCTGAAATCCCGTAATTGTCGACCAACCCGCCATCCATCAGCTTGATGTAGGGCACCGCGCCGTCGCGGTAACGCATGATGGCCTTGGCATAAGATCCCAGCATCGGTGACGAATTACGATTGGCGGCGGCCTTGGCGATCCAGGGCGGCAGCGGATCGGTACAGGTGCCGGGAAAGGCCTGCACCACGGCGGGCGCGAAGGCGATCGGTACCGCGGCCGATGCCGCGACGGCGCTGGAAATCGGATAGCGCGACAGGTCGCTGCAGATCGCGGTGAAGGCGGTGGCGCCGAACACGAACGGCACCCGGTTATAAATGTCGGAGGCATTGATCCAGATGCGCGGCCGTCCATTGGCCTGAAACCGCTCGAAGGTCGCGCCGCCATACAGGTTTGCGTCAAGCCATTTGGTAAAACCGACGGAGTCGTTGATGCCGCCGGAAAAGGCGCGACCGATGGTGCCGAGCGACAGCGTGGTGGTGAGTCCCTCCTCCGCGTTCCGCAACAGAAAACGTTCGCGGAAATCCGACAGCCCCTCGCGCTTCTTCAGCCCGAAATAGGCGGCGGTGACCGAACCTCCCGAGACGCCGGAGATGAAATCGACGCGGTCCAGCATCGTGCCCGTGCCGCGGACCGGGATCTGGTCCATCTCCTGCAACACGCCGAAGGAAAACGCCGCGGCCCGGGTGCCGCCGCCCGAAAACGACAGGCCGACCAGGGAATCATCGAGCGCCGCCGGATCTTCAAAGCCCAGCTTTTCCTTGTCGATGCCTGCAATGGAGCTGATCGGTACATTGACCGGGACGTTGTAGACCGAGGCACAGCCGACCAACAAAGCGGCGCTCGTGACGATGGCGCCGATAGACCATAACCTGCTCATCCAACTTCCGCTCGCGCGCCTTCAATCGATCAATGTCCGCGGACTTACCGGTTGGGCCAAGCCAGTGACGACCGTGCGTTTCGGAAAGTTCTCAACACATCCTAGGGAAAACAATTGCCATTTGATGCCAAACGGCGCGACCGACGCAGATGCGTCAGCATCATGGTTATTGAAAGGCTAAGTCGCCCGGGCCGGTTTAGTTCGGCTGCGTGCCGGGCGCCGCGTCGAACACCAGCGTGAACCAGGTGCCCTGCCCGCGAATGCTCTCGGCATTGAATTTCACGTTCGGGGCATTTTCCTTCAGCGTCTGAAGGATCAGCGCGCCCAGCTTGCGCGGCGACGGCCATTCCTGGCTTTCGCCCAATCCGACGCCGTCATCGGACACCACCACCGTGACATGGCCACCTTCGACCTTGCAGATCAGCTTGAGCTGACCGCCGGGGCGACCAATGAAGGCGTATTTCAGGGCGTTGGTCAGCATCTCGTTGACCAGGAGGCCCGCGGGCATCGCGATATTAATCGACATCGGGCAATAGCCGACCTGCACGTCCAGGGCGATGCCGGGCATCGCATTGGCCTCCATCACGGCCTTGCCGATGTCCGCCAGATACTGGCCGAGATCGATATCCGCCGCGGCGTTCTCCGCCGACAGCGTCCGGTACAGCACCGTCAGCGCGTCGATCCGGCTGGCCAGCCGCGCCAGCGCCACGGATTCGCCTTCCGCGGCCGAGCGCGCCTCGAGCCGTACCAGCGCCGTGATCAGCTGCAGATTGTTCTTCACGCGATGCTGCAGCTCGCGCATCAGCATGTCACGGTCGCGGATCTGGTTCTCGAACTGCTCGATCTGCGCCCGCTCGCGACCGCCGACATCGACCAGCGCGGCGATCCTGAAATTCTCGACGCCGCGGTCGCTCTCGATCACCGAGGCATAGGCCTGCACGATCACGAGGCGGTCTACCGGTCCGGACGGACGGAACACGCCGATAAAATCCTCACCATTGCGGATCGCCTCGCCCAGCGTCTGGCTTTGATCGTCTTCATTGAGAAAACCGTCGAGGCAGGTCCAGTTCTGGCCCTCCACGTCGGAAGCCATCATCGCCATCAGGATTTCAAACGCCTTGTTGGCGTAGACGACCTGCTGCTCGCTGCGTGAGCCGCGGGAAATGGCGATGGCCACGGGAACATGATCGAGCAGATGCTTGTAGCGATCATTCTCGATCGCCTGCGCAAGCTTCGACGATCCCAGAATCTGATCGACCTGTTGGGATGACGGGAGACCGTCGTCAGCGCTCATACAACAACCATGCTCATGGACAAACCATGACCAAAGGCGACAAAAAACGCAACGTAAAACCTCTCGCTCGCACGCCGCGCTCTATGCCCACCATGTCGGTGGCGTGAACCGCCCCGAGGCCTGCTCGATGGTCTCGCCGAGCGAAAACAGCGTCTCCTCGTCGAACGGGCGGCCGATCAGTTGCAGTCCGAGCGGCAGGCCCTGCGCGTCCTTGCCGGCGGGAACCGCGATACCGGGAAGTCCCGCCATGTTCACGGTGACCGTGAAAATGTCGTTCAGATACATCTCGATCGGATCAGCCCCGCCCTTCTCGCCGATGCCGAACGCGGCCGACGGCGTCGCCGGCGTCAGGATGGCATGGATGCCCCGCGCGAAGCAGTCCTCGAAATCCTGTTTGATCAGCGTGCGCACCTTTTGCGCACGGAGGTAGTAGGCGTCGTAATAGCCGGCGGAGAGAACATAGGTTCCAATCATGATGCGGCGGCGGACCTCAGCGCCAAACCCTTCGGCGCGGGTATTTTCATACATCTCGCCGATGCCGCGGCCGGGCACCCGAAGGCCGTAACGGACGCCGTCATAGCGCGCCAGGTTCGACGACGCTTCCGCCGGCGCCACGATGTAATAGGCCGGCAGCGCGTATTTGGTGTGCGGCAGCGACACATCGACCAGCTCCGCGCCGGCGGCCTTCAACTGCGCGGCGCCGTCCATCCAGAGTTTTTCAATCTCGGCCGGCATGCCGTCGAGCCGGTATTCACGGGGAATGCCGATCTTCATGCCCTTTACCGAACGGCCAATCGCGGCCTCGTAGTCCGGCACGGCGCGATCCACCGAGGTCGAATCCTTGGGGTCGTGGCCGGCCATCGATCGCAGCAGGATCGCGGCGTCGCGCACCGTGCGCGTGATCGGGCCAGCCTGGTCGAGCGACGACGCAAACGCCACGACGCCCCAGCGCGAGCAGCGACCGTAGGTCGGCTTGATCCCCACCGTTCCGGTGAAGGCCGCGGGCTGGCGGATCGAGCCGCCGGTATCCGTCGCGGTCGCGCCAAGGCAGAGGCCGGCGGCCACGGCAGAGGCCGAGCCGCCCGACGAGCCGCCCGGGACGAGCTTGGCGTCGGAGCCTTCGCGCCGCCACGGATTGACCACCGGGCCGAACGCCGAGGTCTCGTTCGCCGAGCCCATCGCGAACTCGTCATTGTTCAGCTTGCCGAGCATCACCGCGCCATCGCGCCACAGCTGCGAGGTCACCGTGGATTCATAGGGCGGAATGAAATTGCCGAGGATCTTCGAGCACGCGGTGGTGCGCACGTCCCTGGTGGCGAACAGGTCCTTGATGCCGAGCGGAATGCCGCCGAGCGGCCCGGCCTCACCCTTGGCGATCGCCGCATCGGCTGCCGCGGCCATCGCGCGGGCATGGACCGGCGTCTCCAGCACATAGGCGTTCAGCACCCGCGCGTTCTCGATCGCCACGATATGCGCATCGGTCAATTCGACCGACGTGAAGGATTTTTTCGCGAGGCCGTCGCGGGCCTCGGCGAGCGTCAGCGACGTCAGATTTGTCATCTATTTATTGACCGGGCTGCAGAAGAACGGAGAGAGCGTCTTGTCGTTTTCCGGCGCGTCGCGGCGGAGCTTTTCGGAAGCCAGATCGGCGGCCTGGAGTTGATCGAGCACGGCGTCGAGGGCCTTGTCGGCATCGACGATCTTGCCCTGTTTCTCCATGGCATCCATGTAGTCCATATAAAGCTGATAGGACTTTTCATCGTCGCAAAGCATGCACATGGAATGTTCCGTGTCGCTATTCGAGGACCTTGGGGACCAGGAAAAAATGGTCCTGGGCGTCCGGCGCATTCGCCGTCACGGCGTCGACCATGTCGCCGTCATTGACCACGTCTTCGCGCTTCTTCATCTGCATCGGCATCACCGAGGTCATCGGCTCGACACCCTCGACGTTGACTTCCTGCAATTGCTCAACAAACGCCAACATCGCATTGAGTTCGCCCTGCAAATGCGGAACCTCGGCGTCGGTAACCGCGATCCGCGCAAGATGCGCGATACGGCGAACGGTGGCAGCATCGACAGACATAAGGAAGCCTCGGGGCGGATTTCAGCCCGCCATATAGCAGACGGAGGTTTCGCGCCGCAACCACGCCAGGGGCGGTACCGACGACCGCGCTCACCGGGCCAATTGTCCCATTCGCTCCAGCGCGGAGGCCGCCAACTCACGGGTCAGTTCCGCGGCGGGCCGCTCGGTGCCCATATGCACCGCCTGCCCGGCCCACAGATTGGTGAAATCCACCCGGCCGAGCTTTTCGGCTGCCGCCTTCAGCGGCCCGAGCGCGACCGCGGCATACGGGAAAGCCGGCGCATCCGCCGAGACCGGGCCAACCTCGCGCATGACCCGATTGATCACCCCCCGTGCCGGTCGCCCGGTCATGACGTTGGTGATGACGGTGCCGTCATCGGCCGATTCGGCCAGCGCTGCCTTGGCCGGCCCGCTGACCCTGGATTCCGGCGTGCGCAGGAAAGCGGTACCGAGCTGAACCCCGGCGGCGCCAAGCGCGAAGGCCGCGGCAATGCCGCGTCCGTCGCCGATCCCGCCAGCGGCGATTACCGGTACTTTGACCGCATCGACCACCTGCGGCAGCAGCGCGAACAGGCCGGGCTGGGTGGTGATGTCGTCGGTCAGGAACATGCCGCGATGGCCACCGGCTTCCGCGCCCTGCGCGATGATGACGTCGGCGCCGTTCTGTTCGAGCCAGACGGCCTCGCGAACAATGGTCGCCGACGACATCACGAGGCAGCCAGCCGCCTTGACCCGGGCCAGCAGCGCTGGTGCCGGCAGGCCGAAATGGAAGCTGACCACTTCCGGCTTCAACTCCTCCACCAGCGCGCACATCTCTTCGCCGAACGGAGCCCGATTGGCGACCGTGCTGGGAGCATCGAGATCGAGCCCCAACTCGTCAAAATATGCCGATAGCCGCCTCCGCCACCCGGCCTCGCGCCGCGGGTCGGCCTCGACGCCGATATGGCAGAAGAAATTCATGTTGAGCGGCGCCGACACCCGCTGCCGGACGATGCTGACCTGCTCGCGCGCCTTCTCCACCGAGACGGCGGCGCAGGGCAGCGAACCCAGCCCGCCGCCTTGGGCCACCGCGATCACCATGTCGGTATCGACCGGGCCGATCATCGGCGCCTGGACGATCGGAAATTCGATCTGCAACAGATCGATCAGCCTGCGATTGGGCCACATCGGTACGCTCATTCAATGATGAAAGGAATCGGCGCGCGCATCGTTGCCCGGCCACCTGCAAGGTAGCACGGTGCCCATAGGCCGAGCTATGCGCTGGCGCGCGGGATCAGCAGCCATTTTCGCAATGCAACCCCGGCCCAGATCGCCTCCACCAGCCCGAACGGCCAGGCGCCCTGCAGGAAGCCGTACAGCGATCCCAGCCCGCAGGCCCCGGCAAAGGCCAGCACATACCAAGGGCTGCGCGCCTCCAGCGCGTAACAGACCAGCATGGCGCTGACCGCGAACAGTCCGAACAGGGTAAGCGCGTCCATACCGGGGATTTTCCTATTGGCGGGCAAGCATGGTATGCGGGGCCATGTCAGCACCCATTCTACCATTGATCGACGCCGCCGCGCACTGGCCAGCGCGTGGCGCGCTGATCGGTCTCGACCTTGGCACCAAGACCATCGGCGTCGCAGTGTCCGATCCTGATCGCCGCCTCGCCACCGGCGTCGAGACCGTCGAGCGCACTGCCTTCAAGGCGGATGCGGCCCGCCTCATCAAATTGGCCGGCGAGCGCGCCATCTGCGGCTTCGTGCTCGGCCTGCCGATCAACATGGACGGCAGCGAGGGCCCGCGCGCGCAATCGACCCGCGCCTTCGCCCGCAATTTTTCCAAGCTTACCGAACTGCCGATCGGATTCTGGGACGAGCGGCTATCGACCTCCGCGGTGGAGCGCGAGCTGATCGCCAATGATGTCAGCCGCGCCAAGCGCGCCAAGGTCATCGACGAACACGCCGCGATCTTCATCCTGCAGGGCGCGCTCGACCGACTTGCCGCCCTGCTGCGCTCGCCGGACATTCGCTGACGATGCTGACAGTGTTGGGTGCCCTCGTCCCGGTTTTCCTGCTGATCGTGCTTGGCCACATGTTGCGCAGAAGGCTGCTGCAACAGGAGGTCGTCTGGATCGGGATCGAACATCTTGTCTATTACGTCCTGTTTCCAGCTCTCCTTATTGATACGCTGTCGCGCGCCAATCTGGCTTCGGTGCCGATCGCCGGCGTCGGCGGCGCGCTGCTGCTCGCCGTGCTGCTGATGTCGGCGCTGTGTCTGGCGCTGCGGCCGCTGCTGACGCGCTGGCTCGGCATTGATGGCCCGGCCTTCTCGTCGGTATTTCAGGGCGCGACGCGCTGGCAGACCTTCGTAGCTCTTTCGGTCGCCGGCAATCTGTGGGGTGACCTCGGCATCACGCTGGCGTCGGTCGCAATGGTTGCGATGATCCCGCTGCTCAACATTCTCTCGGTGTGGGTGCTGGCGCATTATGCGTCGCCACAGCGACTATCCTGGCCGGCGCTACTGATGACGATCGCTAAAAGTCCGCTGATCTGGGCCTGCATCGTCGGCCTTGCCATCAACCAGCTTGGCCTGCCGATCCCCAGGCCGGTGCACGAATTCGCCGATGCGCTCGGCCGCTGCTCGCTGGCGATGGGCCTGCTGGTCATCGGCGCCGGGCTGCAACTCGAAGGTTTGCGTCGACCAAGTGGAGCGACAATGCTCACCGTGATGCTCAAGCTCGCCGTCATGCCCGCCATCGCGATCGGACTTGGCATGGCGTTCGGGCTGTCGGGGCCCAGCCTTGCGGTAGTGGCCTGTTGCGCCTCAGTGCCCTCGGCCTCGAACGGTTACATCCTCGCCCGGCAAATGGGCGGCGATGCGCCGCTACTGGCGCAAATCCTGACGTTGGAGACCCTGCTCGCGGTGCTCACCATGCCGATCTTCATCGCGCTGGTTGACTAGTTGCCGGGCTGACCGGCCAGCCACAGCGTCTGCACCGTCGCAGCGAGATTGTTGAGGCCATGCAGAAAGATCGTCAGCCAGGTCGACTGGCTACGGTAGCGGAAATAACCGAACAGCAGTCCGATCGAGAAAATCTCGCCGAAGAAAAACCAGTCATATTGCAGATGTACGGCGGTCCACACCGCCGATGACAGCACGATGGCGCCGACCGGCCGCAGGAACGATTCCGACCAGCCGCGATAGAGGAAGCCGCGCGCAAAAAACTCCTCGGTCATCGGCGCGCCGACGCAGAAAGCAAGCACCAACAGCCACAGCGCGCCATCGGCGCGCGCGGATTTCAGCACGTCCAGCATAAAGCCCGGCGACGGATCACGGCCGAGCGCCCGCGACAGCAGGTCCCAGCAGCCGACCAGCAGCACCAGGCACACCGTGCCCCAGACAAAATTCTGCCAGGAGGTCCCGCGCAGTGCCAGGTAATCGGCGAAGCGCATGCGCGCCAGCCAAATGGCCAGCCACAGCGCCAGGCACACCGCCGGCAGACCCATGATCACCGACATCGCAATGGTGGTGCCGCTGCTCAGCGTCGTCGTCAGCAACGAGGCATCTAACGGCGCGTCCTTGATCAGCACGTAATAGGCCACGACCGTCAATTGGCCGAGGAATATCGCGGCAAAGGCGAACAGGCCCCACAGGCTGGTGCCGATGAATTTCCATACCCGCGGCGGTTTGGCGACCGGCCGTTCGGCCGGCACCATCGGCGTGTCGAGCAGCGTCATTGCGGCAGCGCCCGCCCGAGCAGGCCGCGGCTTTGCGCTTCGGTCAGTTCGGCGCCGCCGTACATGGTGCTGCGCGCGCTATCGAGCCGGGTCTTGGCGAAAGCTTCGGCGTGCGGCGGATGCACCAGATTGAGCGCCGCGGCGGCGGCCAGCATCGCCAGCGATTCCACCGCCTGCCGCGCCACGCGCTCGCTGTCCGGCCGCAACAAGGTGCGTGCCACGAACGACGCGGCATCGGGCGCGCCGGGCAATCCCCTGGTCTCATCGACCAGTTCCTGAAGCACGGCGATCGAGGCCTCGCCATCCCGCCCCAGCGCACGCAGCACGTCGAGACACATCACGTTGCCGGAGCCCTCCCAGATCGCATTGACCGGCGCCTCGCGATAATGCCGCGCCAGAATACTTTCCTCGACATAGCCATTGCCGCCCATGCACTCCATCGCCTCATACAGAAAACCGGGCGCGGTCTTGCACACCCAGTATTTCACCACGGGCGTCAGAAGTCGCAGATAGGCGGCTTCGGCCGGATCTTCCGGCGCGCGATCAAACGCCCGGCACAGCCGCATCACCAGCGCGGTACAGGCCTCCACATGCAGCGCCATGTCGGCCAGCACGCTCTGCATCATCGGCTGGTCGGCGAGGTGTTTCTGGAACGCGCCGCGGTGACGCGCATGGTGCAGCGCGTGGACAAGCCCGGACCTCATCAGGCCCGCGCAGGCAATCGCGCAATCTTGCCGCGTCAGCTGCACCATCTGGATGATGGTGCGGATGCCCTTGCCTTCCTCGCCGACGCGCAGCGCATAGGCGTCCTTGAACTCCACCTCGGACGACGCGTTGGAGCGGTTGCCGACCTTGTTCTTCAGGCGCTGCAATTCAATCGCATTGACCGAACCATCCGGCCGAAACCGCGGCATGAAGAAACAGCTCAGCCCGTCATCGGCCTGCGCCAGCACCAGAAACGCGTCGCACATTGGCGCCGACATGAACCATTTATGGCCGCTGATGCGGTAGGCCTCGCCGTCGCGGGTGGCCGCGGTGATGTTGCTGCGAACATCGGTGCCACCCTGCTTCTCGGTCATCCCCATGCCGAGCGTCATGCCGCGCTTGGCTGACCACGGCACGAAACGGGAATCATAATCGCGCGAGGCGATCACCGGCATCACCTGCGCCAGCACTTCCGGCTGCGCCGCCAGCGCCGCCACCGAGGCGCGGGTCATGGTAATCGGGCACAGATGCCCGGTCTCGACCTGCGCCGCCATGTAGAATTTAGCGGCGCGTGTCACTTCACTGGCGCGCCCCGCCGGCGCGCCCGTCTTGGTCCATGTCGAATTGTGGATTCCGGCCGCAACGCTGTGCCCCATCAACTCGTGATAGGCCGGATGAAACTCGACCTCGTCGCGGCGGTTGCCGCGCGCATCGAAGGTTTTCAGTTGCGGCGGGTTCTCGTTGGCGAGTCGGCCGCGCTCGGTCATGGCGGCCGAGCCCCAGAGCTGGCCGAAGTCGGAATGCTCGACGTAGGCTGATGACGCCTCGTTCAGCGCCACGGCTTCCACCAGCGGACGATCCGACGCGAACAGGTCAACGTCCTCGTAGGGCGGCGACTGGTTGAGCACGGCGGGGTTTGCTGAAATGCGGTTGGTCATGAAACAGTTCCGGCTGAAGGCATCGTGCGAGTCGTTCTACGCGGGATTCGCCGCGAATTCACGCCCCTATCGCGCCACGCGGGCGATCGGGAAATCATACGCCCCGGACGCGACGCCGGGCAGCGAAAAGTGCCACCACTCCTTGGCAAAGTTGACAAATCCCTGCGCATCGCTGAAACTAGGATTTGGCGCCAGCGCCTTTGCGCCGGTGTAATGGCTGCCGACGCCGTATGCGCCTTGCGGTCCGAGCAGTCGTAACCGGTGCCCATGTCGACGCTGGCCTCCGGTGCGCGACGCGATTCCGGCGCGGTGCAGTCAGCATAAGTCCGGTACGGATCGAACTGCGGCGACTGCGCGGCGCGCAGATCCACCAGCGTGAGATCGACCGCCGCGCCGGTGGAGTGGCCGGAATACTCCGCGATATAGCCGAGCCGGAACAGGTCCTGTTTGCTGAAGGCCGGATTGTAGAGCTTTTGCGCCGGCGTCTCGTTGCCGTCTCGCGCCCACGCCACCATGTCACGCGACGCCCGCGCCGGGCGGTAGCAATCCAGCATTTTCAGTGACAGGTTTTGTGCCGCCAGGTCGCGCTGGACTTTTTGCAGCGCGAGCCCCACCGCACGCTTGACCACGCAATCGGCGCTCTCATAACCGCTCAGCCGGCGACCGACGAAATTGTTGACGCCGGCATAACGGATATCCTGCTGGATGCCCGGCTCGAGATCGCGCAGAAACACGAAATTATCGGGCAGGCTTTGCGCGGGTGCGGCCGAAGTTCCCAGCGCGATTCCAACAGCCAGAAATGCAACGCCGCCCAGTCTGACATGCTGCATCATGGTATGGCCTGATCCAATCGCGGCTGAGCTTGTAGCGGGACGTCGGCTGCCCAACAGACCGGGGGATAACCTGGAACCAGGCTATTCGCGCTTGCCCCGGTTTTGAACTCTGCCTATAGCTCTTGCTTTAATGACCCTTGCACCAAAATCGAGTTTTGTCCTCGCCCACCGGCATTTGCTGGGCATCGAGGGCCTTTCCGCCGCGGATATCACCGGCCTCCTCGACCTGTCCGAGGAATATGTCGAGCTGAACCGCCAGATCGACAAAAAGCGCACCAGCCTGCGCGGTCGTACCCAGATCAATCTGTTCTTCGAGGCCTCGACGCGAACACAGTCCTCGTTCGAACTGGCTGGCAAGCGACTCGGTGCCGACGTCATGAACATGTCGGTGTCATCGTCCTCCATCAAGAAGGGCGAGACGCTGATCGACACCGCGATGACGCTGAACGCCATGCATCCGGACATTCTGGTGATGCGGCATCACGCCTCCGGCGCGGTCGAACTGCTGGCGCGAAAGGTCGACGGCTCGGTGATCAATGCCGGCGATGGGACGCACGAGCACCCGACACAGGCACTGCTCGACGCACTGACCATCCGCCGCAACAAGGGCCGGCTCGAAGGCCTGATCGTCGCGATCTGCGGCGACGTGCTGCATTCGCGCGTCGCGCGCTCCAACATCCTGCTGCTCAACCGGATGGGCGCCCGTGTCCGCGTCGTGGCGCCCTCGACGCTGCTACCACCCGGCATCGAACGGATGGGCGTCGAGGTATTTCGCGATATGCGCGAAGGGCTCGAAGGCGCCGACATCGTGATGATGTTGCGGTTGCAACGCGAGCGCATGAATGGCTCTTTCGTGCCGTCCACGGCAGAATACTTCCAGTATTTCGGGCTCGACCAGAAAAAACTGAATTACGCCAAACCCGACGCGCTGGTGATGCATCCCGGCCCGATGAATCGCGGCGTCGAGATCGACTCCATCGTCGCCGACGGCGCGCAGTCGCTGATCCGCGAACAGGTCGAGATGGGCGTCGCCGTCCGTATGGCCGTACTCGAAGCGCTCGCGCGCAACCTCCCGAATGCGTGATCTCATGCTGACCGACCGCCGCCCCATCCTGCTCGCCAACGCCCGCCTGATCGATCCCAGCCGCAACATCGACGGTCCCGGCGACGTGCTGATCGTCGACGGCGTGATCCGCGACGCCCGCCGCGGCATCGGCGCGGCCGGCGTGCCGGAAGGCGCCGACATCATCAACTGCGCTGGCATGATCGTGGCACCCGGCCTGGTCGACATGCGCGCCTTTGTCGGCGAGCCCGGCGCCAATCACCGCGAGACCTTCGCCTCCGCCAGCCGCGCCGCCGCCGCCGGCGGCATCACCACCATCATCTGCCAGCCCGACACATCGCCGGTGATCGACAATTCCGCGACAGTCGATTTCGTGCTGCGCCGTGCCCGCGATACCGCCATCGTCAACATTCATCCGATGGCCGCGCTGACCAAGGGCATGAACGGCCAAGAGATGACCGAGATCGGTCTGCTCAAGGCTGCCGGCGCCGTTGCCTTCACCGACGGCGACCGGAGCATCACCAACGCGCAATTGATGCGGCGCGCGCTGACCTATGCGCGGGATTTCGACGCGCTGATCGTGCACCACACCGAGGATCCCGATCTGGTCGGTGAGGGCGTGATGAACGAGGGCGAACGCGCCTCGCGGCTTGGCCTGATCGGTATTCCCCGTGCCGCCGAAGCGATAATGCTGGAAAGGGATATGCGGCTTGTCGCCTTGACCGGCGGCCGCTACCACGCCGCGTCACTGACCTGCGCCGAGTCGATCGAGGTGCTGCGGCGTGCCCGCGATGCGGGGCTGCGCGTCAGCGCGTCGGCCTCGATCAACCATCTGACATTGAACGAGATCGACATCGGTCCCTATCGCTCCTACCTGAAACTGTCGCCGCCACTGCGCGGCGAGGACGACCGCCAGGCGCTGGTCGCCGCTGTCGCCTCTGGCCTGATCGACGTCATCATGTCCGACCACAACCCGCAGGACGTCGAGACCAAGCGGCTGCCTTTTGCCGAGGCGGCGCCCGGCGCCATCGGGCTGGAAACCATGCTGTCCGCCGGGCTGCGTCTGGTGCACAGCGGCGAACTGGATTTCACGACACTGATCCGCGCGATGTCGACGCGCCCGGCCGAACTGCTCGGCCTGCCCGGCGGCACGCTGCGACCCGGCGCCGTGGCCGACATCATCATCATTGACGCCGACGTACCATGGGTGCTGGATCCCGCCGATCTGAAGTCGCAATGCAAGAACACGCCCTTCGATGAATCCCGCTTCACTGGCCGCGTCGCGCGCACTATCGTCGGCGGACGCACCGTTTATGAACATGTGTAGGTTCTGATGACCGTCGTTTATCTGTTTGCCGCCGCGCTCGGCTATTTCCTCGGCTCGGTGCCGTTCGGGCTGGTGCTGACCAAACTGGCCGGCACCCCGGACATCCGCACCATCGGCTCCGGCAATATCGGCGCCACCAATGTGCTGCGCACCGGGCGCAAGGGCCTCGCCGCGGCGACGCTGCTCTGCGACATGCTCAAGGGCACGGTCGCGGTGATCATATCGGGCTACTACGGCGGCCCCAACGCCGCGATGCTGGCCGC
>NZ_JANXTC010000389.1:0-4934 GCF_025356345.1 Tardiphaga sp.
GAACACGCCGCTGCCGCCAGCGCCGCCCTGCCAGAACGGATTGTCATAGATGTTGCCGTTGAAAGCGACGTCGAGACGGATCGCGCCGCCGATCTTGATGCAGGTGTCGGTGCCGGGGATGTAGTAGAAGCCAGCGCCGTACAGCGAGCAGACCTTCACGTATTCGACCGCTTTGGCCTTGACGGGAAGATCGGCTGCCTGGGCTGCGCCCATGGCGAGAATGCTCGCCGCTGAGCCGAGAATAAGGCCCTTAATCGTCTTCATGTAAACCTCCAAGTTGCTTTAGGGAAGGTTCCGCAACGGGGTGAGGATCACCCTGAAGACAAGTCCCTTAGTCCCTGACAACCCGCGAGGCGTTTCGGCTCCTGGACACGCGCGCACGAGACGAGCGAGGTCTTCGAGTGAACCACCTTTACGGGACGACCTCGGGATGCCCCCCTCCGTCGCACCGTGAACATCTCCCAACCCTTTCCGTTTCGCAACAATGGAACGCCTCGAAGTCGCCGCTTTGACCCGTTTCCACGGCCGGTGTTGCTTAAATCACACGGGTTCGTGATTGAGGGAACCACGCAAGCCGTTGGTTTCGTTCATGTTTCATTATGTCATGGTTAATGCGGTATTTACCTACGTTAACAAGTGCGGTCGTCGCGGGATACCCGGTAGTCGAGCAATGACGGAAACCGGGCGCCCCAAAGGGACGATTCGCCGCGGTCGGGGCGCCAGAATCGGCGGGACGCGCCCTGCCCCTGCGATGGCTGAGCGCGGCCAGGGTCCGGTCGCGGCCGATCGCGGAAATTTGGGGCACAACCCGCCGAGATGCGAAGTGGTGCTTGCGGCTGACGGCCGTGTCGGGCATATCCAGCATTGTTGGAGCTGTGGCCGAGTGGCTGAAGGCACCGCTTTGCTAAAGCGGCATACCTTTTACCGGGTATCGAGGGTTCGAATCCCTCCGGCTCCGCCAATTATTTCAATCGCGATCATCCCGTGCCGATGCGACCGACCGCCCACAGCGTGGGCGGCAGGTCGCATCATCGGTTATTTCAACCCGGTCAGCTACCAGGTCTGATTGCGCGAATTGTCACCCACGCCGTAGCCATAGCCGCCCGACGACGACGCGCCGGGACCGACCGCCCCACCGGACATGCTGCCGAAGGCGTCGCGGGTGTTCGATCGCCGTGCATGATGATGATTCTTGCGGGCGGCGCCTGCTTCAATCGTAGCGCGCGACGCCAAACGGGCTGACGACGTCTGCGTCGCGTCACGTGAGGCGGCGATCGCGGAGGACGGCGCGCTGGCCCATACGGCCGCAGCGGCGACAAGCGCCAGCGCGGCGCCGCGGACCATCGATGATGATGAGATATTGCTGGTAGACATGAACCTATCCTTGTCGATACGGCCGGACGGCCGTTGTGGTGACTGACAAGGAACAGATCGGGTCGCTTCGGCTGCGAACAACCAACGGGGAATGACAACCGCGTGAGACGATCAAGGCCGCGCGCGGGAATGCCGCCCGGAACACAAATAAATGATCGCGAACGCGACAAAAGCGCCGTTGGCGCGTGCCGCCGAACAAGGAGCCTCGATCGTATTTGCAGAGGTCCGTCAAACGCCCATCGCCGCGAAGGATGCCGGGCGGCTTCGATTAATGATCGAGCGCCCTCATCCTTCGCAGGCGGATGCGTGATTAGTGCGAGCTGACCATCCAGGCGCGGGCTTCGCGCTGCGCGGCCGCGATATCGAGGTCCGACATCATCTCGGCGATCTCGCGGCGCATCGCGATGGCATCGACCCGGCCCTTGAGAGCGGCGAGGTTAAACCATTTATGCGCGGCGATGAGATCGACGATCCCGGAGCGACCGCTGGCCCAGTATAGTCCGCGCTCGAACAGCACATCCTGAATGTCGCTGGCAACGATCGGCATCGCCGTATCAAAATCAATTTGTCCCTGAAACATGTTCTATCCTTTTTTATAATTGGCCGCCCTGATCCGAGCGCGCCCCTGTCCGTTTTCAACGTCATCCCAACCGCCGTTTGCCGGCTTGTTGCGATCATGATGTCGATAAAATTTGAATGGCAGTTTAAGCATCGCGATGAATCGAATCTGAACGCGCGCGCCGCGGCGTGCCCCACCGCGGAGAACAAACCCAGCAAAATTGGGCACTTCCTGCGATTTCGCGACATTCGGTTTACCGTGCTGCTTGGCGATGTCGTAACCATCGCGGAACGCGCGGGCGTCCGCGGCCCAACACCGCCGGACCAATCGACGCAACGCGGCGTGGATCATGCGCGGCCGTCCCGCATCGCGGGGGCGGTGGCACCATTCGCGTCGGCTGGAGCGGCGCGTTGCGACAGAGCCGTGCGGGGTACGGAGATGGGGTCCGGGGATCAACCACGCCGGAGCAGAGACGAGGGCGTCGGCAACACGTCAGGATCAAATCCCATGGGGCAACGCCACCGATGAGACTGCGAACCAAGGGTCCGCACCGAACAAGAACGCCGATAACGAATTACCGGGCTCTTCGCCACACCGCTTGGCAGCAGGGCAAGCCCTGCGGTATCGCGGTTCAGCCGTTTGACCTGATGTCTCGCCGACACCCTCTTTCGTCAACCAGAGCCGCCGCGCTGCCGATCCGCTTCGAGAAGCCAACCGTTGTCGGAGCTACTGTGACGTCGCCGGCGGCAACCGCCGGCAAGTTCTTCAGAAGCAGCGTTACTTCTTCTTCGCAACCTTCTTGGTCTTCTTCGCGGTCTTCTTCACCGCGCTCTTGGTTGCTTTCTTGACTGCCTTCTTCACTGCCTTCTTAACTTTCTTAGCCATGGTGCCCTCCGAGTAGTGTGTGAGACGACTTGATCGCTGCGTGCACCCGGGAATCGAAATGCACTACATCCCGAATACACCAACAGTTTCAAAAAAACAGTGTCTCGCTTAAGGAAGTGTTGACGACGCCGGGATGCGATCCGCCCTACGCGCCCAGCGACAACTTGCAAACTCGCCATCCGGCAATGTGAAAAACGCGTGAAAACACTACGTTTCCGATTGTCAAGATCGCAGGAAATGCCTGTGCTGCAAATACAATCGTCGTTCGTGATAGCAACCAACTACACAAACCCGCGCGCCCTGCGAGTCGTGGATTTGCGTCCGAAATCAGCGCGTCGGACTCTGAGTCGGGATTTTTGGCAATCAAAAAATTTTTGCGAAAATCGAGCTGACGTCTTCTGACGACGCGTCGCAACCGCGTTTTCCGCCGAATCGCGGATGCCTGATTCGTCGCGGCGATCGCGCCGGGTGGACCGCCGCCTAGCCATCGCGGCGACCGGTGCCCTGGCGTCAACGCCGGGAAACCGCGCGCGACGGATAGTCCCGGCGCTCGTCAGAGTCCGAGCTTGCGCTTCAGCAGGTCATTGACGGATTGCGGATTGGCCTTGCCGCCGGACGACTTCATCACCTGGCCGACGAACCATCCCATCAGCGCCGGCTTGGCCTGCGCCTGCGCCACCTTGTCGGGATTGGCCTTGATGATGTCGTCGACCACCTGTTCGATCGCGCTGATGTCGGTGACCTGCTTCATGCCGCGGGCCTCCACCAGCGCGCGCGGATCGCCGCCCTCGGTCCAGACGATCTCGAACAGATCCTTGGCGATCTTGCCGGAGATGGTGCCCTCGCCGATCAGGTCGACGATGGCGGCGATCTGCGCGGCGGAAACCGGCGACGATTCGATGGCCTGGCCTTCCTTGTTGAGGCGGCCGAACAATTCGTTGATCACCCAGTTGGCGGCGAGCTTGCCGTCACGCGCCTTGTCGGCGAGCCCTTCGAGCACCGCCTCGAAGAAGTCGGCGCTTTCCCGTTCGCCAACCAGCACGGCAGCGTCATAGGGCGACAGGCCGAAGCTGCCAATGAAGCGGGCCTTCTTCTCGTCCGGCAGTTCGGGAAGGTCAGCCTTCAGCCGGGCGACGTACTCCTCGCTGAATTCCAGCGGCAGCAGATCCGGATCCGGGAAATAGCGGTAGTCATGCGCCTCTTCCTTGGAGCGCATCGACCGCGTCTCGCTCTTGTTGGGGTCGTAGAGCCGGCTTTCCTGGTCGATCTTGCCGCCATCCTCGAGGATGCCGATCTGGCGCCGCGCCTCGACCTCGATGGCCTGACCGATGAAGCGGATCGAATTGACGTTCTTGATCTCGCAGCGGGTGCCAAGTTCAGCGCCGGGCTTGCGCACGGAGACGTTGACGTCGGCGCGCAGACTGCCCTTCTCCATGTCGCCGTCGCAGGTGCCAAGGTAGCGCAGGATGGTGCGCAACTTGGTCACATAGGCCTGCGCCTGCTCCGATGAGCGCATATCCGGCTTGGAGACGATCTCCATCAGCGCCACGCCGGAGCGGTTGAGGTCGACGTATGACATCGTCGGGTTCTGGTCGTGCAACAGCTTGCCGGCGTCCTGCTCCAGATGCAGCCGCTCGATCCCGATGGTAATGCTGTCGCCGTCGCCGAATTCGACGACCACCTCGCCCTCGCCAACGATCGGCGACTTGTACTGGCTGATCTGGTAGCCCTGCGGCAGGTCGGGATAGAAGTAATTCTTGCGGTCAAAGGTCGAGCGCCGGTTGATCTGCGCCTTCAGACCAAGGCCCGTGCGCACCGCCTGGCTGACGCAATGCGCGTTGATCACTGGCAGCATGCCCGGCATCGCCGCGTCGACCAGCGAGACGTGGCTGTTCGGCGCGCCGCCGAATTCGGTGGAGGCGCCGGAGAACAGCTTGGCGTGGGACGTCACCTGGGCATGGATCTCCAGCCCGATCACCATTTCCCAGTCGCCGGTCGAGCCTTCTATCAGTTTTGCGTTTGTCGCACTCATGTGCGTCCACCCTCGACCAGCACGGAAGTGATCTCATCCCATTCAGCTTCGAGAGGCCCCTTCGCCACTGGCTGGCCGGCCTGC
>NZ_JANXTC010000398.1:0-3107 GCF_025356345.1 Tardiphaga sp.
AGGCCGGTGCAGAAACGCAAAACGCCGGCGTGGATTTCTCCGCGCCGGCGTTTTGTTACTTCATCAGATCACGCCGCGTTGAAGCCGGCGATCGCCTTGACTTCGAGGAAATCCTCGAGGCCGTACTTGCCCCATTCGCGGCCGTTGCCGGACTGCTTGTAGCCGCCGAACGGCGCGGTGCGGTCGTTGGGCGCGCCCTGCAGGTTGATGTTGCCGGCGCGGATCTTGCGGCCGACTTTTCGCGCGGCTTCGATCGAGGAGCCGGAGACGTAACCCGCCAGGCCATAGGGCGTGTCATTGGCGATCCTGACCGCCTCGGACTCGTCCTTGGCGCCCATGATCACCAGCACCGGCCCGAATATCTCTTCGCGGGCGATGGTCATGTTCTCGGTCACGTCAGCGAAAATCGTCGGGCGGACGTAAAAGCCCTTGTTGACGCCTTCCGGCAGGCCGGGACCACCAGCGACCAGCGTGGCGCCTTCCTCGATGCCCTTCTGGATCAGACCCTGGATCTTGTCCCACTGGCCGCGATTGACGACGGGACCGATCACGGTGCCGTCGGCACGGGGATCACCGGCCCTGGTCTTCTCGGCCTGCGCCTTGGCGATCGCCGCGATCTCGTTCATTTTCGCCTGCGGCACGATCATACGGCTCGGCGCATTGCACGACTGGCCGGAATTATTGAACATATGCGCGACGCCGCCGGTGACGGCCTTGACGAAGTCCGCGCCTTCCAGGATCACGTTCGGCGACTTGCCGCCGAGTTCCTGGCTGACGCGCTTGACAGTGGTGGCGGCGCGCTTGGCGACGTCGATGCCGGCGCGGGTCGAGCCGGTGAACGAGATCATATCGATGTCGGGATGTTCGCTCATGGCGATACCGACATCGGTGCCGAGGCCGTTGATGACGTTGAACACGCCCGCCGGCACGCCGGCTTCATGCAGGATCTCGGCGAAGATCAGCGCCGACGACGGCGTGTATTCCGACGGCTTCAGGATCATGGTGCAGCCGGCGGCCAGCGCCGGGGCCACCTTGCAGGCGATCTGGTTCAGCGGCCAGTTCCATGGCGTGATCATGCCGACAACGCCGATCGCCTCGCGGGTGATCATGGCATCATTATGCGGCTCGTCGAACTTGTAGTTCTTCAGCACGTCGAGCGTGGCGATCAGATGGCCGAGACCGGCGCCGGCCTGCAGCTTCTCCGCCATCGGCAGCGGCGCGCCCATCTCGTCGGACACCGACGCGCCAATGTCCTTGATGCGGGTCTTGTAGACCGCGATGATTTTTTCGAGCAGCGCGACGCGCTCCTCGCGCGAAGTGACCGAGAAGGTTTCGAAAGCCCGACGCGCGGCGATCACCGCCTTGTCGACGTCAGCCTTGGAGCCGAGCGCAACGTCATACATCGCTTCTTCGGTGGCCGGATTCACGACCGGAGTCGATTTCTTGATGGCGGGATCGACCCAGGCGCCATCAATGTAGAACTGCATGCGGTTGACCATTGGTAACCTCTTTGATTTCGGAAGCTTCAGTCAGGTTGATCTGGGAAGGCACAGGACATTCGGCAAGCACCCTTGCGTCACTTCCCATACACTGGAGGCCCGCCATACGCGGGGCGCCGCGCGATGGCGACGTGGCATATAAAAGCAGCGCCGCGGCGGGAGCAAGGCTCTGCCGTCAATTTGCGCTAATTCCAGACGTGTTTGCCCCGTAAGACGACTACACCGCCATTTTGCGGTGCAGCACAGGGGCGCCGACCGTGAGACCTTCAGCCGCATCGATAATCGCGTTGGCGTCGATGCCATGATGGCGATAGAGGTCCTGAATCGTCCCGGTCTGGCCGAAATGCTCGACGCCCAGCGCCTCCATGCGGTGGCCGCAGACGCTGCCGATCCAGCCCAGCGTGGCCGGATGGCCGTCGAGCACGGTGACGATGCCGCAATCGCGTGGCAGCGCCTGCAGCAATTTCTCGATTTGGCAGAGATGCCGTGGGTTGCGCCGGTCGCGCCGGATTTTCCGCGCGGCGGTCCAACCGGCATGCAGCCGATCGGCCGAGGTGACCGCCAGCAGGCCGATGTCACGGTGGCTGTCGCCGAGCAGGCCGGTAGCCTCGATCGCCTCCGGCGCCAGCGCGCCGGTATAGGCGATCACCAGGTCGCAATTGGCGCCCGGCTGACGCAACCAGTAGGCGCCGTCGGTGATGCCCTGCTCGAGCTCCGGCGTCATCATCCGCCGCGGCTGCTCGATGCTGCGGGTCGACAACCGCAGATAGACCGAGCCGCCGGCGCGCATGCCGGCCTCGTCGCCCTGCGCGCTCGATTCGCGCTGCATATGCGCGAAGCCCCAGCGCATCATCACCGCGAGTTCATCGACGAAGGCCGGCTCGAATGCGGCCAGGCCATCCTGGGCGATGCCAATCAGCGGCGTGGCGATCGACTGGTGCGCGCCCCCCTCCGGCGCCAGCGTGATGCCCGAGGGCGTCGCCACCACCATGAAGCGGGCGTCCTGATAACAGGCATAATTGAGCTGATCGAGCGCGCGGCTGATAAAGGGATCGTACAATGTCGCGATCGGCAGCAGCCGTACGCCGTTGATCGACGACGACAGACCCAGCGCCGACATCAGCAGGAACAAATTGCTCTCGGCAATGCCGAGCTCGATGTGCTGACCCTTCGGTGAAAAATCCCAGTTGAAGGTCGACGGAATCTTTTCGCTGCGAAAGTGATCGGCCTTTTCGGCGCGCGCGAACAGGCCGCAGCGATTGACCCAGGCGCCGAGATTGGTGGAGACGGTGACGTCGGGCGACGCGGTGACGATGCGTGACGCCAGTTCGCTGTCGCCGCGCGCCAGTTCGTTCAGCACCAGGCCAAAGCCCTGCTGCGTCGACATCGCCGGCGCCGGCTTGAAGGCGAGGTGCGCGGGCACCTCGATGACCGGCGCGCTCAGTCGCCGCTGACCCTGCTGGATGAACGGCACCGCGGCGAGGAATGCATCGAGCTCGGCCGCGTCCTGCGTCATGCCCTCATATTTGTCCCATTCATGGCCCGGCTGGATGTGCTGGTTCTCGCGCCACTTCTCCATCTGGGTCGGCGTCATCAGCCCGGCATGAT
>NZ_JANXTC010000419.1:0-18171 GCF_025356345.1 Tardiphaga sp.
ACTGGGATGTGGCCGTGGCTGACCTCGCTGCTACCATTTGCGCGCAGCCCGATGCGGCCGGACGTCTCGGCGGAGTTGCCGCCGCGCCTGCAGGTCCATACCGACACCGGCGCACTGCTGCAGGTCGAGAACGCGCGAAAACAATTCGGTGGCGTGATCGCCGTCAACGACGTTTCGTTCGACGTGCAGGCCCGCGAGATCGTCGCGCTGATCGGTCCCAACGGCGCCGGCAAGAGCACCACCTTCAACCTGATCACCGGCGTGCTGCGGGCCAGTGGTGGCCAGATCTCCGTGTGTGGCCAGAGTATCGACAACGCACCGCCGCAGGACATCGTCAGGCTCGGCATCGCCCGCACCTTCCAGCACGTCAAGCTGGTGCCGGACATGACAGTGCTTGAAAACGTCGCGCTCGGCGCCCATCTGCGCGGCCGCGCCGGCGCCATCAGCAGCATGCTGCGGCTCGACCGTGCAGACGAAGCAAAGCTGCTCGGCGAAGCCGCGCGGCAAATCGCGCGCGTCGGGCTTGGCGACCAGATCGATCAGCTTGCGGGCTCGCTGTCGCTCGGCCAGCAGCGCATCGTCGAGATTGCGCGCGCGCTATGCGTCGACCCGATGCTACTGCTGCTCGATGAGCCCGCCGCGGGGCTACGCCACCTGGAGAAGCAGCAGCTCGCCGCGCTGCTGCGGCAATTGCGCGACGGTGGCATGTCCGTGCTGCTGGTCGAACACGACATGGGCTTTGTGATGGACCTCGCCGACCGCATTGTGGTGCTGGATTTCGGCACAAGGATCGCCGAAGGCACGCCGGCGCAGATCAAGATCAATCCCGACGTGATCAAGGCCTATCTTGGAGCTGCCGCATGAACCACGGCATGAGCCTGCTGACCGTCACCGACGCCCATGTCGCCTATGGCAAGGTCGAGGCTGTGCGCGCCGTCAATCTCGCAGTCGGCGCCAACGAGATCGTCACCATCATCGGCGCCAACGGCGCCGGCAAGACCACCCTGCTCAACGCGATCATGGGCATCCTGCCGCTGAAGGGCGGCGTCCATTTCGAGGGCCGCGACGTCTCGCGGCTCGACATCGAGGACCGTGTCGCTGCCGGGCTTTGCCTAGTGCCGGAGCATCGCGAATTGTTCGGCACCATGAATGTTGAGGACAATTTGCAGATCGGCGCTTTCCGTATCGCCAAGGCCACCGCGTCGCGCTCGTTCGAGCGGGTCTACACGCTGTTTCCGCGCCTCAAGGAGCGCCGCAAGCAGCTCGCCGGCACCCTCAGCGGCGGCGAGCAGCAGATGCTGGCGATGGGTCGCGCGCTGATGGGCGCGCCGAGACTCCTGATGCTCGACGAGCCCAGTCTGGGATTAGCGCCGATCATTGTCGCCGACATTTTTCGCATTGTCGCCGAGCTGAAGGCCGCTGGCGTCTCGATCTTGCTGGTCGAACAGAACGCCCAGGCCGCGCTAAAAATAGCCGACCGTGCCTATGTGATGGAGCTCGGCGAGTTCATCCTCGACGGCCCGGCCTCCGACATCGCCGGCAATGCCCGCGTGGTAGCGAGCTATCTCGGCTTCCAGCACGAAGGTGCCAGCGCGATTTGACGTTCGTCATTCCGGGCGCGTTTCGGCCGTTGCAGCCGGCCGAAGCGTGAACCTGGAAACCGACGGTGTTTCGAACATCCCGGAATTCCAGGTTCGCTCGCAGCTGACGCTGCTCTCGCCCGGAAAAGCGAGGAGCCCCCCAAAGGGGACGATCGATTGACTTGGGGCTTATTGATTATATAATATAATTATTTTTAAAAGGACGTATTTGCACCATGGCGCCAGTGACCGCGGAATTCTCGCTTTTGAAAATCGAAACGGCAGGCCGGGTGCTGATGATCGGTCTGGACCGGCCGGCGAAGCGCAATGCGCTGAACGACGGCATTATCCTCGAGATCGAACGCTGCTTTGCGACGCTGCCGGCCGAGACCGGCGCGGTGGTGATCCATGGTATCGGCGACCATTTTTCCGCCGGCCTCGATTTGTCCGAACTGTGCGAGCGCGATGCCACCGCCGGACTGATGCATTCGCGGATGTGGCACCGGGTGTTCGACAGCATCCAGCACGCCCGCGTCCCGGTGATCGCAGCACTGCGGGGCGCGGTGATCGGCGGCGGGCTGGAACTGGCCTGCGCGGCGCATATCCGCGTGGCCGAGCCTTCGGCCTATTACGCGCTGCCCGAAGGCCAGCGCGGCATCTTCGTCGGCGGCGGCGGTTCGGTGCGGCTGCCGCGGTTGGTTGGCGTGGCGCGGATGGCCGACATGATGCTGACCGGCCGCGTCTATACCGCGACCGAAGGTGTCGTGCATGGCTTCTCGCAATATCTGACGAAATCAGGCGGCGCTCTGGAGAAGGCGATCGAACTCGCCGAGCGGGTGGCGCAGAATGCGCCTTTGACGAATTTCGCGGTCATGCAAGCCTTGCCACTGATCGCCGAAGCCAGCCCGCAGACTGGACTGATGCTGGAAGCGCTGATGGCCAGCGTGGCGCAAAGCGACCAGGAGGCCAAAACCCGAATTCGCGCCTTCCTCGACCGCAAGACGACGAAAGTGCGGCCCGGCTGACTTTTACCAACTAAAAACAACAGGGTCGAAACATAATGTCTGCAACAGCCGCAACAGGCGATCAGACCAAACGCGCCGAATCGGCGCATCCGCTACGACCGATCTCGTTCGGGGATATCGGCATTACCGTCGACCGCCGCGACGACGGCACCATCTATCTGCACCCGGCATTGACGCTGGGCGACTATCCCATCCGCATCACGGACTGCCTGCATCGCTGGGCCTTGGAAGCGCCAGACCGGATCTTCATGGCGGAACGCGCGGCGGACGGCGGCTGGCGTGAAGTAACCTACGCACAGATGCTGGACGCGACGCGGCGTATCGGCTCGGCGCTGCTGACGCGCGGCCTTTCCGCGGAAAAGCCGATCGTCATCCTGTCCGGCAATTCGATCAATCACGCGCTGCTCGCGTTCGGCGCGCTTTATGCCGGCATTCCCTATTGCCCGGTATCGCCGGCCTATTCGCTGGTCTCGAAGGATTTTGGCAAGCTCTCTTATCTGATGGAGCTGCTGACGCCGGGCCTGGTGTTCGTCGATGACGCCGACGCCTTTGCCGACGCGATCCATTTCAACGTTCCGGCCAACACCGAGATCGTTGTCGCGCGCGGTGCGTTGCCGGACCGCGGCTTGACGCTGCTGTCGGCGTTACTGGCGACGCCGGAGGCCGCCGGTATCGACGCTGCGCACGAGGCGATCGGGCCGGACAGTATCGCGAAATTCCTGCTGACTTCCGGCTCGACCGGCCATCCGAAGGCAGTGATCAATACCCAGCGCATGCTGTGCGCCAACCAGGTCATGCTGCGCGATACGCTGGCGTTCCTGAAGGACGAGCCGCCGGTCATCATCGACTGGCTGCCGTGGAATCACACTTTTGGCGGCAACCACAATATCGGCTTGACGTTGCTCAATGGCGGCTCGATGTATCTCGACGACGGCAAGCCGACACCGGCGGGAATCGAGGCGACGATCCGCAATCTACGCGAGATCTCGCCGACGGTGTATTTCAACGTCCCCAAGGGTTATGAATCGCTGCTGCCTTTTCTGCGCGAGGACGCGGCCCTACGCCAAAAATTCTTTTCACGGCTGCATGCGATGTTCTTCAGCGGCGCGAGCCTGTCGCCCTATGTCTGGGACAGCCTCGACGAACTCTCGGTGCAGGCCACCGGTGCCCGGGTCCCGATGCTGACGGGGCTCGGCGCCACCGAGACCTCGCCATTCTTCATGTGCGTGACCCCGACCACCAGCCGCTCCGGCCATGTCGGCCTGCCCGTTCCCGGCAACGACGCCAAGCTGGTACCGAACAATGGGAAGCTTGAAGTGCGCGCCAAAGGCCCCAACATCACGCCGGGCTACTGGCGCCAGCCGGAGCTGACCGCCAAGGCATTCGACGACGAGGGCTACTACATTTTCGGCGACGCGCTGAGGCCGGTCGATCCCGACGATCTCTCCGCCGGGTTCGATTTCGACGGCCGCATCTCCGAGGATTTCAAGCTCAGCAGCGGCACCTGGGTCAGCGTCGGGCCGCTGCGCGCGCGCTTTGTCGGCACCTGCGCGCCACTGGTGCGCGACGTGGTGATCGCGGGAATCGACCGCGACGAACTCTCGGCACTGGTGATCCTCGATCTTGACGGCTGCCGCGTCATCAACCCGGCGCTTGAAACCGGCGACTTGGCCGCCGCGGCGCATGACCCGTTGGTTCGCCATGCCTTTCGCGAACGGTTGGCCAGATTCATGGCCGGTGCCACCGGTTCCTCGACCCGGATCACCCGCGCGGTGCTGCTCGACACGCCGCTGTCGATCGATCGCGGCGAGGTTACCGACAAGGGCTCGGTCAACCAGCGCGCCGTGCGGGAACATCGCGCGGCGCTGATCGAGGCGATCTATGCCGGGGCGGCGGCGATAAGTGTGATCGCGATCTAGTCTGTCGTTCCGGGGCGCGGGCGGCGTCAGCCGAACGTGAACCCGGAATCTTAAGCTATTTTGAACATCTCGGGATTCCCCGCCACCCCCATTGGATTGGCTGATGTTCGCTCGGGCGTTGCCCTCGCGCCCGGGAATGACAGGAGCCCCGTCCTGACCTAAAGAAGGGGCTGATTTCGGCGCTGAAATTTGCTTGATACGACCCATAAAAAGCCAACCCAAAGGGAGAAACCAATGCACAAGCTCAGCCTGGCCATGGCCGCCGTCGCGGCGTCGCTGCTCGCATCGCCGCTCGCCGCGCAGACCTCCGACATCACCATCGGCATCACCGTCTCCACCACCGGCCCTGCCGCGGCGCTGGGCATTCCCGAGCGCAATGCGCTTGAATTCGTACCAAAGGAGATCGGCGGCGTGCCCTTGAAGCTGATCGTGCTCGATGATGGCGGCGATCCGACCAATGCGACCACCAACGCCCGTCGCTTTGTGACGGAATCCAAGGCCGATATCATCATGGGCTCATCGACCACGCCGCCGACCGTGGCCGTCTCCACCGTTGCCAACGAAGCCGGCATTCCGCATTTCGGCCTGGCGCCATTCCCGATCTCGCCGGAGCGCATGAAGTGGTCAGTGGCGATGCCGCAGCCGGTACCGATTGTGGGCAAGGTGATGTACGACCACATGAAGGCCAAGGGCGTGAAGACGATCGGCTATATCGGCTATTCGGATTCCTATGGCGACCTCTGGTTCAACGACCTGAAGACGCAGACCGCCCCGATGGGCATGAGCATCGTCGCCGAGGAGCGCTTTGCCCGGCCGGACACGTCGGTCGCCGGCCAGGTGCTGAAGCTGGTGGCCGCCAATCCCGATGCCATCTTGGTCGGCGCCTCCGGCACCGCGGCCGCGTTGCCGCAGAGCGCCTTGCGTGAACGCGGCTACAAGGGCCCGATCTACCAGACCCATGGCGCCGCCTCGATGGACTTCATCCGCATCGCCGGGGCTTCCGCGGAAGGCGTCTTGATGGCGTCTGGTCCGGTGATGAACCCGGAAGGCCAGCCCGACAGCGCGTTGACCAAGAAGCCCGGGCTGGCCCTGAACGCGGCCTATGAGGCCAAATATGGCCCCAGCAGCCGTAGCCAGTTTGCCGGCCACTCCTTCGACGCCTTCGAGATCCTGAAGCGTGTCATCCCGGTGGCCCTGAAGACGGCCAAGCCCGGCACGCCGGAGTTTCGTGAAGCCATCCGGGCAGCACTCCTGACCGAAAAAGAACTGGCGGCGAGCCAGGGCGTCTACAACTTCACCGATAAAGACCGCTACGGCCTCGATGATCGTGCGCGGATTTTGCTGACCGTGAAGGATGGCAAGTACGTTCCGGCGCAGTAACGCACTGTCGTTCCGGGGCGCGAGGGCAAAAGCCCAAGCGAACCCGGAACCTCGACCTGTTTAAAACATCTCGGGCTTCCGGGCTCGCTCGCGGCTGGCGCCGCCCGCGCCCCGGAATGACAACCGCTCGCCGACGAAGTACAAGAGCCGGCCCTCGCCAGAGGGCCGGCTTTTTGCTGCCGAACGCGCATGGTCCGGGGGCCATACCGCGCACCATATCCACGGGAAAGAACCGACATGACCAAACTTCGTCTGGCTGCCGCCCTCGCGGCGTCGCTGGCTGTCTCGACGCCGCTGCGAGCGCAGACCTCCGAGATCACCATCGGCCTCAGCCTCTCCACCACCGGCCCCGCCGCGGCGCTGGGCGTGCCGGAGCGTAATGTGCTGGAATTCGTACCGAGGGAAATCGGTGGCGTGCCATTGAAGCTGATTGTGCTCGACGACGGCGGCGATCCGGCCATTGCGACCACCAATGCCCGGCGCTTTGTCACCGAGTCCAAGGCCGATGTGATGATCGGCTCCTCAATCGTGCCGTCGAGCGTGGCGATGTCCACCGTCGCCAATGAGGCCGGCGTTCCGCATTTTAGCCTGGCGCCGATGCCGTTCACTCCGGCCCGCGAAAAATGGTCGGTCGACATGCCGCAGCCGGTCGCGATCGTGGGCCGGGTCATGTACGACCACATGAAGGCCAAGGGCGTGAAGACGCTCGGCTATATCGGTTATTCGGATTCCTACGGCGACCTCTGGTTCAACGACATCAAGGAGCAGACCGGGCCGATGGGCATGAAGATCGTCGATGACGAACGCTTCGCCCGCCCCGACACCTCGATCACCGGCCAGGCGCTGAAGCTGGTCGCCGCCAATCCCGACGCGATCCTGATCGGCGCCGCAGGTGCTGGCGCCGGCATGCCGCAATCGGAACTGCGCGACAGGGGCTACAAGGGCCTGATCTACCAGACCCATGGCGCGGCCTCGATGGACTTCATCCGCATTGCGGGGGCGTCCGCCGAAGGCGTCCTGATGGCCTCCGGCCCGGTGATGAATCCGGAAGGCCAGGCCGACAGCGCGCTGACCAAGGCGCCTGGGCTTGCGCTCAACGCCGCCTATGAAGGCAAATACGGCGCCAGCAGTCGCAACCAGTTCGCCGGCCACGCCTATGACGCCTTCGAGATTCTCAAGCGCGTGATCCCGGTGGCCCTGAAGACCACAAAACCCGGCACGCTGGAATTTCGCGAGGCAATCCGCCAGGCCTTGATGAGCGAGAAGGAAATGGCGGCGACGCAGGGCGTCTATAATTTTACCGACAAGGACCGCAACGGCGTCGATGATCGCTCGCGGATACTTCTGACGGTGAAGGGCGGCAAATACGTGCCGGCGGAGTAGGTTTTCCCCTCCCCCGCGTCTTCGCGTGGGGAGGGATTAAAGGACCTGATGCACCGCGAGTTCGACACGATCAGGATACCGCGCGCCAACGCCGACAAAAAGGTGCTGCATCAGCCAGCGATAGTTTTCGGCGCCAGTCTCGAATCTCGGCACCGAGCGAAAGTAGATCAGCGCGGGATCGACGGCCTCGCCGCGCGCGATACAGTCCAGCGCCTGCTTCGGCCCAAAGCGGATGCCGATATTGTCGATATAGATCACCGCGCCATCATCCAGCTGAAATGCGTATTTGGCCTCCAACTCGGTAAAGCCGTCCGGCCGGATGGTCTGGAAGTCCGCGCCGGTTGGAAAGATGGTGCCTGATATCCCTTCCCCGCTTACCTCACCGCCAAGGATCGGTATGATGCGGCGCAGACCATGGCCGAAATCACCGGCGACGATCGGCGCGCCGATCCTGATCTTCAGCGTGAAGACGTATTTTGTTTCGAGCTGGGGGGTCATCGCATTATCCGATCATCCGCATCGGCAGCCAGGTGGCGATCATCGGGAACAGCACCAGCAGCACCAGTCGGATCAGATCGGTGACCACGAAGGGCAGCACGCCCTTGAAGATGGTCGACATGCTGACGTCCTTGATCACGCTCTTGATGACGAACACGTTCATGCCGACCGGCGGATGGATCAGGCCAAGCTCGACCGTCATGACAATGACGATGCCGAACCAGATCGGATCAAAGCCCAGCGCCATCACCACCGGGAACACGATCGGCACGGTGAGGATCACCATCGCCATCGCATCCATCAGGCAGCCGAGCACCAGATACATCAGCAGGATCAGCGTCAGCACGCCATAGGGACCGATGCCCAGCCCGGTGAGAAATTCGGTGACGTGCTGCGGCGTCTGCGTGATGGTGAGGAAATAACCGAAGCACAGCGCGCCGATCAGCACCGTGAACACCGCGGCCGCGGTGCGCGTCGCCTGCAGCAACGATTGCAGGATGCCCTCGCGGCTCAGCTTGCCGCGCAGCACGCCGATCAGGAAGGCGCCGACAGCGCCAACCGCGCCGGCCTCGGTGGGAATGAAGAAGCCACCATAGAGGCCGCCTATCACGAACACGAACAGCAAAAGCGGCGACCACACGTCGCGGATCGCCAGCGCACGCTCGTGCCACGACGCCTTTGGCCCGGCCGGCAGGAAGCCGGGCTTGACCACGCCGATGATGAAGATGGTGATCATGTGCATCAGGATCGCCAGCAGCCCCGGCACGATGCCGGCGATGAATAGCTTGCCGATATCCTGCTGGGTGATGATGCCGTAGACCGCCAGTACCGTACTGGGCGGCAGCATGGCGCCGAGCGTGCCGCCGACCGCGATCACGCCGGTGGCAAAACTCTGCGGATAGTTGAAGCGGCGCATCTCCGGATAGGCCACCGCGGAAAACGTCGCAGCCGTCGCCACCGACGAGCCGGAGATGGCGGCAAAGCCACCGCAGGCGGCGATTGTGGCGATGCCGAGCCCGCCCTTCCAGTGTCCGACAAAGGTGTTGGCGGCGCGGAACAACTCGCGGCTGATGCCCGACACCGAGACGAAGGCCCCCATCAGCAGGAACATCGGGATCACGCCGAACGAGTAATCCGTCACCGTGCGCATCGTGGTCTGGCCGACCAGTTTCAAGGCCGGTGCGAAGCCGGTCAGGTAGCCGAATCCGGTGATGCCGACGAGCCCCATCGCCATGCCGACCGGTACCCGCAGCAGCATCAGCACGAACAGGCTGACGAACCCGATCAGCGCGACCGCTTCATTGCTCAATTCCATGCGATCACTCTGCGATCTTGAGTTTGGGTTCGTGCATCTGCTCCGGATGAAAGATCAGCCGATAGGTGCGGAAGCCGATCAGCAACACCGCGGAGACGTCGCCGATCCAGGACACCAGGAAGAACGGCCAGATCGGCAATTGCAGGTCCATGGTGACGATGTTGCTGTGGTAGGTGTCGACCACCTTGTCGAACAACGTGTAGGTCTGCACGCTGACGACGAACAGCAGCACCAGGGTCGCGAACACGTCTATCCAGCGCTGGTGTTTCGGCGTGGCATTGGCCCACACCAGATCAACGGTGATGTGCGAGCCGCGATAGGAGGTGGCGGCGATACCCCAGAAAATCAGGATGCCGAGCATGAACTGGCCGACATTGTAGTAGTCCGGAATCGTCACCGCGAAGAATTTTCGCATCACCACCGCGATGAAAGTGTTCAGCGCGACGATGCCGACAAAGAACGCGGCGATCCATTCGATGGAATCGATGAAGCGATCCATGATGTTTTGGCGCGGCATCTCGGGCGGGACGGACAGCGCACCGGCGGCGGTGACTTCGGGAATGGTCATGCGGTTTTCCAGGGATCGTCGTTCCGGGGCGTGCACGGCGTCAGCTGGGCGCGAACCCGGAACCTCGAATTGTTTTGAACATCTCGAACATCAGAGATGCGATGAACATTTCGGGATTCCGGGTTCGCGTTCGGCTAACGCCGCCCGCGCCCCGGAATGGCAGCGTGTAGCTACGACGCGCGTTTTATATTTTATTACTACAACCCGGCGTCAAACTTCTTCAGCGCCGCCTTCAGTTCAGCATCGATCGCTTCCGCGTCGCCACCCGCCTTCTTGACGCCGGCGGCCCAGCTGGCGCGCAGCGGCTCGATGCCCTTCTTCCACTCGCCGAGCTGTTCCGGGCTGAGCTTGTAGACCTCATGGCCTTCCAGCGCCTTCATTTTCACCCGGCCGTTGGCTTCGAAATCGACCCACGGATCGGTGACCTTCGACGCCCATTCCGGTGTGCAATGATCATCGATGATCTTTTTCTGGCCGTCCGACATCGCGTTGTATTTGGCCAGGTTGATATTGTAGGTGAACACCGTCGAATAGAGCGGCGTATCGATATGGTACTTCACCACCTTGTCAATGCCGAACAGGAAGATCGAGCCCCACGGAAATGCGATCTCGTCGGCGACGCCGCGCTCGATGGCGTCGCGGGATTCCGGCGCCGAGGCTTGCACATTGGTGCCGCCGAACAGTTTCACCATCTCGCCGAACGTGCTTTGGGCCGGACGAACCTTCACGCCGCTGAGGTCAGCGGGCACCATGATTTTCTTCTTGCCGTGCAGCGAGCCGGGATCGTGGATGAAGGCAAAGCACAGCTTGGTGTCCTTCATCTCGGTCTTCGCGTATTTTTGATACCACTCGTTCAGAGCCTGCGTACCCTTCTTGCCATCGGCGAACACGAAGGGAAGCTGCCCGGCGGCGATTATCGGAAAGCGACCGGGCTGATAGCCGGGATTGACATAGGTGATGTCGGCGATGCCGTCCCGCGCCATGTCATAGTGGTCGAACGCCTTGCCGAGCTGCTCGGAGGGGAACACCGACAGCTTGATGGTACCGCCCGAGGCCTTCTCGATGTCGGCGGCCCAGGCCTGGGTCGCTGGCACCAAGGGATGCGCCGGAGGCACCCATAGCGAGACTTTCAGATTGATGGTCTTGTCCTGCGCCGCGACCGGATGGATCGCAGACCCAATGCCGGCGGCCAGCCCCAGCAACGCAAACAGCGCTTTCCTCATCGACGTTCTCCCCTGATTTCGCTGGACCTTGAACGGCCCTTTGCGAATATTGTTATATCATATAATTATCAAATCAAGCCTCACCGGTAGACTGCCGCGCGCTGGCTTGACTCGTCAACTCGTACGGCCGAGACCTACCAGAATAAGAGCAGGAGCGAGCGTTGCGGACAAAAGTCGCCATTATCGGAGCCGGCCCGGCAGGAATGCTGCTGGGCCAGTTACTGCACAGCTACGGCATCGACAACATCATTCTCGAACGCAAGGACCGCGACTATGTGCTGGCGCGGATTCGCGCCGGCGTGCTCGAACAGGGCACGGTCGGACAGCTGGAGAAACTCGGCATCACCGAGCGCTTGCACCAGGAAGGTCTGGTCCATGGCGGTATCGAGCTGTTGTTCGGCGGCGTCCGCCACCGCATCGACATCAAGCAAGCGTCCGGCGGCAAAATAGTCACCGTCTACGGCCAGACCGAGGTGACACGCGACCTGATGGATGCCCGCGACCGGGTCGGACTCACCACCGTCTACGACGCCGACGATGTCAGCCTGCATGATTTCGACGGCAGCAGCCCCCGGGTACGCTACGTCAAGGACGGCGTCAGCCATGAGATCTACTGCGATTTCATCGCAGGCTGCGACGGTTTCCACGGCATCTCCCGGCAGAGCGTGCCGGCCGGCGCGGTAAAGACCTTCGAGCGGATCTATCCGTTCGGCTGGCTCGGCGTGCTGTCGGATACGCCGCCGGTCTCCTCGGAGCTGATCTACGCCAACCATGAACGCGGCTTTGCGCTGTGCTCGATGCGTTCGATGAGCCGCAGTCGCTATTATGTGCAATGCGCGCTCGACGAAAAGGTCGAGGACTGGTCCGACGACCGGTTCTGGGACGAGTTGCGCTCGAGGCTCGATCCCGAAGCCGCAGCCACGCTGGTGACCGGGCCATCGATCGAAAAGAGCATTGCGCCGCTGCGCAGTTTTGTCGCCGAGCCGATGCGGTTCGGAAAGCTGTTTCTGGCCGGCGATGCCGCCCATATCGTGCCGCCAACCGGCGCCAAGGGCCTCAACCTCGCTGCCTCCGACGTGCACTACCTGTCGTCGGCGCTGCGCGAATTCTACGACGAGAAGTCGACCGCCGGCATCGATGGCTACTCGGCCCGGGCACTGGCGCGGGTCTGGAAAGCCGTGCGGTTCTCGTGGTGGATGACGTCGATGATGCACCGTTTTCCGGAGACCGACGGTTTTGGCGGCAAGATTCAGCAGGCCGAGTTGGACTATGTGGTAACCTCACAGGCTGCAACCTCTGCGCTGGCGGAGAATTATGTGGGACTGCCGTATTGATCGCAGCTGTCATTCCGGGGCGTACGCAGCGCGAGCTGCGCGCGACCCCGGAATGACGACCGCTCGTAACCTGTTTCAAATTCAGTTTTAAACTTTGTTGCTCTGTCATCGCTGACAACATCGCGCTCATATAGAGAGAGCTTTCTCAATCGCGAGCACGTCCGCATGACCATCGACATCCCCGACGGCTTTGCACGGCACGACCGGCCGAGTCCGCTGACCGAACCGTGGGAGCCGATCTATTCGAAACGCAGCGATCGGGCGGTGATGATCGGATTGCGGTTGGCCCTTGCACACACCAATTCGCGCGGGCTGGCGCATGGCGGGCTGATTTCCTCGCTCGCCGACAACGCGATGGGCTTGAGTTGCGGCCATGTGCTAGGCGGCGGTGCGAGATTACTCACCGCCAGCCTCACAGTCGATTTCGTCGGCTCAGCGAAAATCGGGCAATGGCTGCAAATTGAGCCCGACGTGATCAAGACCGGGCGGACGCTGTGCTTCGCGCAGTGCCTGGTGATGGCGGACGGCGTCACCTGCGCGCGCGCCAGCGCGACGTTCAGCGTGGCACAGAAGCAGGAATAACGGAGAACTCGCGTTCGCCGAACTGCCAGTCTGTCGTCTGCACCGCCAGATCGATGAAGGTCCGCACCTTGGCCGACAGCAGCCGCGAGGTCGGGTAGACGATATGGATGGGCATCGTCGGCTCCTGGAACGCTGCCAGCACCGTTTGGAGCCGGCCGGCGGCGATCGACTCCGCCGCCTGATAGGTCAGCACGCAGGTCAGCCCGCCATCATGCTCGGCATGCCAGATCGCGGCATCGGCGGTGTTGGTGATGAAACGCGGCGCATGCGCCACGCGGAGGTCCGCGCAGGCCTGGATAAAATGCCATTCCGCCGCCGCCGCGGTGGCGCCGAACTGGATGGTGTCATGCGCAACGATATCCATCGGGACCTCTGGCGTGCCGCGCGCTGCCAGATAGGCCGGCGACGCCACCACGATACGGGTCATGCTGCCGAGATGGCGCGCGACCAGACAGGAATCGGCGAGATGGCCGATCCTGATCGCGGCATCGACGCCATCCTCCACCAGATTGACCAGGCGGTCCGACAGCCGCAATTCGCCACTCACTTCTGGATAAAGCCGCAGATAGGCGGACATTAGCGGCGTGACGTGAAGCCGGCCAAACCCTATCGGGGCGGACACCACCAGACGGCCACTCGGCAAGGTTCGCTCTGCTTGCGTCGATCGCTCCGCATCCTCGATATCGGCGAGGATGCGGCGGGCGCGCTCCAGATAGCGCGCGCCGACATCAGTGAGCGTCACCGAGCGCGTGGTCCGCTGCAGCAGGCGGGCGCCGACGCGCTGCTCCAGCGCGGCGATCAGCCGGGTCACCCCGGAGGCCGACAGCCGCATTTTCCGCGCGGCAGGGGCAAAGCCGCGGAGGTCGGCGACCGCGACAAAGGCGGTCATGGCGTCGATGCGGTCCATGGCGTTATTTCATATTTCGCAACAATGAAGTGTCAAACGCCATTATTGCCCGGAATTGCGAGGAGCACCATCTTCCCGGTAGAGGCATCGCGGTAATGCGAGCCAGCTTGAGGAGATTCTCATGAACGAACCTCGTCTTTATTCCAGTGATGTGGCCTTCACCCCGGCGGTCAAGGCGATCCAGGTCCGCAAGGGGTCACGCGACGCCTATGCCCACGTCGAGCACAATGGCGGCTGGCGCACCGAGGTCGATGACCATCTGGCGGCGTTTCTCGCCGACACGGACAGCCTGTTCCTCGCCACTGCCAGCGCCGACGGTCAACCCTACATCCAGCACCGCGGCGGACCGAAAGGCTTTGTCCGCGTCCTCGACAGCCAGACGCTGGCTTTCGCCGACTACAGCGGCAACCGACAGTACATCACCCAGGGCAATCTGGCAGAAAATCCCAAGGCCAACATCTTCGTCATGGATTTTGCGCATCGTCGGCGGGTCAAGCTGTGGGGCGAGGCGCGGGTGGTCGAGGACTATCCGGCGCTGCTCACAAGCCTGATGCCTAGCGGTTACAAGGCGCGGCCGGAACAGGCGATACTGTTTAAAATCGCGGCATGGGATACCAACTGCCCACAACATATTCCGCAAAAATTCGATGCCGCCGACGTCGCTGCCGCGCTGGCATCGCGTGATGTCCGGATCAAGGAACTGGAAACGGAGCTGGCGACGTTGAAATTCTGAGCTGGAAACAGCGAAACCTATCGGCGGGCGCTCTGCCGCGCTAGACAGCAGCGATGGACATGCCCAATCCCGCTATCGAAGAAACCGGCCCCTGCCAGCCCTGCGGCGCTTGCTGCTCGTATTCCAGCAACTGGCCGCGCTTCACTACCGAGGACGAGGCGGACCTGGATCTGATTCCGGAAAAATTCGTCAATGACCGGCTGTCGGGGATGCGCTGCGATGGCGATCGCTGCTCAGCGCTGACCGGCAAGGTCGGCACCCAAACCGCCTGCGGCGTCTATGCGGTCCGGCCCGAAGTTTGCCGGACCTGCCTGCCCGGAGATCCCGAATGCGCGATGGCACGGCGCCGGCATGGCCTGCCTGTGCTGGAGGCCCGGGAAGAAGAATTCTAGCTCAGGCGATCACAGCGACTTTGGTGGCGGCGAGGTCGAGTTCGTCGTCGAGATCTTCATCGACCGAGGTGAAGATCGACAACGGCTTGGTCGACAGCGTGATGGCCTTGCGGTTGCCATAGGAGGATGCGGCACTCGGGCGCGACACCGATTTGTCGTGCGACAGCGCATACAGCGTCGAGCCGACGCGGCCGCCAAGCTGGATCAGTTCGCGTTCCTCGCAGCTCGCAGCGATGGAAATCGCCAGCGCATGCAGATGGCTGCGGCGGTAGCAGAACAGAGCGAGCATCGCGCGAACCTCGGACGACACGCTCTCGACGAGCTGCGGCAGACCATGCTCACTGGCCCGATACATCGCACCGAGCAGATCTTCCTGGACTGGACAGAAATCGTTTTCAAAAGCTTGGCGACTGGACCACATGGCAGTTCTCCTCATTCCGACGATGCAATGCAATTTGCTAACGGGAGGTTAACCACGCGGGCTGCTGTCGTGATGGAGTACTTGAACGGGCCCCGCGAATCAGACAGGCGCCGCGACACATCCGCGATGGAACTTGCAAGATTCGCTCAACGATTGGCGACCAGAAAAATGGCGAGGAAGAAATCGGTGAGGTGATGCAGCGACTGGTCGATTCCGATCAACCACCAGAACCAGATATGTCCCGGCGCGATGCCAAAACGGGCAACGCAGATTCCCTTGATGCGATCGATGGTGATGTGGATCGCGAAATCCACCAGTCCGATAAACCAGAGCTTGGGCTGCACGACCACGACCAGCAGCGTCGTCAGCACACCATGGATGGCGCAATGCGCCAGCAGCGGTAACGCCCAGCCGGTCTTGCGGTCCTTGCCTGTTGCCATCCAGGCGTTCTGCAGCAGGAAATCGGCGATGACATGCTTGACCGTGAGGGCGAGCATCCATCCGACCAGCCCGCCCAGAGCAATCGATGACGACATTGCAGGAAATAACAATCGAACGTCCTTCTGACCGAGGCACACGGGTGGGAAGCCGTGCGACGCCGCTATTTATGACATTGCCAAACCGGGAATGCACGTGCGGGAACCTAAAATTGTTCTGCCGCGCGCTTTCATCCTGTGCGTATTTCGTCGGCGCCATGCGGCGCCGGAATGGACCGCGTCCGCAGGTCGGCGATTACGTCGCGTAACCGGGCTCCCTTCGGATCCAGCGGTACCTGACGGGCTTCCGCAATCGCACGGTCGAGATCGGCAATCACCAAGGTACCGTCGAACACCGGCTTCGCCAGACCGTCGATAATCTGGTGCCACGCCGCCACGCCATGGCGGTAGCCAGTGCCATAGCCTTCGATCATCGTCGCCGTCTGCACAATCGCGGCGGCCGCTTCGGGCCTCTTGGTCAAAGCACGATCGATCATGTGCAGCCAGCGCTCCACCCAGGCGCGCTCGGTGGCATAGCGCACCGACAACAGCCGCCAGCGCCGCAGCGATGCTTCGACCTGCAGGCGGCGCACGCCCAGCCAGCTCGCTGTGCTGAAGCGGATCGGCACCGTACGGTGCGCGCAGCCGATCCATTCCAGCGCCCACATCAGTGGCTCGCCCGCGATTTCCGGCAAGGCTGACACCAGTTCGTCGAGCCGGAAGCGCCGGATATCGACCGCCGCGGGGCGCCCTCCGGGCACCATCTCCTGCAGCTTGAGCTGCGCGATGCGGATCGCGTCATGATAGCTCATCCGGATCGCCAGCAGCCGGGCGATCTCGCAAAACATGTCGTGATCGACACCGCGACGACCGACGAAGCGGCGCAGCCGATCACAATAAAGCTGCGCATAGCCGGGGCTCTGATAACCGGTCAGCATCATGACGCTGTCCAGCGCCACGCACCGAACCGCGTCCGGCAGGCCCGCTGGCAGACCGGCCCGCGCAGGCTCGCTCCGCCCCGCCAGCTCGGCGACGGTATTGCGAATGACGGTGATGAATCCGGCCACGTAATATCCTGACGGTCAGGCGGGCTGAGGGACGGCCGATGCATCATGCTTTGCCAGCCGGGTTTCCAGCCTATCGATATTCTCGAACAGCCGCGCCGAGGCGAGGCGTAAAAAAAAGAAGCCGAATTCCGGGTTTTGCACGTAGAGCTCCTCGACCTGGCTGTAGCTGACGCTGAGCACGGTGCCGGCCTCGACACATTCCAGCGTCTGGGTTCGCTCGTTGGATGGCGACAACATGCCGAGCTCGCCGACAATGGCGCCGACCGGCAGCTCGATACCCGACTCCACCAAGCGATAGCGCCCACTGACGATGTAGAACATGTCCTCGGCCTTCTCGTCCTTGTAGAACAGCGCCTCGCCGGCCTCGCAACGGCGCTCGGTCATGAACGGCTTCAGCCAATCCATCGACAGGTCGGAATTCACCGATTTCTTGACGTCTCGCACCAGTTGCAACATCTGGTGCAGGCGATAGGCGTTGAGCGGCAGCAGTACCGCATGCAGCACCATGGTCGGATAATTATGGGTGGGAATCGAGATCGCAATGAGGATGACATTGGTGAGGATGCCGAACACCCGCAGCGGGATCATCGTCCGCATGGTGCAGGTTGCAACCACGAAGATCGATGCAAACGCACTGCCGGCGTGTTGCAGATAGGTCATGTCCATCGGAGCCAACCGGTTTCCAGAGAGGCGTCAAGATCGTAAAGGTGGCCTATGGCGCAATAGTCGTCACACCACTTGTATAGCCCATCCCCTAAAATAGTCCGCTTTGCGCCATGCGGAAGTCACATGACAGTGGGTGCATTGACGCCCCGCCGTGGCGCGGGCACGGTCCGGCACCCAAGAAGGAGAATAACATGTCGGAAACGACGGACCTTGCCACCGCGGATACCGCCTCCGCCCCCATCCTCGCCATCGAAGGCCACCGCGCCACCATCCGGCTAAACCGGCCGAAACTCATGAACCGGTTGCAGCAGAGCGACCTCGATACGTTGATGACGCAGTTCGACCAGGTCGAAGCCAACCCGGCGGTGCGCGTGCTGGTGCTGACCGGCACCGGCCGCGCCTTCAGCGCCGGCTTCGATCTCGGCGCGATGGCCGAGCGGGCCGGCAGCGAGGCCAGCGGGCCGAGCGCCGGATCGGCGTTCGAGGTGGTCGCGAACCGGCTCGAAGACCTGGCGCTGCCGACCATCTGCCGGCTCAATGGCGGCGTTTATGGCGGCTCGACCGACCTGGCGCTGGCATGCGATTTCCGCATCGGCGTTGACAGCTGCGAGATGTTCATGCCGGCGGCACGGCTGGGGCTGCATTACTACAAAAGCGGCATCAAGCGCTACGTGACCCGGCTCGGCGTCGACAACGCCAAGC
>NZ_JANXTC010000427.1:0-2615 GCF_025356345.1 Tardiphaga sp.
GCCAAGGTCGATGCCACGGCTTTCGTAATAGCGGGTGATCTTCTCCATCGCGCCGTGCAGATAGATCGGCGCGTCATAGCCGGCCTGGCGGATCAGTTTGATGACCCGCTGCGCCTTGCCGAGCGAATAGGCGCCGACCAGGTGGGCGCGTTCGGGGAACAGCGCCACCGAGGCCAGCAGCTTGTTGATCTCGAGGGCTGCGTCGCCATGACGGAACACGGGCAGGCCGAAGGTGGCCTCGGTGATGAACACGTCGCACGGCACCACCTCGAACGGCGTGCAGGTCGGATCGGCGGCGTCCTTGTAGTCGCCCGACGCCACGATGCAGATATTGTCGCAGGTCACTGCGATCTGTGCCGAGCCCAGCACATGGCCGGCGGGATGGCATTTGATCGTCACGTCGCCGAGCCGCAGGCTCTCGCCATAGGCAATCACCTGCGTCGAGCCGGCGAAATTTTCGCCATAGCGCAGCCGCATCATGTCGAGCGTTTCCTGCGTCGCCAGCACATGGCCATGGCCGGGCCGGGCGTGGTCGGAATGGCCGTGGGTGATCACGGCGCGCTCCACCGGACGGACGGGGTCGATATGGAAGCCGCCGGGCTTGCAGAACAGGCCGGCGGGAACGGGGATTAGAATGTCTTGCGGGCGCATCTGGTCTATATAGGTCGCTGCGGGGTTCATTCGAGTCGGCTGATCTGACGAATGCCCCGCCTTCCGATCGGTTCCCATATGCCTGCGCGCTTGTTCATGTCATCCGGCGATATGAACGCCGACCGGCGTTTCGATTACGCCCGAGACCTGCAGGTGCAGGGCGACCTGGTCGCCGCCGAGGACCTGTTCGTGCAGGCCACCGACCTCGCGCCCGGCTTCGCCACCGCCTGGTTCACGCTCGGCGAGGTCCGCGAGCAGCTCGGTGATCTCAAAGGCGCGATCATCGCGTTTGGCCATGCGCGGGATACCGATGCCGGCGATCGCAACGGCGCCGGTCTGCGGCTGATGCGGCTCGGCGCTGCCCAACTTGCCACCATGCCGCCGACCTATGTCACAGCGCTGTTCGATCAATACGCGCCGAAATTCGAGACCGCCTTGGTCGAGACGCTGGGCTATCGCGGTCCCGCGGTGTTGTTCAAGGCGGTACTGGCCACCTGCGCCGCGAGTGACCGGGCGATGCAGTTCAAGCGGGCCATCGATCTCGGCTGCGGCACGGGTCTGGCGGGCGCCGCCTTCGCCGGGCAGACCGGCGAGATCATCGGCATCGATCTGTCGCCGCGGATGATCGAGCGCGCCCGCAACGGCGGGTTTTATGCCGAGCTGGAAGTCGCCGAGCTCGTCGACGGCCTTAGCCGCCGGGCCGACGCCAGCGCCGACCTGGTGCTGGCGGCTGACGTGCTGATCTATCTGCATGACCTGGCGCCGGTGCTGGCTGAGGTGGCGCGCGTGCTGGCGCCCGGCGGGCTGCTGGCGTTTACCGCCGAGAGCCATGACGGTCTTGGCGTGATCCTCGGCGCAGGCCTGCGCTACGCCTACAGCGCCGATTATGTGCGCCAGTCGATCTCGGCGGCCGGGCTGACGCTGAGCCAGCTCGATCACATCTCGACCCGCAACGAGGGCCATGTCCCGGTGCCGGGCATGGTCGCCGTGGCGATCAAGAGCTGACGCGCAAACGGCCGCGAAACGCGGTCGACAGGTTCGTCATTGCGAGCGAAGCGAAGTAATCCAGAAGGTCAAGAAGAAGGACTGGATTGCTTCGTCGCTATTGCTCCGCGCAATGGTCGGGAGAGCCTCAAGCAAACCTGGACAAACAAAAACCCCGGCCGTGAGGCCGGGGTTTCCGTAATTGCGAGGTTGCGGAGATCAGTACTTCGCGACGATCGGGCTGTTGAAGTGGTAGTTCAGGCCGGTGCGGAAGATGTGCTCGGTCACGCTGCTGGTGGAGACAGCGGTCGTTCCCGGAATGACGTTCGAGGCAGAGCCGAGATCGACATAAAGGTATTCCGTCTTCGAGGTCCAGCTCGGTCCGAACAGGCCGAGCAGCTTGAACGGGGTCTCGATGCCACCGCCGACGGCATAGCCGTCCTGGGTGTTGGAGATGTTCGCCACCTGGACGCCGCCGGTGTTGATCTTGGTCTTCACACCGCCGTAGGCGTAACCGCCGGTGGCGTAGAACAGGGTCTGACCGACCGAGTAGCCGAGACGGCCGCGCACGGTGCCGAACCACGGCAGCTTGGCGTCATAAGCGGTGTTGCCGAGGGCAACGGTGGTCTTGTTGTCCTTCTGGCTGGAGGCCTGGATATCGGCTTCAACGCCGTATACCCAGTTGCCGGACTGCCAGTTGTAGCCAGCCTGCACGCCGCCATTGATGCCATCGGGCGCGAGGTTGAACACTTCGTTGTTGCCGCCGCCGACCAGCGAGCTGCGATCACGGCCGGTGCCGGAGCCGACGTTGCCGCCGAGATACCAGCCGGTCCAGTTCGCGGCCACCAGCGGCGCGTAGGCTGGCTACAACTGGCAGTCCGGCAACTGGGTATACGGCGTTGAAGCCGATATCCAGGCCTCCAGCCAGAAGGACAACAAGACCACCGTTGCCCTCGGCAACACCGCTTATGACGCCAAGC
>NZ_JANXTC010000030.1:0-8584 GCF_025356345.1 Tardiphaga sp.
CCGGAGACCATCATCGAGCCGGGCCGCGGCATGGTCGGCAATGCCGGCATCATCGAGACCGAAGTCGTTCTGATCTCCAAGAAGAGCGACGAGGACGATGTGCGCTGGGTGTATCTGGACATCGGCAAGTTCGGCGGTCTCGCCGAGACCATGGACGAGTCGATCCGCTACGCCATCAAGACGCCGCATGACGGCGCCGAGATGACACCCTGCGTACTCGCCGGCCCGACCTGCGATTCCGCCGATGTAATGTACGAAAAGATGCCGTACCCGTTGCCGGTGACGCTCGAGATCGGCGACAAGCTGCTGATCGAAGGCACCGGCGCGTACACGTCGACCTATTCAGCGGTGGCGTTCAACGGCTTCCCACCGCTGCGCACGTTTCACATCTGAGTTTCTGACCCCTCCCCGCGCTTTCGCGGGGCGAGGAAAAAGCAAGCGGAGAGCCGGCTTTCCGGCTCTCATCCCGTCACCTTCCATTCCGGATGACAACACTCCGCCACGAGCGGAGTGGGGACAGACAAGCCATGACCGATCTGCACCAAACCGCCACAAACAGCGATGCTGCCGCGCCCATGATAGCCCGTCCGTTCGCGATTCACGACGAGCGCAACACCGACGTCGCCGCGCGCGAAGCGCTGCTCGACGCCTGCTTCGGCGGCAACCGCAACGCCCGCACCTGCCAGCGGCTGCGCGATGGCCAGACGCCGGCGCAGGGCCTCGCCTTCTCCGCCTTCCACCAGGGCCGCCTGGTCGGCACTATCAGGCTGTGGGATGTCGATGCCGGCGGCCGTCAGGCGCTGGTGCTCGGCCCGCTCGCGGTCGATGCTTCCGTGCGCGCATTGGGGATCGGCGCCGCGCTGATGGCGCATGCCATCGCGACCGCGAAAACGCTGCGCCACGGCGCCATCATCCTGCTCGGCGACGCGCCCTATTACAGCCGTTTCGGCTTTACGACCGAGAAGGTCGAGCGCCTGGCGCTGCCCGGCCCGTTCGAGCGCCATCGCCTGCTCGGTCTTGAACTGCGACCCGGTGCGCTCCAGGGCGCCTTTGGACCGATCGTGCCGAGCCGCGTGGCCGCGGCCGACCCGGCTGCCGGTATTGACGCGCCGATCGCACACGCGGCTTGATTTGAAGTCGAATAGACGGCATTGCGGGGCATGTTTCATTCCGAGGGGCCCGCAATGACCCGCCGCCTGATCTCCACCGGATCACCGTTCGAGAAAACCGCCGGCTTCAGCCGCGCGGTCATCGATGGCGATTTCGCCTTCGTCGCCGGCACCACCGGCTACGATTACACCACCATGATCATGCCCGATGATGTCACGCTGCAGACACGGAACATCTTCAAAACCATTGAAGCCGCGCTGCGGGAAGGCGGTTTCGCCATGGCCGACGTCGTTCGCGCCAACTACTACATCACCGACGCCGGCAACGCCGATGCCGTGCTGGCGATCTGCGGCGACGTGTTCGCCGAGATCAGACCGGCCTCGACGCTGCTGGTGGTCGCCGGACTGCAAAAGACCGAAATGAAAATCGAAATTGACGTAACGGCGAAACGTCGCACGTAAACCCACACACTGTCGTTCCGGGGCGCATCGCGCGGCGATGCGAACCCGGAATCCCGACATAGCAAGATTCCGGTTTTGCGCCGAAGACGGCGTATCCCGGATGACACCCCGGAGTTCTCTTGATGACCACGCCCGCCCCGACAATTTACGCAAAAATCTCCGGTCCCATCGTGATGGTCGGCTTCGGCTCGATCGGCAAGGGCACGCTGCCGCTGATCGAGCGGCATCTCGACTACGACAGATCACGCATCACCGTGCTCGACCCCAAGGACGAAGACCGCAAGGCGCATTGCGAGCAGCATAATGTGCGCTTCATCCAGCAGGGGGTGACCAAGGAGAACTATCGCGAGCTGCTGACACCATTGCTCACCGAGGGCGGCGGCCAGGGTTTTTGCGTCAACCTGTCGGTTGATACCGGCTCGGCCGACATTATGGAGCTCTGCAACGAGCTCGGCGCGCTGTACATCGACACCGTCAACGAGCCCTGGCTCGGCTTCTATTTCGATGCCTCGAAGGGTGCTGCCGCGCGCTCCAACTACGCCCTGCGCGAGGCGACGCTCGCCGCCAAGAAGGCGCGGCCGACCGGCTCGACGACGGCGGTGTCCTGTTGTGGCGCCAATCCCGGCATGGTCTCGTTCTTCGTCAAGCAGGCGCTTATGAATCTTGCCGCGGATCTGCAGCTCAACGCCCATGAGCCGAAGACCAAGGCCGAATGGGCGGACCTGATGCGGCAGACCGGCGTCAAGGGCATCCATATCGCCGAGCGTGACACGCAGCGTGCCAAGACCCCGAAAGAGCGCGACGTTTTCGTCAACACCTGGTCGGTCGAGGGCTTCCTGTCGGAAGGCGTGCAGCCGTCCGAACTCGGCTGGGGCACCCATGAAAAGTGGATGCCCGAGAATGCGCATACCCACGACACCGGATGTGGCGCGGCGATCTATCTGATGCAGCCCGGCGCCAACACCCGTGTCCGCTCATGGTGCCCGACCCCCGGCCCGCAATACGGCTTCCTTGTCACGCATAATGAATCGATCTCGATCGCCGACTATTTCACGGTACGGGATGCCTCGGGCACGGCGGTGTACCGGCCGACCTGCCACTATGCCTATCATCCCGCCGACGACGCCGTGCTGTCACTGCATGAAATGTTCGGCCGCGCCGCCAAGATGCAGGTCAAGCACCACATCCTCGACGAAAACGAAATCGTCGACGGCATCGACGAGCTCGGCGTACTACTCTACGGCCACGGCAAGAATGCCTATTGGTTCGGCTCGCAGCTCTCCATTGAGGAAACGCGGGCACTGGCGCCCTATCAGAACGCCACCGGTCTGCAGGTGACCTCCGCCGTGCTCGGCGGCATGGTGTGGGCGCTGGAGCACCCGACCGAGGGCATTGTCGAGGCCGACGAGATGGATTTCCATCGCCTGCTCGAGATCCAGGGCCCCTATCTCGGCCCCGTGAAGGGCTACTACACCGACTGGACCCCGCTGACGGATCGCCCGGGCCTGTTCCCGGAAGATATCGACACCTCCGATCCCTGGCAGTTCAAGAACGTGCTGGTTCGCCAGTTTTAAAACGATCGTTCCGGGGCGTGGTCGGCACCAGCCGATCGCGAGCCCGGAACCTTGACCTGTTCAGCCTTCTATCGGTTCAACCCATCTCGGGATTCTCGGCCACTCCGACCGGAGTGGCTGGGGTTCGCTCGCAGCTGACGCGGCACGCGCCCCGGAATGACGCGAAACGCCATTGCTTGGCTCCAGAGCAACGGCGCAATCCCGATCAAGGTTTGCTAGAAGCGGCGTCCGGACAGGCCGGTTCACAAGGAGATTGAAGTGTCAGACGCGAAACGGGCCGCGGAGGCCGAGGCGATCCGCCGCAAGCTGATCCCGCTGGACGATTACCGCAGCCTGCTGAACGGCAAGGAATTGTTTTCGGACTGGGTGATGGTCGACCAGCCGATGATCGACACCTTTGCCGACGCGACCCATGACCACCAGTTCATCCATGTCGACCCGGAGCGGGCCAGAACCGAAACGCCGTTCGGCGGCACCATCGCGCATGGCTTCCTGACGCTGTCACTGCTCTCGACGCTGGCCTTTGATGCGCTGCCTGGCGTCCATGGCACGCGAATGGGAATGAACTACGGTTTCGACAAGGTGCGCTTCATGAGCGCCGTGAAATCCGGCATGCGCGTGCGCGGCAAATTCCAGCTCGTCGGCCTGACCGCGCGCCGGGTCTCGGTGCAGTCGGCCTGGAACGTGGCGATCGAGATCGAAGGCAGTGTGACGCCGGCGCTGATGGCGCATTGGATCACGCTGGCGGTGGTCGATCCGGACGACGTCGGCTAACGCCGCGTTACCTATTTGGCCGGAATTGCCGGGGCCATCTTTTCCGCGGGCGCCGGCGGAAGCACCGGTGCCGCACCGGCCTTCTGGGCATCGGCGTCGGGACGGGCCGGCTGCGGCGCGATTTCGCTGGGGCGGGCGCCTGTCGTAGGAGAATCCTCGGGCGCCGCGGGCTTGCTCGCTGCGTCCGGCGTCGACCGCAGCGGCGGGGTCGCCTGGGCCATCTGGGCGTGGCGCGGCGCCAGTTGCGCCAGCGCGGCGGCCGACATCGTCAGACCGGCAACAATCATCGCGCTGGCCAGCAGCATCTCTGTGCGATAGGCGCGCCTGTTCGCGATCGAGGTCATGAGATTCACCCTGTGTTATGTGGGTGTTCAACGGATCGTCGCCCCCAAGGTTCCCACGCCACAACGTCGCGCAGGCTCGGCGCGCATCGGCTTCAATCCTTGGTGCTGACCTGCCAGGTCGCATGAATCACACCGGCGGTGCGTTGCAGGTCGGCGACGACGATGTCGAGTTCGCCGGGATCGATCGCCGTGCTCACCAGCGTGGCCACGATTTCCGGCGGATCGTCATCGTGATCGACCACGGCGATGTTGGCGACCGGGTAGTGCGCCGCCTCGAGCCGCTCGACCAGGTGATCGCGCATGTCGGCCAGCGCCTGATCGGCGACGGTCAGCTTGAAATAATAGGTCGCCTCCGACGATTTTTCATCGAGCGGTGCCCGGTTGATGGCATTGACCAGCGGTCGCAACAGCGTGTTGCCAGCCAGCACGAACGCCGTCAGCGCGATCGCCTGCGCGATCATGTCCGCCCCGGCACAGGAGCCAACCGCGGCCGATCCCCACAGCGTCGCGGCCGTGTTGAGACCGCGGACATTGGTGCCTTCCTTCATGATGACGCCGGCCCCGAGGAAACCGATCCCGGACACCACATAGGCGATCACCCGCACCGCGCCGTCGGCGCCCGCCAGTTGCATCGCGAGATCGACAAAGGCGGCGGCGCCCACCGCGACCAGCACATTGGTGCGCAGTCCGGCGGTGCGTTGCCGGTACTGCCGCTCGGCACCGATCAGCGTGCCGAGCACAAAGGCGGTCACCAGGCTGAGCAGCGTGTCGAGGAAATCATAAGAGTGAAAGGTGGCGAGGAAGCGCATGATGCTTCATGCGTAGCGTGGATGACGGGCGGATGACAGCCTATTGGCGACGCCGCCAATCACGCCGTCGCTGAGCCGGGATGCCGGTCATCGTCATCCGGGCTCGGCCCGTATTTTTTCACGACTGTTATTAACCCTAACGAAACATGGAGGATGCAATTGTCCTCGTTTATCGGCCGTGCGGGTACGGCAACTTTATTTTTTAATGATTTGTTACGATCCGGACGTTTGGGACGTGATCGGCTGAAGATCGGAATTTCAATGCAAGCGCCCATCATCGCGGCGGCCGTGCAGCCTCGCCGGCGAAAAAACCCGCGGCTGGCTTTCCGGATCATGATCCTGTCGGCGTTCGGCGTTCTGCTGTCGGGCGCGAGCCTGACCAGCATGGCCTGGCGTGTCTTACAGGCCGGCGCGACCACCGCCGCGATGGAGCGGGTGGACACCAACATGCGGGTGGCGTGGGATGTGCTCCGGGCCAATGGCCGGACTTTCACAAGCGTCGATGGCAAGCTGCTGGCGGACGGGCACGTCCTGAACGATGACCTGGCGACGGTTGACAAGATCAAAAGTCTGGTCGGAGGCACCAGCACGGTTTTTCTCGGCGACCTGGCCATCGCGACAAATGTGCGGCAGCCCGATGGCACGCGGGCTGTCGGGACGCGGCTGGCGCGGGGCGCGGCCTATGACGCGGTGTTTGATCGCAAGACAAGGTTTCGCGGCGAGATCGAGAGCCCTCGCACGCCGGTGATGACGGCCTACGATCCGATCGTTGATTCGACCGGCAATGTACTTGGCGTTCTGCATGTCGGTATCGAAAAGTCCGATTTCATGGAGCCGGCACACGCCACGCTTTCTATCCTCGTCTATTCGACGCTGGCGGCGGTTCTGCTGGCAATGGCTATCAGCTATGTAGCGACCCGCCCGGTCACCCGTGTCTTGCGGCAATTGACGGGCGCGATGCACAGGCTCGCCAGCGGGGATCTGCAGGTTGTGCTTCCCGGTCTTTACCGCGGTGACGATGTCGGAGAGATCGCGCAGGCTGCGGAGGCCATCAGGATCAAGGCGGTCGAGCAGGCGCGTAATGACGCCATCCAGGAGAGAGGAGCGCGGCGGATCGCCGAACAGGCGCAGGGCAAAGCGATGCAGGAAATGGCGGACGCCGTTGAGCGCGAGGCCAATATCGCGGTCGGCGAAGTCGCGGCTGGAACCGATCACATGGCAAGCAATGCGGCGCAGATGACCGACAGCGCGTTGCTGCTGGGAAAGAACAGCAGCAACGTCGCCGCGGCAGCGGAAGAAGCGCTTACCAACGCCGAGACCGTCGCCAGGGCCTCGTCGCAACTGACCGCCTCGATCAGCGAGATCTCCGTGCAGATCGATTCATCGCGAACGCTGGCCCTTGAAGCCGTCACGGCATCGGGTGAAGCTCAGGCGACCATGGCAAAGCTGTCCGAAGCCGCCGGCAAGATTGGCGCCGTCACCAATCTGATCACTGAAATCGCTGGCCAGACCAATCTTCTGGCCCTCAATGCGACGATCGAAGCCGCCCGGGCTGGCGAATCCGGCCGTGGCTTCGCGGTGGTGGCCGCCGAGGTCAAGTCGCTGGCCGAGCAGACCGCCAAGGCAACCGGCGAGATTGCCCAGCAGATCAACGAAATCCAGGATGCCGCTCGGGCGTCGGTCGATTCGATCGTCGGCATCGGTGAAGTCATTCGCAAGGTCGAGGCGGTGTCTTCTTCTGTCGCCGCGGCAATCCGGGAACAGAGCGCCTTCACCGTCGAGATCTCGCGCAGTGTCGAGGAAACCTCCGACGCCGCCCGCGAGGTCGCGGCGCAAATCGTTTCGGTGTCCAACGAGGCAATCGAAACCGGCCGGCGTGCATTGGTCATCCGCGACGGCTCGGCGGAAATCGCCGGCAAGGTCGCTGATCTTCGCGCCACGCTGGTACGCGTGATCCGCACCTCGACGACCGAGGTCGATCGCCGCAGCTCGACCCGGGTGGATGTGCACTGCCCGGCTTCTCTCACGATCGAGGGCAGATCCCTCAGGGTCATCATTCGCGATCTCTCGCTCGGCGGTGCCATCATTGAAGATGGGCTCCCGGATGCCCCCATCGGTACGTCTATGACGCTGGTGATCGATGGCATCCCGACGGTGCTGGCGGGCGCAGTGGGACTCACGCGCGGAACCGCCACGCTGGTCAAATTCCAGTTGTCGGACGAAGCCGACCGCCTCGTCAGTTCATTTATTTCGGCCCGCCTGGCCGCGTGATTTGCAGATCATGAAAGCGGATCGAAGCTGCCCGGCGTCTCACTTCCGGTGCTTCCGAACCAGGCGCGGCTCACAGGTCTCGGTCACGCGCTGGTACTGGCCATCTGCCAGCAGGCGCGGAAGTGGCCGCGAGCCCGTCAGTCGCCCCGCTGCGCCGGCCTGAGATTGCGGACGCCGGCCGCCGATTTGGGCTTCGCGGCGATCTTTTGAAAGATGGCTCCGATGTCGGGTGCCGGTTCGATGGTCGGCTCGAAGCGCAGGCGTTGCTCCACATGCAGGAAGTGCTGCCGCGACAGATCGATTGCGCGGGCGACGTCGCGGGCACGCAGCGCCTCGACGATCGCACCATGCTCATCGACGGCGCACAGCGACTGGCTGGCCGGCTCATAGACCGACACCATCACCGAGGAACGGCTGAGCAGATCGCGCAGAAACCGTGACAGTTCAGCGTTGCCGAGCGCGTCGACCAGATGAATGTGGAAGGCGCCGGACAGCCGTACCGAGGCCGCGCGATCGCCAGTGACGGCCGCCGCCCGCTCCTCGGCCAGATGCGCATCGAGCCGCGTCAGGATGCTCTCGTCGAGAAGACCAACCAGTTGCACCAGCACGCCGGCTTCGAGCACGCGGTGCGCCTCGTAGACCGCCCTGATCTCATCGAGTGAGGGCTGCGGCACGCGGGCGCCGCGGTTGGGAATGATCTCGATACGGCGTTCGGCCGCAAGTCGGTGCAATACCTTGCGGATGCGCTCGCGCGACACGCCAAAACTTTCCGCGAGCTTGTGCTCGGCTAGTTTTGTGCCTGCCTTGAGTCGTCCCTCCATGATGGCGCGACCAATCGCCCGATGGATCGCCTCGTCGGTTCCTGGATCGACCTTGGCCGCTCGCTTGATCAAAACCCCTCCTCTGCCGTCCAGAAAATGTGCACAATCCATTTATAAATTGTGCACATTTTATCAGGTCTGCGACCGCGATCGAGTCGCGAAAAGCTGAGTAAACATACGACAGCATTCGACTATTCCCAAAATGTGCACATTTGGCACAATCCTTGCGAAGTACTCTTGCAACGTCGTCCCCCGACCTAGCGCGAGGATCCCATGACCCACCCCCGTCTCATCTCCCGGCGAACCACCCTGAAGCTCGGCGCCTCAAACGTGATTCCCGACGGTGCCAGCGCTGGCAACGTCGTGTTCTCCATCAACGGAACGAATCCCGGCAACACGGTGACCCTCGACCTCAATGGT
>NZ_JANXTC010000041.1:0-22124 GCF_025356345.1 Tardiphaga sp.
GGAACCACACGACTTGGGCCGGCGCGACAGCGTGGTCGTCAGCCTCGGCTCCCGCCGCTCACGCTCGCCCGTCCTTGAACACTCCCCTAGCCCTAAGGGGGCATGTTCAAGTCGGGGCTGGCGCCCTGCGACCTTCGCTCCGGCCTGACGCTGCCGCGTCACCGCATCCCGCCCCGCGATCGCCGACGTCGCGAACGCCCCTCTCACCGCGGCGGGACGGAGAAGATTATAATCACATAAGGATTATTGTCAACAACAGGTAGGAAAATAATTCGCGGGCCGTAGGATGAGGTTGAGCCTCGTCGATCTTCCTTATCCCCTTCTGGGAAAAGGTGGCGCGGACGACAGTCCGCGTCGGATGAGGGGTTACTAGACTCGGAACATGTGGCGCCCCTCACCCGTCTCGACCGCTTCGTGGTCGATCCACCCTCTCCCACCTAGCGAAGCTTCGCTTCGCGCAGGGGAGAGGGAAGAACGAACGCGGCTGCGACGTCGCGCTACTCGCCCTGAAACACCACCGCGTCGACGACGACGCATCCGTTGCCGGCGCTGTCGAGCAATACCGGATTTAAGTCAATGCTCATCACTTTCGCCGATGCATCGCGCATCAGCTCACCGATCTTGACCACGGCGGCGCTCAGCGCGTCAAGATCCATCGGCGGCTCGCCGCGCACGCCGTCGAACAGCGGCGCGATGCGCAACTTGTTCAGCGCCTCCTTGGCATCGTCCTGCGAGAATGGCGGCAGCAGCAGCGTGGTGTCCTTGAACACCTCGACATATTTGCCGCCATCGCCAATCGCGACCACCGGGCCGAACACCGGATCGCGGTGCGCGCCAATCATGATCTCGCGGCGGCCACCAGCCATCGCGGCGACGATCACGCCATCGAAACGCGAACCGTGCTTGCGGATGATCTCTTCCATCTCGGCATAGACCTCGCCGGCTTCCTCGCGCGAGGCGACCTTCAACTTGACCAGGCCGAGCTCGGATTTGTGCGCGATATCCGCCGAACACCCCTTCACCACCACCGGGCCACCGATCGCTTCATAGGCGGCAATGGCTTCGGCGCGGGAACGGCACAGCCGATGCGGCACCACCGGAATGCCCCGTGCCGCCAGCAGCGCGAGGCTGTCGGCCTCGTTCAGCATCATGGTGGCGCCATCGGTCGGGATCAGCGGATCAGACTTGCCGCGCGTGGCGCGGCGGGCGAGCGTGCGCGCCATCAACTCGCGATGCGCCACGAACTGGTTCAGAGCGGTGACGGCTTCCACCTCGGTCGGAAAGACCGAGACGCCCTGCGCCTGGAATTCCCTGGCCACGCTGGGCTGCGTCGCGGCGACCACCAGCGGCTTGCCGGTCTGCGCTGCGAAGGCGGCGGAATCGCGTGCGAAGGCCGCCACGTCATAGCCCGGGCCAGCCACCGGAACCCCGACGATAAAGGCATCCGCCGCCGGATCCTCCGCGATCACCGGCAGAATATCGCCGAACAAATTGCTGTTCGACAGCAGCGCCGCGGTGAGATCGATCGGGTTGGTGGTGGTGGCGAAGCTCGGCAGGATGGCCTTCAGCTTCTTGTCGGTGGCAGCCGCCAGCTTCGCCATTGGCATGCCGACCGTGGTGGCGGCGTCCGCCGTCATCACGCAGACCGCACCGGAATTTGAGATCGCCACCAGCCGTCGGCCCTTCGGCTTCCAGCCCTTCAAATAGAGTTCGGTGGCTTCGACGAGGCCACGCATGTCCGGCGCGCGCCAGATGCCGTGATGCTCGAAGAACGCATCGACGACGCGATCCTCATTGGCGAGCGCGCCGGTGTGCGACTGCGCCGCCTGACGGCCGGCTTCGGAGCGGCCCGACTTCAGCGCGATGATCGGCAGATCGCGATCCAGCGCGATGGCCGCGAGTTCTTCAAGATACTTCTTCTCGGGAATGCTCTCCAGATAGAGCAGCATCAGCTTGACCTGGGTGTCCTCGGCCACCGCGATCGCCAGTTCACCGACCGTGATATCGGCGTCGTTGCCGGTGGCATGGCTGTGGCGCACGCCAATGCCGCGCGGGTTGAGGAAGCCGACCGGCACCGTCGACAGCGCGCCGCTCTGGCTGAGCATCGCGACATGGCCCTCGACGCGGTCGAATTCCATGAACATGGTGGAGAACGAAGCGATCGCGCCGGTGCCGAAATTGGCGAGACCTTGCGAATTCGGTCCGACAATGCGCATGCCGGCCTTGTGCGCGACTTCCACCATGCGGCGCTCTTTCGCCTTGCCCTCGATGGCATCGACTTCGCCGAAGCCCGACGCCATCACCACCGCGATCTTGACGCCGCGCGCGGCGCAATCCGTCACCGCGGCAATCGCATTGTCGCCGGCCACCGCGACGATCACCATCTCCGGGGCTTCCGGCAGATCGGCCAGGCTCGGATAGCACTTGTGGCCCTGGATCACGGTGCGAGTCGGGTTGATCGGATAGATCTTGCCCTTGAAGCCGAACTTTTCGAGGTAGTGAACCGGGCGACCACCGACCTTGTTGGGGTTTTCGGAGGCGCCGATGATGGCAACGGATTTCGGATCGAGGGCGGCGCGAAGACGGCTCATGAAGAAGTTCTTTCGAAATAGGGAACGAGGCGACCTGTGAAGCGCGCATAGCGCGCCCGCACCTGGTCGCCGATGACGAGATCGTGGGCACCGTGGGCCATCATGCGAAAGCCCTCGGCGGTGTCGATGAGCACGATATTGTAGGGCACGTGCTCGCGTGCCTCCGGCGTTGCCGCGCGCAGCACCAGCGAGGCCGCATAGACGGTGCCCTGCCCGCTGGCAATGCGGTCGACCGGATCCGGTGCGCCGCAGGCCGCGCAGAACGCGCGGCGAAAATACTGCGGCGACTGGCAGGACGAACAGGCCTGATAGCTGATGGCTTCGGTTCCGGTGGTCCAGTCGGCGACTGGCTTGATGGCGCTCATCGAACCCGCTCCAGAAACATGCTGACATGGGACGACAACACGCCGCCGTCGCCATGCAACAACGCTACCGAGGCGTCACGGACCTGGCGATTTTCGGCGCGGCCGGTCATTTGCAGATGCGTCTCGACCAGATGCGCCATGGCGCCGCCGACGCCGCAATGGCCGTAGCTCAACAGCCCGCCATGGGTGTTGAGCGGCATCGCGCCGTGCTGGCCGAAATGCCCGGCCCGCACTTGCGCCGCGGCCTGACCGCGGCCGGCAAGGCCGAGGTCTTCGAGCAACATCGCCAGTGTGATCGTAAAACTGTCGTAGACCGCGGCGTAGCGCACGTCGGAGATGGCGATCCCGGAGGCATGCTTGGCGCGGGCGATAGCGATCTCGGCGCCGAGCTTGGCGAGCGCCGGCGCGGCGGTGACATGCTGGTGGGTATGCGCCTGGGCCGCGCCGCGGACCCGGATGCCGATCTCGCCGGTGGGCTCGCGGCTGACCACGAAGGCCGCGCCGCCATCGGACACCGGGCAGCAATCCAGCAGCTTCAGAGGTTTCGCGATCGGCTTCGAGGCCATCACGTCGGCGACCGTGATCGCGTCATGAAACTGCGCCCCGGGATGGGTTATCGCATGCGCGCGCATCAGCACCGCGAATTCGGCGAGGTCCTCTTCCGTGACGCCGTATTCATGCATGTAGCGCGAGGCAACGAGCCCGTAATAGGCCGGGATGGTCGGGCCGAGCGGGACTTCATAGGTGGGATGGCCGACCTGCGCCAGCGCCTGGATCGAGGCGTCGCGGCTCTGCCCGCTGAGGCGATTCTCGCCGCCGACGACCAATATGTGTTTGGCGACGCCAGCATCGACCAGCGTATGCGCCAGCATCGCCATCGCCATGCCGGTGGCGCCGCCGACCTGGATGGCGTGGGCATAGGATGGCGTAATGCCGAAATGCTCGGCGAACACCGTGGCCAGCATGATGTGCGGCATGGTGGTGGAATAGCCGCAGAGAAAACCGTCGATGTCGCCGCGCGTGAGGCTGGCATCGGCCATGGCGGCCTCGGCCGCGCGGCTCATCAGATCGAGGGTGGAGGAGCCTTCGTGCTTGCCGAACGGGGTGAGACCAACGCCGGTGATGTAGCTCATACGCGATTGTCCCGCACTGTCATTCCGGGACGTGTCGGTCGTCGGCACAGCCGACGAGCGGCGCGGACCCGGAATCCCGAGCTGTTCATCAATCTGAGTTTCAGCAATCCCGGGATTCCGGGTTCGCTCGCGGCTGGCGCCGCGCGCGCCCCGGAATGACAGTTTGTTTTCATCAATACGACTTCAGTTTTAGTAAGATTTGGGCAGGCCGAGGACTTTCTCGGCGATGAACGACAAAATCAGCTCGCGGCTAACCGGCGCGATGCGCGGGATCAGCGACTCCCTGAGATAGCGCTCGACGTGATATTCCTTGGCATAGCCAAAGCCGCCATGGGTCATCACCGCCTGCTCGCAGGCGTGATAGCCGGCCTCGCCCGCCAGATATTTGGCGGCATTGGCGGCGGGGCCGCAGGGCAGGCCCTGGTCGTATTGCCAGCCGGCCGACAGCGTCATCAGCCACGCCGCTTCCAGCTCCATCCAGTTCTTGGCGAGCGGATGCTGGATCGCCTGGTTCTGGCCGATCGGGCGGTTGAAGACATTTCGCACCTTGGCGTAGTCCGCCGCGCGCTTCAGCGCGGCCTTGCCCAGGCCCACCGCTTCGGCCGCGATCAGAATGCGTTCCGGGTTCATGCCATGCAAAATATATTCGAAGCCGCGGCCCTCCTCGCCGATGCGGTCTTCGACCGGAATCTCGAAATCGGCGATGAACAGCTCGTTGGAGTCGACCGCCTTGCGGCCCATCTTCTCGATTTCGTGGACGGCGATCCGCTCACGGTCGAAGTCGGTGTAGAACAGGCTGAGGCCGTGGGTTGGATTCTTGACCTCGTCCAGCGGCGTGGTGCGCGCCAGTAGCAGGATCTTTTCGGCGACCTGCGCGGTCGAGATCCACACTTTCTGGCCGTTGACGACATATTTGTCGCCGTCATGCACCGCGCGGGTCTTCAATTGCGTGGTGTTGAGCCCGGTATTGGGCTCGGTAACGGCGAAGCAAGACTTCTCCTTACCAGCGACGATCGGCGGCAGCATGCGTTCGCACTGTTCAGGCGTGCCGAACACCACCACCGGATTGAGCCCGAACACGTTCATATGCACCGCGGAGGCGCCGGACATGCCGGCTCCGGATTCCGAGATCGTCCGCATCATGATGGCGGCTTCGGTGATACCCAGCCCGGAGCCGCCATAGGCTTCCGGAATGCAGATGCCGAGCCAGCCGGCGTCGGCCATCGCCTTGTGGAAATCGAGCGGGAAGCCGCCCTCTCGGTCCTTCTTCAGCCAGTACGCATCGTCGAAGCGCACGCAGATCTTGTCGATGGCGTCGCGGATCGACTCCTGGTTGGCGTCATAAGCGAAATTCATCGGCGATCAGACCTGTCCGAGATCGGGCGACGGCGTCCGGATAACACCGTCGGAATGAAGCTGCGCGATCTCGCCAGCGGAATAGCCGGCCTCGGCGAGAATTTCGGCACTGTGTTCACCAAGCCCCGGCCCCAATCGCGACGTTTCCACCGGGGTCGCGGACCATTTCGCCGACACCTTCATGCTGCGGATCGCGCCTTCGCTGGGATGCTGCACGACGGGGAAGAAATCCGTCGCCACCAGATGCGGATCGATCAGCATGCTTTCTAGATCGTGCATCGGCAGTGACGGCACGTCGGCATCATCGAGCAGTTTTATCCACTGCGCGGTCGTGCGGGTCTTGAAGATGTTTGACAGCTCGGCCAGCACGACATCGATGTGCTGCGTGCGCTGCGCGAAACTGGCATAGACCGGATCGGCCAGCAGATCGTCGCGCCCGACCGCGCGCAAAAAGCTCAGCCACTGCTTGTCATTATAGACCATCGCGCAGATGTAGCCGTCGGAGGTCTGGTAGGGCCGCCGGTCCGGCGACAGATGCCGGGCGTAACCGCCTCTGTCGAGCGGCGGCTCATAGGTCAGGCCGCCGAGATGGTCGCCCATCATGAAGCTGGCCATGGTCTCGAACATCGGAATGTCGACGCGCTGGCCCTGCCCGGTGCGGTCGCGATGCACCACGCTGGCAAGAATGGCGCCGACGGCGGTGATTCCGACGATGCGGTCGACCAGCGCGTTGGGCACGTAACGCGGCGTGCCGTCGCCGACCCGCGCATTGAGATAGGGCAACGCGGTGGCGCCCTGGATCAGATCGTCATAGGCCGCCTTGGCGGCATAGGGGCCGTCCTGGCCGAAGCCGAATACGCCGGCATAGACCAGCCGCGGATTGATCTGCGCCAGCACCTCATAGCCGAGATTGAGCCGCGCCATCGCTGCCGGACGGACATTGTAGACCAGCACGTCGGCGGTTTCGATCAGCCGCAACAACGCGTCACGGCCGGCGTCCTTCTTCAGGTCGAGGCAGATGCTGCGCTTGCTGCGGTTGGTATTGAGAAAGATCGGGCCCATGCCGGGATGGCGCATCGGCCCGATGGTACGGACCAGGTCGCCTTCCGGGGATTCCACCTTGATGACATCGGCGCCATAGTCGCCCAGCATCTGGGTGGCATATGGGCCCATCAGCACCGACGTCATGTCGATGATCCTGACCCCTTGCAGTGGTCCCATGGTTCGTTCGCTCCCGGGCGATTGGTGCGGTGCTACCTGCACCGTCATTATGAGTCCGTAGTAACGGCATGGCTCCCGCAAGATCAAGGCCCGCTGGCGCAAGGCGGCATGCGCGAAAACGATCACGCTGCCGGGGCGCGTCGGACGCCGTTCATTCCGCGCGCGACAACCGGCCGCGCCGCCGCGGCACAACGATGCCATGAACCAAATCAACCCTTAATAGACATACAATCAATTGCACGCTTGAGGCGATTGCGCGGCCGGTGGCCCGGCGCGCGCGGGCCGACCGCATCAATCTGTTTCGTGGGAGGAAGACATGGTCAGTGCCGCCATCAAGCCGGCGATCCGCGGGGCGCTGCGTCTTCACGAGATCGGCAACGATACACCTTACAAGATCAGCTTCGCCGCCAAGGGAAAGAGCGGCGCCAGTTTCGGCTTCATGCAAGGCGACCTCGCCGCCGCTCAGCCCTTTGTCACGGCAACCTTCCGCAATGCGATGTCCGCCGCGGGGATGACGGCGGCGGACATCGACGGCCTGCTGGCGCAATTGTCGAAGCACCAGATCAAAAACCCGCTCAGCGCCGCCGAGACCAGCCGCGTCAACCGCGCGCTGCTCAGCGCCGCCAATCTGGTCGACCGGATGGACGAGCAGATCCTCGCCCATGTCTATGATGATCTCGACCGCTGTCTCGACCGCGCCACGCAGGCGCACCGGCGGGTCGATACCAAGGCGCAAATCTACATGATGTTGTGGATCAACATGTCGGGGCCGCCGACCAAGCTGCTGGTCTGGCTCGGCGGTGGCGATCCCGAGCTGCCACGCGAGGTCGCGGCCGCGCGCGAGATCGTGACCGGCGAGGCGATGGAAGACTATCTCGCCGCGACGAATTATTACGTCAGCAACCCGCAAAATCTCAACCATCTGCATCAATGCGCGGACGCCGGCATGCGGGCCCTTGACGAGGCGACATCCCATGCCGTTCCCATTGCCCAGAGCATTGAATTCGATGCAAGCGCGGCGCCACTGGCCGTCGCCTTTTCCACCGCGGCTCATGGCCCTGCTGGCGCGGCATCCGAAGTAACGGTTTCGGCAAAATCCGACACCGGGCGCGACGTCACCGTCGCGATGCGAAAGACAGGTGCCGACAGCGGCAATCTGAGTTTGCGCGAAGCCACGGACGGCACACCCCAAAGCTTCAGCGTCACGGCGATCCGGGCGCGCGCCGACGGCACGCGGCTGGTCTGTCAGGCGCAGGTCGCATTTTTCTCCGCCATGGTGAGCTGTACGCTGCAGGCCGCTCGCACTACCGGGTCCGACACCATTGTCATCGCCGCCAGCGGACCGTTTCCGTTCACCCGAACCTACAGCGCCACCCGGCCGGATTTCGACCGCCTGAAGGGCTTTATCGCTCAAGCGGGTTTTCCGGCGCTCGACCCTCTTCCGTCACAGGCATTCGCAGCGACCGCCATGCCGGCGATAGCCGCATCCAACACGGCGAGCGATGACGATCCCTATCATCCGGCCATTGTCGCGATCGAGATCTGGAAGCTGCAGCCTTCGTCGCCAGCCTATGACGACCGCATCGCCCCGCTGGTGCGCGCGGCATCGAGCCGCATCAAGGCCGACACCAATCCGGCCGATCTCGCCAAATGGCTCGAACTACAATCCTCCGCGATGAACATTTCGGATTCCGACATTCTGAGCACCACGCTGACACTGCGCGAAGTCTCCGCGAATGCCTTCAGCCAGGCGCTGCAAAGTCTTTCCACCGCGCAGCAACTCCGGGTCCGGCTGGCGCTGTGCGAGATCGATCCGCCGGACCAGGAGGCGGTCGCGGTCACGGCAGCCGCGCTGCCGCCGACCGCGGCGGTTCAGGTACTTGGCGCCTTTACGGGCCAGAGCATCTTCACCAGCCCGCGCCATCATCCCGTCGTGCACGGCGAACTCAAACTCTTCGACAACCGCGGCGCCGCGCTCGGTACCTACACCGTCAATACCGGCGGCGGCGCCCGCAACTACAAGACCACCAATGGCCCGGTACCGCCCGGCTTTTACCGGCTGAGTCACTTTCGTCCGCGCGACACCGTTGGCATGGTGTTCAACGGCATCGGCTACTCGTTCGACCTCGATCCCATCCTGGACACGAAGATGTTCGGACGCAGCCTGTTCCGGGTCCATCCCGACGGCGGACAGGCGCAGACCAATGGCTGCCTCGGCGTGCGCGAGGATGCCGCGCATCTGATCCAGTGCCGCGACCAGCTCCGCCATCTGCTCGACCGCGGCCCCGTCACTATTTCCGTGAGCTATGAAGGTCTGTCGATCTAGGGAGGATCCGATGCTGCCACGCCGTATTGGACTGGTCGCGCGCACACCGCATATATCGTTTGCCCAGCTCGTCCGGGTCGCCGCCGCCCTCAATGTCCAGGTGATGCGGGATTTGCGACCGATCTGGAATATCAGCGGCAGCGTCATCGCGCTGGATAATGCGAATTCCATCGAACCCGGCATCTGGCCCATCTTCATCGAGGACAGTATCCCGGACAATGCGCTGGGGATTCATCTGACCGACCATCACCAGCCTTATGCCAGGGTGGCGATGGGGTCGACCTGGTCGTTGATCACCAGCCATGAATGCCTGGAAATGCTGGTCGATCCGAGTGCCAACCAGGTGGTCTCATCCACCGGCATCGGCATCTCGCAGAACGAGATCGTGGATCTGCCGGGGGCCAAATTCGAATATCTGCTCGAGGTCTGCGATCCCTCCGAACATCCGGAGAACGCCTATCCGATCGATGATATCCTGGTCGCCGACTTCTATACGCCGAACTTCTTCGACCCGGTTCGCGCCTCCGGCGTGCGCTATTCATTCACCGGCAAATTGACCAAGCCACGCCACATCCTGCCGGGCGGATATATCAGCTGGTTCAATCCCGCGCTCGGTCACATGGAGCAGTTACGATTGTTCGGCGCGCCGCGGATCGTACCGGTTGCCGGTACGCCCGCCACCGCCGGCCGCCATACGCTGCGCGGCTTCATCGATGCGCAGACAACCGCGCCGAACCAACTCTCCGACGTATCCGCGACAACTCCGATCGTGCAGAAATGCGCGGCCCGCAACGCCTGGCTGACCGAAGCGTCCGGTGTCCGCGCCCGCGAATTCGACGGCTCCTCGACGCTCACCGCGGCGGCGAGCGTCGCGGCGGCAACGCCCGCGCCCGGCGATGTGCTGCCAAGGCCGAGCAGCTTCGCCGAACGCACGGCCGAGATCGCCATCGCGCAATGGGAAAAATTCGGCAAGCAGACCTACGACCTGTCCGGCCACACCACCCATCACGGCCACAAGGAGGGCGAGGACCCCTGGTATCGCGACGTCGGCCTGTACTGGAGCGAGGGCGTGCATGACGACACGCTGAACGGCCGCGACGATGTGCCGTGGTCGGCGGCGTTCATCTCCTGGGTGATGCGCACCGCCGGCGCCGGCCCCCGCTTCCGCTACAATGCCCAGCACTCCGCCTATATTGCGCGCGCCATCCGCGATCTACGGCAGGGCCAGGCGCAGGCCGGCTACTGGTGTTATCGCCTCAATGAGCAACGTCCTGAGCCCGGCGACATCGTCTGCTGGGCGCGCCAGCACGGCATCGACTATGACCATCAGAATGGCGGCGACTACAAAGGCCATTGCGATATCGTGATCGGGGTCGGCTCCGAGATCGAAATCATCGGCGGCAATGTCGGCAACTCGGTAACAAGGCGACCGCTGGCGCTGACGCCGAACGGCACCATCCAGCCCGCGACGCAGGGCGGCGAAACCCTGTTCGGGCTGATGAAATGCCGGATCTGATCAGGCGCGCATCATGGCGCGCAGCTCCGTCTTCAGCACCTTGCCGTAATTGTTCTTCGGCAGGGCCTCGAGATAGACGTAGCGCTTCGGCCGCTTGAAACGGGCGATGGCGTCGAGGCAATGCGCATCGAGCGCGGCATCATTGGCCGCCGCCCCCTGCTCCAGCACCACACAGGCCACCACGATCTCGCCCCACTCGGGATCGGGCACGCCGATCGCCGAGACCTCGCGGACGTCAGGATGGGCCAGCAGCGCCTCCTCGACCTCACGTGGATAGATGTTGGTGCCGCCGGAAATGATGACGTCCTTGGAGCGGTCTGACAGAGTGAGGAAACCGTCTTGATCGAGGCGCCCGACATCGCCGGTGCGCAGCCAGCCATCCTTCAGCGTCTCTGCATTGGCGTTCGGATTATTCCAGTAACCGAGCATCACCGCGGGACCGCTGGCCTCGACCTCGCCGGTTTCGCCGGTCGGCAGCGATCGGCCGTCGGCGCCGGTGACACGGACCTGCATCACGCTCTGCGCCGGGCCGACCGAGGCCAGCCGCTCAAGGTAGCGCGGATGATCGCTGTCCGCATGGAATTCGCGGCGCAGCGACGTGATGGTCATCGGCGACTCGCCCTGGCCGTAGATCTGCACGAAGCGCTGGCCCATGGTGGCCATGGCGTCGCGAATATCCGCGAGATACATCGGCCCACCGCCATAGACGATGGTGCGGATTCCCTCGCCGCGCTCCTTGCGGCGCTTCGCGGCATCGACGAGGCGGCGCACCATGGTGGGCGCGGCGAACATCGAGACGTGGTCGAGCTGTCTTGCCAGCGTCAACACCTCATCGGCATCGAAGCCGCGGCTCGGCGGCACGACATGGCGCGCCGCCATCCGGACATGGATGAAATTATACAGCCCGGCGCCATGCGAGATCGGCGCGGCATAGAGGATCGCGTCCTGCTGCGACACCGCATCGACATCGGCGAGGTAGCACAGCGATGCCGCCACCAGATTGCCATGGCTCAGCATCACGCCCTTGGGGCGGCCGGTGGTACCGGACGTATAGAACAGCCAGGCAAGATCGTCGTCTTCACGCGGCGATGGTGCGGGCGTGCCACCATCGTCGCGCTGCAACGTCTGGTAGTCGGCGCTGTCGACCGACAGCATCGGCATTGAGGGCGGCAGGTCCTCCGTGACCGCGACGAGCGCCTGGCGTCCATCCTCATCGACGAAAGCCAGCGTGGCACCGGCATTGTCGCAGATCCACGCCGCCTCGCGGCCGTGCAGCTTGGCGTTGATCGGAATCACCACCGCGCCGATCCACCACACCGCATAGAGACATTCGAGATATTGCGTGCAGTTGGTCATGAACAGCGCGACGCGGTCGCCGGGGCGGATACCGAAATCGCGCCGCAGCCCCGCGCCGATCGCGGCTGCGCGACGCGCGAAGGTGGCATAATCTGCTTGCACGGCGGTGCCGCGCAACAACGCCGGCGCATCGGGATGCAGCCGCGCCGACGCCGCCAGCCACTGCGCCACATTCATCGCGATTACTTCGCCGGCTCCAGCACCGAGACGTAATTGGCGACCGCCGCGCCGCCCATGTTGAAGATGCCGGCCAGTTTGGCATTCTTGATCTGCATTCCCTCCGGCGCCTGCCCAAGCAGCTGCATGGCGCTCAGCACGTGCATCGAGACGCCGGTGGCGCCGATCGGATGGCCCTTGGCCTTGAGGCCGCCGGACGGATTGACCGGCAGCCTGCCATCCTTCTGGGTCCAGCCTTCCTTGATGGCGCGGGCGCCCTGCCCGCGCGGCGTCAGCCCCATCGCCTCATACTCGATCAATTCGGCGACGGTGAAGCAGTCATGGGTCTCGACAAAGGACAGGTCCTCGAGCGTAACGCCGGCGGCTTCCAGCGCGCGCTGCCAGGCCACGGTGCAGCCCTCAAACAACAGGATGTCGCGCTTCGACATCGGCAGAAAATCCTGCGCATGCGCGGTGGACTTGATGGTGACCGCCTTGCCCATCGCCTTGGCGGTTTCGGAATCGGTCAGCACCAGCGCCGCGGCGCCGTCCGACACCAGCGAGCAATCGGACCGCTTCAACGGCCCCGCCACGAACGGGTTCTTGTCGCTCTCGGAGCGGCAGAACTCGAAACCGAAATCCTTGCGCATATGCGCATAGGGATTGTGCATGCCATTGGCGTGGTTCTTGGCGGCGATCATCGCCAGCGCATCGGACTGGTCGCCATATTTCTGGAAATATTTCTGCGCGATGCCGCCGAACACGCCGGCAAATCCCGCGGGCGTGTCGCCATCTTCCGGCAGATAGGACGCGCGCAACAGGTTTTTGCCGACCTCCGGACCTGGCGTGCGCGTCATCTGTTCGACGCCCACGACCAGCACGATCTTCGCGGTCCCGGCCGCGATCGACTTGACGCCGGCCTGCACGGCGGCGGAGCCGGTGGCGCAGGCATTCTCGACGCGGGTCGCGGGCTTGAAGCGCAGCGCCGGATCGGCCTGCAGCACCAGCGAGGCCGTAAAATCCTGTGGCGAAAAGCCGGCGTTGAAATGCCCCAGCACGATTTCATCGACATCGGCCGCGGAAATGCCGGCATCAGCCATCGCCTCGGTCGCCACCCGCACCACGAGGCTCTCGACGGTCTCGTTTTCGAGCTTTCCGAACGGCGTATGCGCCCATCCAACGATGCTGGCAGTCATGGTGTTTCTCCCGTGTGCGATTGTTGGACTCAATATAGGCGCACGGGACAGCAGATCAAATCGTCATTGCGAGGAGCCCTTGCGACGAAGCAATCCAGCCCTGCGTTTGGCGGCCCTCTGGATTGCCGCGTCGCTTCGCTCCTCGCAATGACGGGGATAGGTCAGTGCACGAACGTCCCGCCCAGTTCATCCTCGATGTGAAACCGGATGATGTCGTCGAACGTCTTCTCCGCCGTGGTGAAGCCGAGACTGAGCGCGCGCTCGGTGACGAAATCGCGTGGCCAGCCGGACACGATGCCGGTGATCACCGGATCGGTCTTCCTGACGATCCGCGCCACCACGCTCTTTCCGGCGACGCGCTCCAGCGCGGCGATCTGTTCGCCGACAGTGACCGACAGGCCGGGCATGCTGAGATTGCGACGCGCGCCCATCGCGGCAAGGTCCATGGTGGCGGCGTGGACCAGGAAGCCGACCGCCGAGCGCGGCGAGGCATGCCAGTGGCGGACATCCTCGCCCACCGGCAGGATCGCTTCATGGCCGGCGAGCGGCTCGCGAATGATGTTCGAGAAGAAGCCGGACGCCGCCTTGTTCGGCGTCCCCGGACGGACGCAGATGGTCGGCAGCCGGATGCCGATGCCGTCGAGAAAGCCCTTGCGGGTGTAGTCGGCGATCAGCATTTCGCAGATCGACTTCTGCGTGCCGTAGGAGGTCAGCGGCGTGTGGAAGAACTCGTCGCCGATCTGCGCCGGGAACGGCGCACCAAACACCGCGATCGAGGAGGTAAATACCAGCCGCGGTCTGTAGCCGCCGCCGATGGCGCGGATGGCATCGATCAGGAAACGGGTGCCGTCGAGATTGATACGATAACCCTTTTCAAACTCGGCCTCGGCCTCGCCGGAGACGATCGCGGCGAGGTGGAAGATCACGTCAGGGCGGTGCAACAGCAGCGGCGCCGCGGTGGCAGGGTCAGCGAAGTCGGAGGTAACGATGCTGATCGGCAGCGCGGCACCGGCCGGTTTCGCCGGCGCGACCACATCCTGCAGCGTCATGCGGGTGATCTCCCTGCCGCCGAGGCGGCCGTCGCGCAACAATTTTTCGGTCAGCTTGCGGCCGACCATGCCGGCGGCGCCGAGGATGAGGATGTGCAAGGGAAGTTCTCCTTGTTGTTGTTATTTTGGGTTGAGCGTCGTCGCCGCAACCGTCATTGCGAGGAGCCGTTGCGACGAAGCAATCCAGTCTCCGCTTGCGGCTCTGTGGATTGCCGCGTCGCTGCGCTCCTCGCAATGACGTGGAGGGGCCGGTCACCGCATTGGCAGTACCGGCGCAGCGTTGCTATTCCTTCACCGCCCCGGTCATCGCCGAGACATAGTGCTCGACAAAGAACGCGTACAGGATCACCAGCGGCAACGAGCCGACCAGCGCGCCGGCCATCAGCGAGCCCCATTTGTAGATGTCGCCATCGACGAATTCGTTGACGATCGCCACCGGCACGGTCTTGTTCTGGGTCGATTGCAGGAAGGTGAGCGCGTAGATGAACTCGTTCCAGCACAGCGTGAACGAGAAGATGAAGGCCGAGATCAGCCCCGGCACGGCCAGCGGCACGACAATCTTGACCAGGATCTGCCAGCGCGAGGCACCGTCGATCAGGGCGCATTCCTCGAGCTCGAACGGGATAGTCTTGAAATATCCCATCAACAGCCAGGTCGAGAACGGGATCAGCAGCGTCGGGTAGACCAGGATCAACGCGATCGGCGAGTCGAACAGGCCATAGGCCTGGATCACGCTCGCCAGCGGGATGAACAGGATCGACGGCGGCACCAGATAGGCCATGAAGATGGTCGCGCCGACCACTTCCGCGCCGCGAAAGCGCAGCCGCACGATCGCATAGGCGGCGAGCACCGAGGCGAAGATCGACAGCGTGGTCGCGGCGGCGGCGACATACATCGTGTTCCACAGCCAGCGCGGATAGTTGGTCTCGAACAACAGCTTGCTGATGTGCTTCAGGGTCGGCTTGATCACCCAGAACGGGTTGTACGTCTCCATGTCGATCAGCTGCTCGTCCGGCTTGATCGAGGTCAGCGCCATCCAGTAAAACGGAAACAGCAGGATGACGACGATGATGAACAGCGGGATGTACAGCGTGACGACGCGGCGCGGCAGCGACTCCAGATAGGTCATGCCCTCGCTGTGGTCGTCTTTTTGCACGGTCGCAGCAGCAACAACGCGACGAAGGTCGGCGGTTGAATCAGTCATTGTCAGTGCCTTGCTGCCATTTACGGCGTTGCATGCCGAACCAGGAGATCGCGATCGCCGCCATCAGGAACGGGATCATCGCGGTGGCGATCGCCGCGCCTTCGCCGAGCCGGCCGGACAGAATGCCGCGCTGATAGCTCAGCGTCGCCATCAGATGGGTGGCGTTGACGGGACCGCCGCGGGTCAGCGCCCAGATCAGCTGGAAGTCGGTGAAGGTGAACAGCACCGAGAACGTCATCACCACGGCGATGATCGGCGTCAACAGCGGATAGGTGATGAAGCGGAAGCGCTGCCACGAGGTGGCACCGTCCAGCGTCGCGGCCTCGTAGAGCGACGGCGACACGGTCTGCAGTCCAGCCAGCAGCGTGATCGCCACGAACGGCACGCCGCGCCAGATATTGGCGAAGATCACGCTGCCGCGCGCCATGTTGGAATCGCCGAGGAAATTGATGTTGTGGTCGATCCATCCCATCTTGATCAGCGACCACGAGATGATCGAGAATTGTGAATCATAGATCCACCAGAACGCGATCGCCGACAGCACGGTGGGCACGATGAAGGGGATCAGCACCGCGGCGCGGATCAGCGCCTTGAACGGCATGTGTCGGTTCAGCAGCAGCGCGAGGTAAAGTCCGACCACGAATTTGATGGCCGAGGCGACGACCGTGTAGAGCAGCGTGTTAAATACCGAAAGCCAGAAAATCGAATCCTCCCACAGCCATTCGTAATTCTCCAGGCCAACAAAATTGCCGCCGCCACGACCGATACGGTCGTCGGTGAAACTCATCCAGACGCCGAGAAACAGCGGATAGGCCAGGAACAGGATCAGGAACGCCGCCGCCGGCATCATGAACCACATGGCCAGCCAGCCGCGATTCGTGCGCAGCCGGTCCCAGGCGGAAGATTTGCCGAAATGCCTTGTCGGCGTCGGCAACGATGTCGGGAGGGTGGTCATTCCATTGCAGCTCCGGTTACAATCTCAATTGCTCACGTCCGTCATAGCGAGGTCAGGGAAAGCCAATTGGCTTTCCCCTTAGCCGTTGCGACGAAGCAATCCAGTCTTCGCTTTTGGCTTCTGGATTGCCGCGTCGCCTCGCTCCTCGCAATGATGGAGAAGAGGCCGGCGCGAAACAGTCGCGCCGGCCCTCGTGATCACATCATTACGCGCGGAAGATGCGCTTGGCCGCGCGTTCCGCCGAGGCCATCGCGGTCTTCACGTCTTCACGGCCAGTGCAGTAGTTGGCGTACATGTCGACCACCACGAAATCGGCGATCGCCGCCGCCGCGTTCTCGCTCATCTGCGCCTCGCCCGCCGGAGTCGATGCCGTGGTCGCGACATCGCGGTACGGGGTATTTTTCGGATCGGCGGTCCAGATCGGGTTCTTCTCATAGGCCTTGAGGAACGGAGACAGATAGCCCTGCGCCGACTCGACCCACGGGTTGAACTGCTCCGGCTCCATCAGGAAGGCGGTGAACGCCTTGCAGGCCTGCGGGAATTTGGTGAAGGAAAAGATCAGGATCGGGAAGCCGAGATGCAGTTCGCGGCGCTTGCCGTCGAGACCCTTGGGCAGATGGGCGTGGTTCATGTCCTCGGCGATCGCCGGCGCTTCCTTCTTCGCCGTCACATAGACCGAGATGCCGTTGGTGGTGAGGTGCAACTGGCCGGCGAGGAAAGCCTTGTTGTTCGACGAATCGTTCCAGGACGCGGTGCCCGGGATAAAATTGTCGTACAGCGACTTGACGTATTCCAGCGACTTCGCGGTTTCCGGCGAGTTGATGGTGACCTTGTTGTCCTTGTCGATCAGCTTGCCGCCATGGGCCCACAGCGCCCAGTGCACCCAGCCATTGGCGTCTCCCGAAGCATGGCCAAGCGCCATGCCGCCGGGTGTGCCGTTCTTGTTCATGCCCTTGAACAGGTCCTGAAGGCCGGCGAGGTCCTCCGGGAAGGTCTTGTGGCCGGCCTTTTCAGCGGCGGCGACGCGGTAGTTGACCAGCCCACCGGTGGCAGCGACGGGTACGCCGATCCACTTGCCATTATACTTGCCGTATTGTTCGCCGGAACTGGCCCAGCCGCCATTCTTCTTGCCGAGATATTCGGCGACGTCGGTGACGTCCATGCACTTCGACGGAAACAGGAACGGCAGCGAGTACAGGCCCCACACCATATCGAGTCCCTGCCCGGTATTGGCCGCGACCGAGGCCTTGGGCTGGATATCGTCATAGGATTCGTTGGACACCGTGATGGTCACGCCGGTGGCTTTCTGGAAGGCGTCGACGATCTTCATGAAGGCGACGTCTTCAGCTTCGACAAAACGCTTCCAACGCAGCAGGTTGATCTTGGCGCCCGGCTCCGGTTTCCACTGCGAGGTCTGCGCCCAGGCCTTGGCGTAACCCAGCAGCTGGTCGGCGGACATGGTCGCCGCGGCAGCCAGCGTGATCGCGCCGCCCTTGAGCAGAGATCGGCGATCCGGTGTAAATCCAGTCATCTGTCTAGTCTCCCTGTTTATTGGCTCGTTGATCGACCAATGTTTTGAATGAATTTGTCATTCCGGGGCGCGAGCAGCTCGCTGCGAGCGAACCCGGAATCTCGAAATGTTCAGCGCAAAACATCTCGGGATTCCCCGCCACTCCAATTGGAGTGGCTGAGGTCCGCATCAGCCGGCTTCGCCGTCTGCTCCATCCCGGAATGACATGCCTAGATCCGCTTTCCCGTATCCTTGTCGAACAGATGCGCCGAGGCGGCGCGCGGCCGCAGGTGGATCTTGTCCCCAGGCTCGACATGGCGGCGATCGCGGAAGATCGCGATGATGTCCTGGGTGCCGATCCGTGCCACGATCTGGGTTTCCGACCCGGTCGGCTCAACCACCACGATTTCGGCCTCAATGCCGTCATCGGCGAATTCGAGATGCTCCGGGCGGATGCCATAGGTCACCATCTTGCCATTGGCCGAAGCCGGCGCCGACGCTACCGGCAGGCGCGCCCCGCTGGCGGTCTCGACCCACGGTTCGCCGCCATTCACCTTCAGCGTGCCCTCGAGGAAATTCATCGCAGGCGAGCCAATGAAACCGGCCACGAACTTGTTGTCGGGGCGATCATAGAGCTCGAGCGGCGCGCCCATCTGCTCGACGATGCCGTCCTGCATCACCACGATCTTGTCGGCCATGGTCATGGCCTCGATCTGGTCATGGGTGACATAGACGGTGGTGGTCTTGAGCCGCTGGTGCAATTCCTTGATCTCGGCGCGCATCGCCACGCGCAATTTAGCATCGAGATTGGACAGCGGCTCGTCGAACAGGAACACTTGGGGATCACGGACAATGGCGCGGCCCATGGCGACGCGCTGGCGCTGGCCGCCGGAGAGCTGTCGCGGGTAGCGCTCGAGCAACGGGCGCAGATCGAGAATGTCCGCCGCGCGGTTGACCTTGCTATCGATCTCGCTCTTGTCCGCGCCGCGCAGCTTGAGCGAGAAGCCCATATTCTGCGCCACGGTCATGTGCGGGTACAGCGCGTAATTCTGGAACACCATGGCGATGTCGCGCTCTTTGGGCTGGACATCGTTGACGACGCGGTCGCCGATCGAAATGGTTCCGGAGGTGATCTTTTCCAGCCCGGCGAGCATGCGCAGCAGAGTGGATTTTCCGCAGCCCGAGGGGCCGACCAGCACGACAAAGGCGCCATCCTCGATCGGGACGGATACGCCGTGAAGCACCTCAAAGCCACCAAACGACTTACGTACGTCGTGTATCTGCACTGACGCCATGCAATTCCCCTCCTAGAAGTCAAACGTCCTCCGGCTGATGCCGCAGCGTCTGTTGATCGACGTCTTAGCAGAATATTTTTAGATTGTCGTTGGATCATAGTCGTAGGGATGGCGGCCCCGCGCCACGTTGCGAAGCGCGCGCCAGCGTGCAACCATCGGCGACCAACCGGAAATTTTATGACGCACCGATCAAGTGTGCGCTGCGGGAGAAACGATGAATAAGCCCCTCAATGGAATCGTCCGGCGAAAACTCCGCTCCAGCGAGTGGTTCAACGATCCGCACAATCCAGCGATGACCGCACTCTATCTTGAGCGCTACTTGAATTACGGGCTGACCCGCCACGAATTACAGTCCGGCAAGCCGATCATCGGCATCGCCCAGACCGGCAACGACCTGTCGCCGTGCAACCGCCACCACCTCGAACTAGCCAAGCGGGTCCGCGAGGGAATCACCGCCGCCGGCGGGCTGGCGATGGAATTTCCGGTGCACCCGATCCAGGAGACCGGCAAGCGACCGACCGCGGCGCTGGACCGCAACCTGGCCTATCTCGGCCTGGTCGAGATCCTGTTCGGCTATCCGCTCGACGGCGTGGTGCTGACCACCGGCTGCGACAAGACGACGCCAGCCTGCCTGATGGCCGCGGCGACCGTGAACCTGCCGGCGATCGTGCTGTCCGGCGGACCGATGCTGAACGGCTGGCACGACGGCGAACGCACCGGCTCAGGCACCGTGGTGTGGAAGTCCCGCGAGCGACTGGCCGCCGGCGAGATCGACTATGAGGAGTTCATGAATCTGGTGGCGTCGTCGGCGCCCTCGGTCGGCCATTGCAACACCATGGGCACCGCCTCGACGATGAATTCGCTGGCCGAAGCGCTGGGCATGTCGCTGCCCGGCTGCGCCGCCATTCCGGCCCCCTACCGCGAACGTGGCCAGATCGCCTACGAGACCGGCAGCCGCATCGTCGAGATGGTGTGGGAAGACCTCAAGCCGTCGGACATCCTGACCCGCGAGGCATTCGAGAACTGCATCGTCGTCAATTCGGCGATCGGCGGCTCGACCAATGCGCCGATCCATATCAACGCGCTGGCACGGCACATCGGCGTCGAGCTGTCGATCGACGACTGGCAGAGCGTGGGACACGCGATCCCGCTGCTGGTCAACATGCAACCGGCCGGCTTCTATCTCGGCGAGGAGTATCACCGCGCCGGTGGCGTGCCGTCGGTGGTGCGCGAATTGATGGCGCACAACAAGATTCACGAGGGCGCCCTGACCGTCAACGGCCAAAGCATGGGCGAGAATTGCGCCAAGGCGCCCACGCCCGACAATGACGTGATCTGGTCCTACGACAAGCCGCTGGTGAAGGACGCTGGCTTCCTGGTGCTGCGCGGCAACCTGTTCGATTCAGCCATCATGAAGACCTCGGTGATCTCGAAGGAGTTCTTCAACCGCTATCTGGCCAATCCGAAGGACCCCAACGCCTTCGAAGGCCGCGCCATCGTATTCGAGGGGCCGGAGGACTATCACCACCGCATTGATGACGAGTCGCTGAACATTGACGAACACTGCATCCTGTTCGTGCGCGGCACCGGGCCGATCGGCTATCCCGGCGGCGCCGAAGTCGTCAACATGCAGCCGCCGGCGGCCCTGATCAAGCGCGGTATCCTCGCGCTGCCCTGCATCGGCGACGGCCGGCAGTCCGGCACCTCGGGCTCGCCGTCGATTCTGAACGCGACGCCGGAAGCCGCCGCCGATGGCGGGCTGGCGATCCTCAAGACCGGCGACCAGGTGCGCATCGACCTCAACAAGGGCAGTGCCAATATCCTGATCTCCGACGACGAATTGAAGCAGCGCCGCGCCGATCTGAAAGCCGCCGGTGGCTTCAAATACCCGGCGCACCAGACACCATGGCAGGAACTGTACCGCTCGACGGTCGGCCAGCACGCCACCGGCGCCTGCCTCGAACTCGCCACCCGCTACCACGACATCGCCGGCAAGGTCGGCACGGCGCGGCATAATCACTGACCTTTCAGCCGTCATTGCGAGGAGCGAAACGACGCGGCAATCCAGCAGCCAAAAGCGAAGACTGGATTGCTTCGTCGCAAGGGCTAAGGGGAAAGCCAATTGGCTTTCCCTGACCTCGCAATGACGCCGCCAAGCGGCGTTTGCACAGATAGAAATCCCGGGGAGAATAACCATGTCTGATCGATTGAAAGGCAAGCGCGCCTTTGTCACCGCCGGCGCCGCCGGCATCGGCCGCGCCTGCGCGCTGGCGTTTGCGCGCGAGGGCGCCACCGTGTTCGCGACCGACCTCAACGAGGCCGGCGTGTCCGAGCTCAGCCATGACGGCATCGAAGTGGCAAAACTCGACGTCCGTGACAGCGCCGCGGTGGCGGCGATGGCCCAGCGGGTCGGCAAGGTCGACATCCTGCTCAACGCCGCTGGCTTCGTGCATCACGGCACGGTGCTGGAATGTTCGGATGACGAGTGGGACTTCTCGTTCGATATCAACGTCAAGTCGATGCACCGGACCATCCGGTCGTTCCTGCCCGGCATGCTCGAAGCCGGCCACGGCTCGATCGTCAACATCGCCTCGGCCGCCGGCGTGTTCAAGGCGGCACCGAACCGCTATGTCTACGGCGCCACGAAAGCCGCAGTGGCCGCCCTCACCCGTGCCGTCGCCGCCGATTTCATCACCAAGGGCATCCGCTGCAACTGCATCTGCCCCGGCACCATCGAGACGCCCTCGATGCTCGACCGCGCCGCCGCCGCCGGCCCCAACGGCCGCGAGCTGTTCGTCTCCCGGCAACCGATGGGACGGCTCGGCACCGCCGACGAAATCGCCTCGCTCGCGGTCTATCTCGCCAGCGACGAAAGCGCGTTCACCACCGGTGTCG